>CAZENM010000069.1:0-13840 GCA_964513575.1 uncultured bacterium | reverse complement strand
ACATTGTCGCTAGCAATTGAAAAGGGGTACGACACCCTTGTGCAAAGAATGATTTACCGTAAGGCTAATGTGAATCAGGTTGTTGAAGGGGTCTTTGATGGCTGCATGCCACAGGCTATTCATGAATCCTTTCCTGATCGGATTTGCGGACCGGACACCTATTCCCCCCTGCAAATCGCTATCAAGTCTAAACAACCAAAAATTGTTGCAATATTACTGGAAAATGGCGCTGACCCCGAATATGTCTCTAAGCTTCGCTATCGCCCAATCCACCTGGCCATTCGCCATCAACAGCTAGAAAGTCTACATTTCCTCCTAAAGCGAGGCGCTAATGCAAATGTGGTAGATTTATGGGGCTATGCTCCTCTTCATTACGCTTCCTTTTTGCCGAAAGAAGTCGATTCTGTCCGCTATGCCGACCTGCTTTTAGAATGGGGCGCTGATGTCAATCAAAAGATAGATGCCCCGATTGGGAAATTTGCCCCCTTGCATGTCGCGGCATTTAATGGGCATGTCGATCTGGTTCAGTCGTTGATTCGTCACTCGGCCATTGTCGATATTGAAGACGGGCAGGGGTGTACTCCGCTGTGGTGTTCAATTAACAGCGGCTACGAGTCCAGAGACATCGTCAAAGGATTAATTCAAGCGGGGGCGCAACCTAATCGACTTAACCGCTTTAAAATGGTAGGCCTGCCTCCCAACGTTTACTTTTACACCCCTATGACTTTGGCAATTCTAAAAAATAAAATGGAAGCGGCCAAAATTCTTTTGGAAAACAGTGGTGAACCTAACCAGATCGATGGCAATGGGGAAACTCCACTACTGGTTGCAGTAAATACTGAAAATCCCGCAGCGATCGAATTACTTATCCGTTATGGGGCTAATCCCTCGACGAAAAATCGGTTAGGTGATAGTCCTATTGATAGAGCTGTGGAAAAGAAGAACGTTGCTCTCTTAGATCTATTGATAAAAGGACAGGTGAATCTCCTTTCCCGCTAGTAGGAATATAACATGAAGATTTTAAGTTTTGGGCGCTCCGCCCTTTCGACAACAGATAGAATAAAACGAGTTGTTGACGTAATCAAGCAAACGTTTCGGGCTAATCCTGAAATCGCCGTTTGCGTGTCAGCGATGACGGGTGTTACAGACGTATTGATCGAAATGACAAAAGATGCCGCCAAGGGGATTGAGTCCTATAAACAGGGCTTGATGGAATTGAAAACGACACATCTGGAGGCCGCTGCCGGAGTTGTTTCAGAAAAACACCTAAAAACTATCTATGATAATATCCACAGATCTTTCCATGACTTGCAAGAAATTCTCCATGGTGTTTTCCTTGTTAAAGAAATTACTCCAAAAACTCTAGACCTCATCATGGGATACGGCGAGCTTTGGAGCGCAGAAATAGTGGCGGGAGGGCTTCAAGGGTCTATTAGCCATGCCGCCGCTGTGGATGCTCATCCCCTTATTCGGACAGACTACCATTTCGGTCGCGCCCGTGTTGACTTTGACGAAAGCATCAAACTTATACGCGAATTCTTTCAAGAAAATAGCATCCTTCCTGTGATTACAGGGTTTGTCGGATCAACTGAGACGGGCGAATACACAACGCTAGGCCGAGGAGGCACTGATCTAACGGCAGTGGTCTTTGGAGCTGCCCTAAACGCTTATGAAATTGATATCTGGAGTGAAAGAAACGGCGTCATGACAACCGACCCCGCAAAAGTGCCCCATGCCTATCCCATTCCAATGATTACCTATAAAGAGGCGTTAGAGCTTTCTCACTTTGGAGCAAGGGTGATCTATCCACCGGCCATCGCTCCCGCGCAGAAATATAATATCCCTATTCGAATCTGGAATCCTACGCTAGAGAATGCTGTGGGAACTTTGATCGTTTCGGAAGTCGTGGCATCACAGCAACCTATTCGTGGAATATCTTCAATAGACAACTCGACGATTATTCGCTTAGAAGGCGCAGGGTTGGTGGGTGTTCCGGGAGTCGCAAAGCGACTTTTCGAAGTGCTTGCTCAGCAACAAATCAGTATTATCATGATCTCATTATGTTCTTCAGAACATTCTGTTTGTTTCGCGATCGCGCCCGAAAAAGGACAAATCGCCAAAGAGGCCTTAGAAAAGGAATTCGAATCGGAAATAAAAGCGTTATTGCTTGATCGAGTGATTATTCAAGAACAATTGTCCATCATCGGTGTCGTTGGGGAAAATATGCAAAACAGCCCGGGAGTTTCCGGAAGACTGTTTTCATCCCTAGGTCGGAATGGGATTAATGTTGTGGCCATGACTCAAGGATCCTCTGAACAGAATATTTCCTTCGTTGTAAATAAAGAAAACGAAGTTAAAACCCTCCAAGTTTTACACGAAGAATTCTTTGTGACCCGCTCCGCAACCCTTAATATATTTTTGACAGGGGTCGGGAAAATTGGCAGCACCCTTCTATCCCAACTGGCAAGACAATTTAAATCCCTTCGTGAAAATGAAAAAATTGATATTCGCCTCGTTGGGGTTTCTAACAGCAAAAAAATGGTCCTGAACCCCAAAGGGGTCGATCTCATCAACTGGAGAGACGCGTTAAATAATTCCGAAGATGAAATGGATCTGCATGAATGGATTTCTCGGATTAAAAAACTGAATCTTATGGATAGCGTTCTTGTAGATTGCTCTTCTAGCAAAAAACTTCCCGACTACTATACCTCTCTTCTTGATTCTAATATTTCTGTTGTCGCCTCCAACCTACGCGCTAATATTGAATCCTATCACTCCTACCTCGCGCTGCGCGCCTTGGCAAGACAGCGAGGTGTGAAATATCTATACGAAGCGAGCGTGGGCGATGGTGTGCCGGTGTTAAATATGATTAATAAGATGATTAACTCCGGAGACAAAATCACTTCTATCGAAGCTGTCTTGTCCCCATTCATTTCCAAAGTCCTTGCGGAGTACCCTAAAAACCCTGTATTCTCGAAAGTTGTTCGCAAGGTTTACGAGGAATGTTTTCCTTATCTAGATCCGCGCGATGAATTGTGTGGAAAATGGACCGTCAATGAGCTTTTAGTTCTTGCTCGCGAAAGCTCTCGGCCTGTTGAGCTCGAGGATATTCTGATGACCCCACTTGTTCCCGATAGCTACCTGAAAACAAAGTCTATCGAAGAGTTTTTTGCTAATATCGAAGGGTTTGATAAAGAGTTCGATCAAATGTACCGGGCCAGATGCGGAAAAGGGGAAAAGTTGGTCTACATCGCAAGCTTTAATGAAGAAGAAATAAAGGTGGAGTTGACCTCTATCGGTGAGTATCACCCGCTTTACAGCGTTCCTGGTGGTCAAAATGTTGTGATTATCTGCTCGGAAAGATACCGCAAGCACCCATTGATCATTTCAGGTCAAAGCTCCAATCCCGAAATCATCGCCGGCGTAATATTTGCTGATCTTGTGCGTACTGCCATACGTTAAATAGCCTCACTGCACTTTGTGATTTGCACCACTAAAACTATTTGGATTTTTGAGGTTTATCCAGACCCATCCATAGCAAGCAGCGTTGGATTTCACCTAACAATGTACCTTCTAGCAATGGGGTACCCTTATCGGCAAGTTGATAGATTTCTATGTTCCCTTTAGGATTTTCCAATTGATGCTTAGTTGCCTCAATTGCTCCGGAGAGGGCGCGAATTCTATCCTGTGTGATGTTTGCCTGAAGATTCAACTTCGAAAACGCGATCTGTTCATTGGTTAGATTCCCAAGAGACCTCTCTAATTCTTCCAAATCTCTTTCGGAGTCTTGTTTGATTTTATAGGACGAATGGGCCTTTCCCTGCAATTTCATCAAATCCATTTGCAGACGTTCTTTATGACGAGAATTTTTGATAGTTACACCCGACGTCGCAATCTCCCTTTTTAAAGTTTCATGCTCCACTAGCAGGCTTTGATATAGTGAAGTGTAGTCTTTTACCTTCTGGCGACTCTTTTGAAGCTGTACAGAGATTGTAGATTGCTCCTGATTGTTTTGAAGATAGGGGTTTTTTCGTTTAAAATCTTCGATTTCACCCAACTCTTTGGTGAGTCTTTCGTGCGCAACAATAAACTGCTCTTCAAATTTCTTCAGTTCTTCGCGAAGTTGTTGTTGATGATATTCCCTGCTATTTTTCACAGACTGTTTGGCCACACTATTTGCAATATCGACAACCAAGGCTGCGTTATTCGCTTTGGCATAGATACGAATTAAATTTGAATGTTCGCGAGGCGGGGGGACATCGATCATTCCGACTAATTGATCCGGAGTTAAGTCCAGGCCTAGGCTTGATTTTACACTCTGTAAGTTTGCGGGGAGCGTGATCATATCCAGAATTGTAGGTAGAGAGGGTGATAAAAAATTGTTGCTTCTTAATAAAAAAGGCTCGCTTTGGTAGAGGAGAACAGCGCTCGCTTTGTAAGTAGACATATATTTAAATGTTAAGGCAATCCCGACAGCAAAAAAAACGAGCAGACATATAGCCACTGCCCCTAAACGACGTCCAATCTTTTTTAGGCGTGATTCTGTGGGGTTTTGCAGAGTTTTTGAATCCATAATGCGCAGCTTAAGTTGATATAAAAGCCCCACTCTATTCTTGATGAATATTTTTTTGAAAGAAATATCGTCCGGCTTATTCAGCTACTGTTGAAGAAGGTTTTTTGTTATGTCAGGGTTAAACATGGTGACCATATCGTTGAGGGAGTTAATCCACAATTTGCATTGGTGGATAATTTCTTCGCTTAGCAGCTTCCATCCCAGACAAATAACAACCAAAGCAAGTAATGACTTTAACGGCATACCCAAGAAAGTAATTTGCACCTGGGGAGCTAAACGGTTAGCAATTCCCAAAAAAACGTCAGTCATTAAGATGGCAATCAATGCGGGTGCGGCAAGCTGAATCGAGACCACCATCACCTTCTGGAATAATTGAAGGATCATTTGATAAAAGCGAGATCCGGGATGAAAGAAACTAGGGTTAATGAGCGCATCTGGAGGAATAATGTCATAAGAAGTGAGAAGGCCGTCAATAAACAAAAAAGGTCCGTCGATATAAAAAAACAAATAAATAGTCACATAATTGAACAAGGTTCCCAAAGGCGATGACTGGTTCTGAACTGTGGGGTCGTTGACCATCAAGCTCGCTCCCCCTCTTTGGTGATCAATGATAATTCCGGCGCTAGAAACGATTGTAAAAGGCATGCTGATGATGAATCCCATCGTAATCCCGATAAAAATTTCCTTGAAAAAGAAAAAAAGCAACTCCAAATTATAGTTCAAGGGGGTAGTAGTTACGAGAAGCAATCGAGGAAGAAAAATCACAAACATACAAATCGCGAAACAAACTTTCACAGGATGCGGCAAGACCTTTGCTCCAAAGAATGGAGAAAGCGCGATGATCGGTAAAAAACGAGCCATAAAAAGAAAAAATAACGAGAGCGGCGCTAGAGGGTTACCCCTAGCGAAAGCACTGGTCAATAAATCCATTACATAGGAATCGAGCATCTTAAGACTTCACTCCTATGGGCTCGCGAGGCTCCAGCGAGGAAAGTTTGAAAAAATATCATTAGCTAAACTCATAATCTGAGCCCCTAACCATCCTCCCGTCAGCATCAGCGTAAGGGTTACAGCTACCAATTTAATTGTAAACGAAAGCGTCTGTTCCTGAATCTGAGTTGCAGCCTGGAAAATCGCAACGATAATCCCGAAAAACATACTGATTAGGATCGGGGGTGCCGAGAGAATCAAGATAAGCAGCAACCCTTGATAAGCCAATTCAATTACACGTGTTTGAAACATAAACCACCTTATCTAAATGTAGTCACAAGCCCTTCAACAAGCATCGTCCAACCGTCCAACATGACAAGCAGGAATAGCTTTAAAGGCATTGAAATCGTTACGGGAGATAACATCATCATCCCCATCGCCAGCAAAATATTCGATGTTACAAGGTCGATCACAAAAAATGGAATGTAGATCAAGACGCCAATTTCAAACGCTTCCTTCAATTGACTAGTGATAAAGGAAGGCATCACGATCATAAAATCATCAGGTTTGATCTTCGCGCGATAATCTTCAGGTAATATTCTATAAGCGAGTCTGTAAAAAAGGTTCTGGTGTTTTGGGCTTGAGTTCCGCTTTAAGAATTCTCGGAGGGGTTCTTTAGCGGCGCTTGCCACTTCAATGATATACGCAGATGATTCCGGCGACGTAAATGTGTCGGGAGCTTTTTTTTCGATAATAGTTTGCTCGGCGGCATCATACATTTTGGTCACTGTCGGATACATCACAAATAGAGATAGCATAAAGGCAACGCCGTTGATGATCTGGTTTGGAGGGGCTTGTTGCACTCCAAGGGCACTTCTAAGCAGGGATAATACAATAACGATCTTCATAAACGAGGTGAGGATCATAATAATGAACGGCGACAGGGACAGCAGCGTCAAAGCGACACCCTGAGTAATCAAGGAAGGGCGTTTAAAATTGTCAAATTGCTCCTGCTGCTGTTGACGGATCTGTGCCGCTGTTGCTTTTTGCTGCGCCTCAGTAGGGGGCCTTGTCAGGGTTGTTCCTGGTTTAGTCGGAGTGGTTTGTGAAAACAGCGTTTCAATAGGAGTGAATAACACAGCCAGGGCGATTAGACCGGTTAGGATATATTTTAAGGATCTCGCGGACATCATACCTTTGCTTCTCCCTCTGTGTGATGGATCATCACTTTTTCGAATGCTTGTTCTAGTGAGCGCCATTGATTTTCAATTTGAGCGTTGATGATTCCCCCTTCTGTCTCGATCACACACCCGCCGGGGGTGATGTCTCCACGTTGTCTAAGAGAAAGCACTTCTAAGCTTTCAAAAATCTTTTTAAGACGGACGCGACTGGTTTCCAGCCGTTCCAGGTCCTTAGGGTTTACATAGATTGTAACTTTTTTATGTTGAGCAACTTGCTTTAGGGCGTTGGAGACAATATCAACAATCGTTTCGTCAGAGAGTTCGATTTCTCTGCCAACAATTTTTTTTGCAGCCTTTAGCGCGACAGGAATCAACATCTTTTCAAGATCCTTACGGACTTGTATGATTTCATTTTCCAGTGCCGCAACGTGTTCCTGCCAATATCGAAATCCCTCTGCAAAACCCTCTTGTTGCGCAGCCTCTTTCAGCTTTTCGCACTCTTTGACAACTTGAAGGCGGTAATTTTCGGCATCTTCTTTTACTTTTTCCAAAACCTCCTGAGCGGACAGGACTGTGGAAAATTCCGCAGCGGGGATCACTTTTCTTTTTGGTCCTAAAATAACCTTAGATCCATCAATTAAGGTAAAACATTTATCACTCACTAAAGACCCATCTTTTTAAAGAAGTTATGAATATTTAAGATCTCCTGAATCATTACGGAAGTGATTCCGGGAATCTCTTTTGATGAAATATATTTAGAAAGAAGCAATCCGCGGCCGCTATCCAATCGATGAATGATATGCCATATGAAATCAGCGGGCAGTCCGGACAATCCCTTACCAAAACGTACAAGACCTCTTTTATGCAAAAGTTTTTCTAATGATTCCGGGTCGCCATTCCATTTTTCTAATTCGAGCTTGGGTGTGGAAACTTTTTCTTTGGATAGTAGGCAGTTTCTTAGGAAGTGCTGTTTTTTGATGCTAAGGCAGGTGTAAATTTTCTTTAGCTGATTCTTATCGACAATTCGACGGATCTCCTCGGCCAGGTCATAAAGCCCTAAAAAATCAATCAATTCAATAAGCTCTTCCTTAGAAAATTCAAGAGTAAAAGAAAGTATAGATTGGGGAAGATGCTCTATCGGAGTGATGGTGTCTAATTCCAGCCTTTTAACTAGATCGTGAAGTAAGTAGTCCCGACTCCACGTTGTTGCAAGTGGTGTTTTCGGTAGCTTTAACATGGATAATATTCGCTGATTGGTCGGCGATGGAAGCGCTTCTGCATACAAGGCTCTGAGGTTTTCTGGATACCTCTCAATCACAGGAACAATCCATGAATAATGGACGTTTTTAATTTTTGCGGCAGGAGACCTTAGCATCACTTTAGGGTCGTTCCAGGAGACTTTTGTTCCTAGAACTTTATTCCTAAAACCTTCCGGTAAACATTGCATTACTGTACTGCCGTCAGCAGCGTGGTATTTGTTCAAAAGAAGTTGAAAGAAAAGAGCCTGCCTGCCGGTAGCCATTTTAGGTTACTCCTCCCTGATCTTCAGGTGGCTTTTCTTCTTTTGGTTCTTCGGGAGCGGTTTCTGTTACCGAAGGTTCGGCTTTAATCGCATGAAGAGTAAATAACTCCTTGATTCCCCCTTGAGCCTTTAGGACAGGTAAGAACTTCCAAATCGTCCAAATCAGCAATAACGCTAATGCGAGAATCATGATGCTCATAGAGAAGAAGATCACTTGAAACTTAGCTACAGATTCTTTTGCGATGATAAGTGTCCAAATGCTCACATATTGCTTGTCTTCCTGACTTGCTCCGCTAATGCTTTGCTGTGTGTCGATAAAGCGAGCGCGCTCAGGGATGACGGTAACGTTGTCATAGTCTAATCCTGTTACAGAAGCACTTACAAGACGGCGAACCCTGGATAATAACTGGCTGTTAGGGTCGTCCAAGACTCCGTTGTGCTTGACGTATACCGATGCGGTAATTTTGCCTCTGCTCTGACCGGGGTTTAAGGGGTCGTCTTTGGGAAAGGAAATGGTCACATCCGCATCCAAAATCCCGTCAAATTTTCGAATGGTTCCCGCAATCTGATCGGCAATCCCGGCTTGATAGCGTATGTTTTCTTGCATCTCAGAGGGAACTAAACTTCCGGAAGAGAAAATTCCAAGAAGGTTTTGGCTTCTTTTGCGTGGAAGTCCTACCTGGTTCAAAAGTGAAGTTGCCTGGTTGGATTCGCTTTCCGGAACCTGAATATCAAACTCAGCAATCTTAGAACCACCACCACCGCTTGAGGCTACTTTCATTACTTTATAGGCCTCAACGCCCTTTCCTGAAAGATAAGTCATAATTTCGTTGGCTTCCCGCTCATCAAGTCCGTTGACAATGGTTTTTCTGCCTTCGCAGCTTGTTAACAAGACCGCGACAAATACCCAACATAGGTAGTGTAATATAGTTTTCAAATTCATAGTTCTCTCTCTACAATTATATTTCGCATCCTACCACATTAGAATTTATTCCCAAAGATTTTGTGTGAGTCTGTGGAATACAGAGGAAAAATAGGATGCGTAGGGGGCTTTGAAAAAAGTTGAAACTGTTTGATTCGGAGTACTAGGTTAAGCAGTATTTTCTTGTGAGATGTTAATTTGTATTTGCAATAATCTGAGTTAGTATGTAGTTTTAGGTTTGAATAATTAATATGGGTTTATTTATGAATGTTGAAAGAATAAGTAATGTTAAAAGTGGTTTATATGATGTGCAAGAACGTGCTTTTGAAAGTTCACAAGCGAGTTCTTCACAAACAGCCGTAATCGCTCAAAAAATATTAGAAGAAAGTACCGACAGCGAATTTTGCACCGAAACAGAAATAAACCTATTGCGATGTTTTAATATGAAATTCGATGAAATCTCTAAAAATGAAAACGTCGTTATTTCGGAAAAATTTAAGTTTTTAGTCGGGTTATATGACAACTTGAAACAAGAGCTGACAGAGTCCCATAAGGATATTGTTCCCACTGTCGAGTCTTTGTTTCCGGAGGATAGTAATTCGGTTATCTACAAGAAATTGTATGTTCAGATTTTGAAAAATTTCGATGTGAAAAAAGATAAAAAAGTTGAAGAGATCTTAAACATGTTTTTTAGTAACATTCTTCTCATATACCTTCTGAAGAATGAAACGAAGAGTGTGGAAGAGTTTTCACAATTTGTAGAGCAAAATCAAAAGCTCCATGTGAAAAGACTTAGGTTGTCACAAGAAATAAATGCTCTTAAAAAAAATATCTTTGATAAAAAAATTGAATTTTTTACTAAATGGGGCAAAAATTTAAAGTTTGAATTTGTTCAAGGGTTTGAAGATCGTGATTCAGTCCTGTATAAAGGAGTTTGTCTAGCATTTTCTCAAAGACTCTATTTTACAGCACTTCATCAACCGGATATTACAGTCGAAGAATTGAAAAAAGAAGTTCAAATTCTTCCCTGGGATCGTTTTATTCAAGCAGCTTATTTAACGAATTCTAAAATGTTTGGAGTAAGAGAAGAAGAAGAGCCATTATATTTCAGAAAAAACAAAATAGTTCGTGAAGTTATATTTGAGGCCTTGTATATTGCTTTTAAAGTAGATTTTTTTGACCTATTTACATATCACTCCGATCTTCTAAGCAAAACTGCCGGATGGGTGGAATTTGATTTGTCTACCTTGCGAGGGGGTCATGCTTTTTTAGTCAGATGGGATTCTGCGCGTAAGTGCTACTGGGTCATCGATGCCAATATTGGTCTTTTTTGTTTCGAAAATCCCTCGGAAATTGACGTCCAATCCCGAATAAACTGTGTCACGTTTCTTAAGGAACTGATCTCTGTATTTTATCCCTATGCTTATAGAGTAAAGGGTGTTATTTATACCAAAAAGGATTCTGGCGAAATCGCCATGAATAATTGAACTTATGTCACTTACAAAACATGAGACCGGAAGCCTGCGCGAACTGTGCGCGATGTCGTTTCCCTTGATGATCATGTCGCTCTCTCTAATGTTGATGTTGTTTGTCGACAGACTCCTGATCGCCCATTATTCTTCAGAAGCCCTAAGCGCTCTGGTTAATGCGACAACACTAGGATGGACCTTTAGTTATAGCTGTTTTATTTTAGCCAGCATTTCAGAAGTGTTCGTTGCGCAAGATAACGGAGCCGGGAAAATAGAAAAGCTCGGAGAACCGGTCTGGCAGATGTTGTGGTTTTCCATTATGAGCTGCGCGGTTTTTATTCCTTTAGCCTACTGGGGAGGAGATTGGATCTATGGTTCCGAAAGGCCTATGGAACAAATCTACTTTAATTGGATGATGTTTTTTGCCCCTTCATATGCCATGTATGCCTCGTTATGCGGTTTTTTTGTGGGACAGGGAAAAACTCGTCTTATCACATATTTAGCCGTAGGCGCAAACTTACTTAATGGAATCCTTGATTACTTTTTAATCTTTGGAATCGATGGGTGGATCCCCTCAATGGGAATTGAAGGAGCTGCTATTGCAACCTGTGGAAGTTCTTTACTGCAAGTGGTTGTGTTATTCGCGATCTTCATCAATAAAAAACATCGGAACAAATCCCGAACCGGGGACTATAGGTTTAAGTGGACAAAGTTTTTAACTTGCTGCCGATTCGGAACCCCTGCGGCTGTGTTTGCTGCCGTTGAGATTCTTGCCTGGGCAAGTTATTACCAAATGATGACGCAAATGAGCCACCACCATATCATGGTCGCCGGGATTTGTCAGACTTTTGCCATTGTATTTTATTTTGTCGCCGAAGGGATCAACAAAGCCGTTTCTACAATTTGCGGGAATTTAATCGGAGCCGGACAGTCAGAAAAAGTTTATCAGGTCGTAAAATCGGGATATAAATTGATCGCCTTATTTTTTATCGCTCTTTTACTCCTATTTGCTTGGGGACGTCATCTCGTTTTTCCTATGTTCATGCCGCATGCTTCCCCGGAAGAAATTCAAGCGATCTACCAAACCATGATGTTTTCCGTATTTGGAATTGTCGTTTATATCTTTTTTGAAGCGATTAGAATGCTGTATGCAGGGGTATTAATTTCTGCGGGAGATACGAATTTCTTAATGTGGTTTGGCTCGCTAAGCGTTTGGGTGATCATGGTTTTGCCGATTTACCTTTTCGTTGTGAGAACAGGAGGTTCGGTCGAACAGGCTGTTTCAATTATCGTTTTCTATAATTTTTTAGCTAGTGTACTATTCGGAATACGTTTCTATAACGGGAGTTGGCAAGCCATACGTATCCGATCGTGATTTAAAAGTTATTGAGGAGGCCTTAGACTATGCGTAAATCTGAGCTGATCCATGTTACAAACAAAGAAGTCTCTCTCGAGGGAATGCTGAAAATCCCTCAAAATCCCCGCGGAATCGTTCTTTTTGCTCACGGGAGCGGGAGTAGCCGATTTTCTCCACGAAATAATTTTGTGGCAGATGTCTTGAATGAAGGCGGACTCGCAACACTGCTTATTGATCTTCTCTCCAAAAAAGAAGACGAAAACACCCAGACACGATTCGATATCCCCCTTCTTACCGAGCGCTTAAAAATCGTTGTCCAATGGTTAAAAACTAATCCATCCACAAAAGATCTTCCCATAGGGCTTTTTGGATCCAGCACAGGAGCTGCGGCAGCTTTAGAAGTCGCCGCGACGATGGCTCGTGACATCAAAGCCGTTGTATCGCGCGGCGGTCGTCCTGATTTGGCGATGCCCCTCTTAAATAAAGTTGTTGCGCCCACTTTATTTATCGTTGGAGGAAATGATTTTGGTGTGATCGAATTAAATGAACAGGCCTTTGAACACCTTATTTGTCCTAAAAATTTCGAAATCGTCCCTAACGCCACTCATCTTTTTGAAGAAGCCGGATGTTTAGAGGTAGTTGCTGACCTAGCTAAAGAATGGTTTATGCTGCACCTACAATCAAAATAATCGAGGCAACCGATGAAAATTGCGTTAGTCGGCGATGTCATGCTTGGACGCTTGGTGAATGAAAACCTCAAGCAAAAAGATCCAAGTGATCCTTGGGGCGATACTTTGACTATTTTTCAGGATGCTGACCTCGCTGTGTGTAATCTAGAATGCGTTCTTTCCAATAGAGGTAATCCTTGGTCCGCCACTCCTAAAATGTTTCACTTTCGTTCCGATGAAAAGAACGTTCACTCACTGCTTGCCGCAAATATCCACCTGGTCTCTTTGGCTAATAATCACGTCCTTGATTACGAAGATGAAGGCCTGCTGAGGATGTTAGAGGTTTTGAATCAACAGAAAATCGCGCACGCAGGCGCGGGAAAGAATCTGTCACAAGCAACTCAGCCAGCCATTTGCAAGCTGAAGGACGGTACAGTTGGCCTCATTGCTTTTACCGACAACGAACCCAATTGGGAAGCGCAACAGAATAAACCCGGCATTTTCTATGTCCCTACCGAAATCTCCGATCATAGAGCCCAAAACCTCCTTCGAGAAATCAAAAAATTACGACAAGAAGTAGATTTTGTTATCTTATCCGCGCATTGGGGTTCCAATTGGGGCTATGATGTTCCCAGGGTGCAAAAACTGTTTGCGCACGCGTTGATTGACGCGGGCGCCGATCTGGTTTTTGGGCACTCCGGGCATGTCTTTCGGGGGATAGAAATCTATAAAAACAGACCCGTTATTTATTGTGCCGGAGATTTTATCGATGATTACGCCGTCGATGAAATTGAAAAAAATGATGAATCGTTTTTGTTTATTATTGAAAAAAAGCTCCACCAAAAGATGAAGCTTTTTCTTTACCCTACCCTTATCGAGGGATTTCAAGCAAATTTGGTCGTTTCTGACCGTCGGGAAAGCATTTTATCAAAGATGCAAAACTTATGTGAAGATCTGGGAACTCATCTTCAATGCTTTTCCGACCATGCCGTGTTGGAAATTTAAATCATCGTTTTAGCTACCACCAAAATGTCCCTTACAAGTTCCTTTGAAAGATCCGGTGTGTTTCCAATTTCCAATAACATTTTTTGATAAGGTTCAGCAGGTAATTCTTCGCACAGAAACACTAGGTATGTCGAAAAGACAGGATCTTTTAATACTGCAGGGTCTTTAAGCAATTCGAGCGCGATGTTTCCAACCGACTCTTCCCCCTTAAAA
>CAZENM010000068.1:0-14079 GCA_964513575.1 uncultured bacterium | reverse complement strand
AATGGTTTGACTACAGATGGAGTTAATTTCTTCTTAGTAGGAACTTTTTTGGTTTTGCGTAAGATGTCGATGCTGGCTAATTCTTTATCTCACACCATCCTGGTTGGGATCGTTATTGCTTTTATTATCACATCCTCGGGAGCAAGCCATGAATTGTTTCATCAGTTGAATTTGCAGACGATGCTTATTGCGGCGGTGATTACAGGAATGGGAACTTCGATGCTAACGGAATTTTTGACGAAGACAGCACGTTTGCAAGAAGATGCGAGTACCGGAATCGTTTTTACAACACTCTTTGCGATTGGAATTATCATCGTGACCTTGGCGACAAAAAACGCCCATATAGGGACAGAAGTTGTGATGGGGAATGTTGATGCCCTAGAGCCCCACGACTGTTTTCTGGCTTTAGCGATATTGCTTGGGAATTTACTCGTTACGGGAATTTTCTTTAAAGAATACGTCCTGACAACTTTTGATCCGGGTTTGGCTCGCACACTGGGCTTTTCAGTCGGGGCATTTAATTATCTATTAATGATTCAGGTCTCGGCAACTGTGATCGGGGCGTTCCGTGCGGTGGGGGTGTTGATGGTTTTGGCATTTATCACCGGCCCTATTTTAACCGCTCGGTTGCTTTCGGATCAACTTAAGCATGTTCTGTTGTTGTCTATGGCAATCGGTGTATTAGCTTCTGTGATTGGAGTGGCTCTTTCAAGACATCTTTTAACAGTTTACGATATGCCCGTGACGACTGCTGGGCTGATCGTTATTCTTTTAGGTATTATGTTCCTTGTAAGTGTAATTTATAAAGGAATTCTTAACAGGTTCAGGGCTGTTCTAATCCCTGCAGACTAAAAGGTTTTTTGCTGATGAAAATACTGACAACAGAGCGACTTATTCTCCGCCCTTGGCAAGAAAGTGATATAGAACCGTTTGCAAGGCTCAATGCAGACCCTCGCGTCATGGAATTTTTTCCGGAAACAAGGAATCGTCAGCAAAGTTGTGAAGAATTAAATAGAATTAAAGCACATTTTGAAGAACATGGGTGGGGTTTTTGGGCCGTTTCTGTGATTGATGGCGCTGATTTTATCGGTTTTATCGGCTTGAAATATTTCAATCTCTTCCCTCAAATCCCGCAAACCGTTGAGATAGGCTGGAGGCTTGCTTTTGAGTATTGGGGAAAAGGGTATGCCACGGAGGGGGCGCAAGAATCTTTAAAATACGGATTCAACGACCTAAATTTTGAAGAAATTATCGCTATTACAGCGGTACAAAATACACCTTCAAGAAATGTCATGAAGAAACTCGGTATGCATCATAACCATGAGGACGATTTTGACCATCCCCATATCCCGGAGGGGAACAAAGTTAAACGGCATGTGTTATACCGTCTTAAGAAGCAGGAGTGGAACTTCAAGAGTGAGTAAATTCAGGCCTCGTGAATAACAAAATGGATTTGAGCATAGAAGCCAATTCCAGCGCTGTGGGCCTTTCTGCAGGGTCAAATTGCAGGCATCGCTTGATTAACTGTTCTATGTTATACTCGAGAGTGCCTTCCTTAGTGTTCTTAAAATGTTTATTAGTTATCTGATCAATCTCTTTCTTTTTTCTTTGCTCTAGTTCACTCCCTAAACTCAAGCTTAACTCTTTGAAATCTTTAATCCACCCTTTGGGGCCAAATAGTTCTACTAAAACACAGCCCACACTCCAGATGTCGTTTTTCGGGTCTGCGACAAAACACTCTGCCATTATCCCAGGCAAAGCATTGTGGACTTCTGGGGCTGTATAACCGGGTGTCCCTCTGCGGTGATGTTTTGCTCCGACAGAGTCAGCCAACCCTAAATCGGCAATAAAAAGAGTTCCTGCTAAGTCGAGATATAAATTATCGGGCTTAATATCAAAATGAACGATCATTTTCTGGTGTATTTCTTTCCCTAAAATTTGCGCTAGCCGAATCGCAATTTGGATTTTTTGCTGTATGGTTAAAGATTTATCAGCGATCTTATCTGCCAAAGTCCCGCCTGGGAGATAGTCTGTAATATATCCTATCTTTTCGATTCCTCTGATCTTAGAGCCTCCGCCTCTTCTATCCTTCCAATTGCCTTTATAATTGACAGGGGTTCCTACAACGATCCCCAGACTATCTTTGATCAAATCCTGGTTGAATCGACGTTCTTTTGCTTTCACATCCTCATTTCTTGCTGTTCTCCAAACTTTGAGTTCTCCTGTCGTTATATTCATCGCTAAGGTCGTGCGATTGAATCTTCCTTTTCCCAGTTCTGCCTCTTTTAACAAAATGTAAGTGCCTGAAAATGGGCCATTTGGAATGTTAACGATAGATTTACTAAGATTAAGTTCTTTGTTGCGGCGACTGATAAAGGTTCCCAAGTCTGCATCAAAGTTAATGCTCTTGATTTTTTCTCGGAGGCTATCCAATTCTTCACGTGACACTCCATATTGCTTTGATACAATAAACGTCTGTGCTTCATTCGCCTCGGAGCTTTCTACTTGGGGATTGTCCGAATCAATTTTGTATTTAATGAGTGTGCCAAGGGCCTTATTTTTAACGGCAGATTGGATTTCTTTGGATGTTTTTCCCAAACACTTAGCTAACTCATCCGTGCTTACGCACACTCGTACAAGTTTAGGGGAGTCGGAAACATCTGATTTTAGGAGTGCGTTTAGGTGAACAACACCTCCATGTATTTTTTCCCGTTTAGAAATATCATTCCCTTTAACAAGTCTTAAATCGTCAAATATTAGACTGTTAGAAATTTCACGTTCAGTTCCAATTTGCCCTAAAATAAACCGCTTTTTTTGAGCGGAAGGAATTTTTTTTACATAAAAAAACATTGAGTTTGACTGTGATTGCACAGGGTCACTAAACGCGGCCATCGAGGTCTCCTAAGGTACTAAGTCTTATAATTTAAACATATCATTCAATTAAATGATGTAATTATAACTTGTTAATTATTAGGGCGTAAAAGCTTGCGTACATATTTCCTCACGGGCTATACCTATGTAAATCGAATTTTTGGAGAGATTGTGCAAGCAAACCTGTTTAATCCTTACGCTTCTGAGTTTAATCCTTTTGTTTTGGAGGATGCAAAACCAAAAGCCTTCGCCTTTATTAATGATCCTCAACCGTTATTGATGAATACACACCATTTGAATCCGAACGATATCGAGGAATTATGGCGTCAAGAAAGAGAGTTATGCGAATCAATTTTGCAAAAAATCCACGGTGTTTTTCGTGGCTTTCAATCTGATCTTTATCCCATAAGAAACAAGTATAATGAAAAAGGGGACGTTTTAGGACGATACAAAGCAATGGTTGTATTAGGCGCAAATGACTATGCAGCAGAGAATGGCAGTATTATTGCCGCAGAATTAATCGCCTATACACACATGTCAGGGGCTATTTTACCTGTAAACACCACAAAAGCTTTCCATTACTTGGAAATAGCCACGAAAAGTAAATCCCCCTATTCAGTGTATCTGTATGGGATTTATCGCTTAAAGCAATATCCTAATCGAAAAGAGAGGGTCCATGCCCTTAGGTGTTTAGCTTTTGCGGCCAAATGTGAGGTTCTACAAGCCCAGTATGAACTGGGGAATTACTTCATGGATAGCTCTTCTAAAACCCGAAAAAAAGGGATTGAACTACTCGAGGAAATTTCAGAAAAAGGATACGCAAGGGCCCAGTTTAAATTGAGCGAGTTATATTTCTACGGTCGATACGTCGCCATGAATCGTGAAAAATCGACCAATTATTTAATGCTAGCCGGAAATCAAGGATATCTTCAGGCATGGAATAATATTGGGTGTTATTATCATTATGGCCTCGGTTTAGAAAAAAATGACATTCGAGCTGTTAGTACTTTCAGAAAGGCCGCTAAACGAGGGTCTGTCTCTGCTCAGAGAAACCTTGCGTTTTGCTACACAAACGGAATAGGATACTTCAAAAATCTAGAAAAGGCATTTAAGTGGAGTGAAAGGGCTCGAGTGGGGAAAAAGGATTTCTCGGGGCTTGTATTAGGCAATAGTGATGTTGAAGTCACTTTGAGTTTACTGCTGAGCGATCCCTGATTTATCAGTAATGTGAATGAATCACGAAAAAAATATCAATTTAATGTTTATCGGCAGGCCTTTTCTAGGAACATGGTCAATATGGATTTAATGACTATAAGAGTACGCCTTGCAAATGCCTTTACGTAAAAAAGTGGTTGGTTTAATAAATTTTTTCCCTCTAAGACTTCTGTCCAGCCATCTCCTAAGAAATAGAGTCTTTTCCCGGTTCTAACGGGGGTGGTGAAGGTTATTTTTTTCCTTAAAATCGTTTCCGCGCGTAGGCTTTGTGAAATTATGCAACGGTGAGAAAAAAAGCTTCCCTCTCCTTTCTGATCGATATCGGTAAAATAATGAGATTCATGCCTTACTGCCCACTCTGCGGCAGTAAGGCGTCTTTGGTTGTAGCGGTTCTCGTGGAAAATCCAGACAGCTTTCCAGCCAAGTTTGGCATAATCCTTATTGCGGGCTTTTAGTTCTGTGGAAGTGATGGGGGAACATTGGATTTCAAAGACGATTTTTTCCTTTTCCCATGCAGCATCGGCAATTCTTCCTATGCTAGGAAATGATAGTTCTAGTTTGATTTCGGGGATCATTTGTTGAAGTTGAAATTGAGCTTGAAGATGTTCTTGACTTTTACCGTTTTGACGGCAGATTCGATCTTCTTCGAGATGGAAAAAGTGGGCATGTCGAAACTGCCCCGCTCTAAGGCGGACTCGTGAATTGCATTCGGGGCAGGTGTAGTCTTTCTGCCTTAATGCCGAGGCTGCAGAGATCCATTCTTTTGCCTCATTGAGAGCAAAAAGCTGCAAGGATTACATCCGTTCGACGGTTTTTAGGCCAAGCAATTCCAATCCCGTCTTTAACGTTTTTGCCGTTGCCTCGCATAAAATTAACCGGGAAGTTTGCTCCGGAGTCCCTTCGACCCGGCAGTCCCTAAAGAAGGCGTTGAATTTTTCTGCCAGGTTGTAAAGATATTCGCAGAGATGGTGGGGGAATAAATCTTCTGTAATCGTCTCTAAAACTTCGCCAAAGCGACAAATTTGAAGCGCTAAGGCTGTTTCAGAGGGGTGTGAAATTTTCAAGTTTTCGAGATTGAGTTGTTGGTCATCGGTGATGCCGATTTTTCTTTTGATTCCGGAAACACGCACGTAGGAATAGAGGATGAAGGCGGCGGTGTTGCCGTCAAATCTGAGCATGCGATCGTAGCTGAAGTGATAATCACCTACACGATTGCAGGAGAGGTCCGCATATTTGATGGCTCCGATTCCCAGAACATGCGCAAGATGCGACCGTTCTTCTTTGGGCATCTCCGGATTTCGTTCTGTCAGGATTGTTTCGGCTTTAGCAATTGCTGTGTTGAGCAGATCGATTAATTTTTCTGTGTCGCCTGATCGTGTTTTGAATTTCTTTCCATCACTTCCTAAAACAAGCCCAAAGGGCACGTGGTCCACGCGAACTTTTTTGGGGTCTAAATATCCGGCTTTCTGAGCGGCAGCAAAAACGAGTTGAAAGTGGAGAGCTTGTCCCGCATCGGTGACGTAGATGAGGCGATCGCCTTTTTCTTCTGTAATTCTTTGTTTGATGGCGGCCATGTCGGTGGTGTCGTAGTTGTATCCACCATCTGACTTTTGGATCATGAGCGGCAGTGGGTCGCCTTCGCGGTTAACAAAGCCATCAAGGTAGACGCACTTCGCGCCATCGGAAATGGAAACTAGACCCATTTCTTCGAGTTCTTTGACCAGACCGGGAAGAACAGGATTATAGTAGGATTCGCCCCGTTCCTCTAGTTTCACCTCTAAAAACTCATAAATTTCTTGGTAGGCTGTTCTTGAAATTTCACAGATCAGTTTCCAAGCTGAAAGGGCATCGGGATCTCCGCCCTGCAGAGCCACAACCTGTAATTGGGAGCGTTTTTTAAATTCGGGGTCTTCATCAAATTGTTTTTTTGAAAGCTTATACCATTGAACTAGGTCTTGAAGTGTTGTTGTCGAGTTCTTTAGGGCTTGGGGGTGATTTTCTTTAATGTAGGCGATCAACATTCCGAAGGAGGTTCCCCAATCTCCCATATGATTCAACCTTAGAACATTATAGCCTAAAAATTCAAACAGTCGTGCTAGGGTATCTCCGATGATCGTTGATCTCAGGTGTCCAACATGCATTTCTTTGGCGATATTTGGGGATGAAAAATCGATGACGACTTTTTTAGCGGTTTTTTGGCTTTCAATTCCTAAACGAGGGTCCTTCAAAACAATTTTAACTTTTTCTTCCAGTAACTCGGGGATAAGAACGATATTAATGAAGCCGGGGCCGGCGATTTCAATCGATTGAATCACGCCGGTTCTATCAACTTCATTAACTAAAATTTCCGCGATAACTCTTGGGGGCTTACCTACTAATTTAGCCAATTTCATTGGAGAGTTGCATTGGTAGTGGCCGAATTTTTCTTGAGTGGATTGGGTGATTTCAACGGGTGGGTTTTCCGCGTCGGGAAAGGCTCTTTGGATGGCCTCGGCAAATCGGGAGATAAGTAAGGAATGGATGGTTTGCATGACGAGTTCCTCGAGTTTTAGAAACAGTATAGTTAAAAAACATTTTCTTCACAATAGGGGCTGCGGAACACCGGCAGTCCCGTGAACAATTGTCTCTTTTAAGAACATATTAAGGACATTTTTACCACAGAAGTTACTTGGAATGTGTCTGTAGGATACACGAAAAGAGCAATTTTACCACAGAGTGGCTGTGGTAAAATTGCTGTTCTCGTGTATCCTACAAACGTTTTTCGTTTCAGTCCACTACGGGCCGCTCTTGTTCAGATTTTTGTTAAAGCACTTTCGAGGGCGATATCTCAAAATGTATCGGGTGGACTCTTTTTCCGATCTCATGCTTTAACTTGTATTCTGCCAAAGTGTCCGCAACCAAGCTTGTGGGCTTTCCTTCCGCTTCTGACATTGCAAAAACTTCTAAAAGGGTGTCGTAAATTTTGTTCACACGTTCCCTGGACTCAACGGGGTGGTAGCCTCCGGGATTAAACTCGGCGGCGGCGTTGATGATGCCCCCGGAATTGATGATAAAATCGGGCGCGTATAAGATACCGCGGTCCATGAGTTTGATGCCAAGATCTCCGGTAGATAGTTGATTGTTGGCTCCGCCTGCAATAATTTTACATTGAAATTTCCCGATGGTGTCTTCATTAACAACTCCCCCCATTGCGCAAGGGGCGAAAATATCGCACTCGACATCGGCAAAGCTATTGGGCGCTATGGTTTTGGCGCCGGTTAACATGGCTTCATGATGGAGCCTTGTAGGGTTAACATCGGTCAAAATTAAATCGGCGCCTTCCCAAAAAAGAAATTGGGTTAGTTTGGCGCCGACATGTCCAAGGCCCTGGACCAGAATTTTTTTTCCTTTCAGGTCTGAGGATCCCCATACGTGCTGTGCGGAAGCATGAATACCTCTTAATACACCCCATGCGGTGAATCTACTGGGGTCGCCGCTGCTATGATCATTGCAAAGGGCTGCGACGTAGGGGGTGAACTTTCGGATCACTTCCATGTCTTCGGGGCTTGTTCCGATGTCTTCGGCGGCGATATATTGTCCTTTTAAAGAATCTAGGACTTTCGCGAAGATTTGCAGGTGGAGTTCTTTTGTGGCTTCGGGGTAATATTTATGAGAAATAATCACGCTTTTGCCTCCACCCAATCCATCCTCGCAAATTGCCGATTTATAGGTCATTGCCTTGGCGAGGCGTAGCGCATCTTTTAATGCATCTTCTTTATTTTCATAGGGATAGATTCTTAGTCCTCCGAGGGAAGGGCCGAGTGTGCAGTCGTGGATCGCGACATAACAATGAAAGTTATGGTCGGGGTCTGTTGCTTCCAGAACGGTATGATATCCAGGTGTAGGAAGGTATTTGATTGTTAGCATAAGGTCTTCATCCTAGGGTTGAGAAAATTTCCTTGATTATTATTGGACAACAAGGATAATGTTAAATACATTTTCAATTAAATTCCCCTACTTTTTATTCCTGATTGAGGTAAAGATGACGAAGACGATCATTACGGAAGAGTTAAAAGAGTCGCTCCAGCAGTATTTGAGCGAGAATCGTTCCGCTGAACTAGTTAATACTTACCTTCATTTTATTGAATGTAAGTTTAACCTTCAACCCGTGTTGTATCCAAAAGAAAAAATCATCTATCAGAGTGCTGAAGAAGCGATTCGCCGATTGGAACAAGAGGGTAAAATCTGGCATGAAACCGAAATTAAAATCGGATTTGTTCCACAAAGCGTCAATGATCAGACTAAAAAAATCTATATCTGTCCTTTTTCTGGGAAGGTGTTTGGGGACAATACCCATCCTAACCCTCAAGACGCGATCTATGATTGGGTTTCCAAGTGTCCCGAGAATACTGAACGTGTTAACGGGCTACGTGTAAAGAGATTTTTTATTTCGGATGATCCTGAAGTAATACAAAACTACATTCCGAAAAACAAGCCGAAAGAAGCGATCAAAAAAGTCGTTTACTCTTCGGTAGCAAGTGGAAAGTTGTTTAACACGAAACAGGGTGTTATAGACGACTTTAAAAAGAACTACATGAAAAAGTTGTCCCTTGTTGAAGTTCAAGGGCAAAACCGCTACCAGATCGAAGAGCACTTTTTGGATTTCATTCAGAAACAGCTAGTAGAGGACAAAATAGCTTCGTTTATCGAGTCGTTGGCTCAATTCGAAGAATTTGCTCCTTTTATAGAGGAGTGGCTTGAGTAACCCATGAGGGTGATTTCCCATTCAGAAGATGAAACATTTCAGATCGGCTATGACCTAGGTCAAAAGCTGAGGGTGGGAGATCTCCTTTGTTTTTTTGGCGACTTAGGCGCCGGAAAAACAACGTGTATAAAAGGAATTGTCCATGCCTGCACTGGACATGCGCCGGAAACCATTTGCAGCCCCACCTTCACTTACCTTAATATCTACGAAGGGGCATTACCCGTTTACCATTTTGATTTATACCGATTAAAAGGTGTTGATGATTTCTTGGGGATGGGTTTTGATGAATACTTGCACAGAGATGGCGTGTGTTGCGTAGAGTGGAGCGAAAAAATTGAAGAGCTTTTAAGCGCCACTCCGGTGATCCGAGTCGAGATTTCCCACTACGGAGAAAACCTACGACAAATAAATATTAAAGGGGCCTCCATTGAAGATCGAATTTAAAAACCCCAAATTTATCATTAGCGCCGTTCAGCCGGCTGGCTACCCCAACATCAAAAATGACCGTGGAGAATTTTTTCCTGAAATTGCGGTTGTAGGACGTTCGAACGTTGGAAAATCCAGTTTATTAAACGATCTTTTCATGAGCAAAGGAATGGTGAAAACGTCTTCCGTGCCCGGAAAAACGCAATTGATTAACTTCTTTACCCTTAACGATCAATTGATGTTTGTAGACCTTCCCGGATATGGGTACGCGAAAGTTCCCCTTGAAACTCGGAAGAAATGGGGACCGATGATCCAAAATTATTTGCAGAAAAGGGAACATCTTAAAATAATTTTGTTTTTATTTGATATCCGTAGAGTTCCCAGTCAGGAAGACCGAGATTTATTGGAATGGATTAAGGCGCAAGACAAACCCACGCTTATTGTACTGACTAAAGTTGATAAAGTGACTCAAAATCAGAAGATGAGCGCCGCTAAGAAAATTATGGATAGGTTTGGGGGTGAAAAAGTTCCCAAATTATTTTACTCGACACTGGATCGCGTAGGCCGTCGGGAGCTTATGTCTTGGATCACTACGACTCTAAACACTCCTATCCCCCCAAAAGAGGTGGCACATGATGGATAAAGAAACTTTTATATGCATTGACTGTGAAACTACAGGGCTAGACATTAACGCAGACCGTGTGATTGAAGTCGCGGTGATCAAATTCACCATGAATGAAATTCTTGAACAATATGAAACCTTGATTGATCCGATGGTTGAAATTCCCCAGTCTTCGATTGAAATTCATAATATCTCTCAGGAAATGGTTCGGGGAAAGCCCAAAGTTGAAGAAGTTCTCCCTAACGTTCTGCAAATGATAGGACGGCACATCATCATTGGGCACGGAGTGAAATTCGATGTCGATATGCTCGCTAACGCCGCTGACCGTGCGGGGATTCCGACGACTATTCGCAATAACAGAATGATCGATACCCTTCGATTGGCGCGGATGTACGGGGAAAGCCCCACTAATTCGTTAGAACAGCTTAGAAAACATTTTAATATTCAAGAAGAGGGTGCTCATAGGGCAATGAGCGATGTGTTAGTAAACATCGACGTCTTCAAATACTTATCCAAAAAATTCAAAACGATTTCACAAATTTTCGATGCTCTATCAAGGCCCGTTCTGTTGAAAAATATGCCCTTAGGAAAACACAAGGGAAGGTCGATGAAAGAAATTCCTCTAGATTATCTCATTTGGGCATCTCATAAAGACTTCGACCAAGATCTATTATTCTCGCTACGTACTGAAATTAAAAAACGAAAAAAGGGCAATTCATTTGGTCAAAATTGCAATCCCTTTGGTCAGCTTTAGATTTTTTATTGAAGGTGTTTTTGTATAATTTATAAATATCCGTTATATAATGATATTTTTATAGTGTGGAGGTGTTAATGCGTCGCGATGGTTCTTGTCAGTTGCCGAAAGGGTCATTTGACCTTAAAGTGAATCTTGCGGAAATGTTGAAAGGGGGTGTGGTCATCGAGGTCACGAACTCTGAGCAAGCTAAAATCGCGGAAGAGGCGGGCGCTGTTGCCGTTATGGTGATTGAAAGAATGCCGGCGGATATCATCCATCACGGCGGTGTCGCGAGAATGTCTAATCCCGAGCATGTGCAAAGCGTTCAGGAAGCGGTTTCTGTACCGATTATTGCAAAATGCCGTATCGGTCATGTCGTTGAAGCCCAAATTCTTGAAGCTCTTTTTGTGGATTACATTGATGAAAGCGAAGTGTTAACTACGGCAGATGAAGACTACCATATCGATAAACACCCCTTTAGAATTCCTTTTGTATGCGGCTATTCCAATTTAACAGAGGCCCTTAGAAGAATCTCCGAAGGCGCAGCAATGGTCCGTACAAAAGGCGGGGCGGGAACAGGAAATATAGCCGAAGCAGTCCGTAATCTTCGCGCGCTTAGTTTTGAAATCAGAAAGCTTTCGGTGATGAACCCTTCAGAATTATATGAAGAAGCTGTGCGTCTGCAAGCTCCGATAGAATTAGTTCAAAAAGTTGCTAAAACAGGAATTCTTCCTGTGCCGAATTTTGCGGCCGGAGGAATTACCACACCCGCAGATGCGGCTTTAATGATCCGTTTGGGAGCTCAAAGTATTTTCGTCGGTTCCGGCATTTTTAAAACAAAAGATCCTCTTCATCAGGCAAAAGCGATTGTTGCGGCTGTTTCTTTTTATGACGATCCGGAAATGTTGGCTGATATTTCTAAGGGGTTATTGGATACGATGAAAGACATCGAAAGCCAGAACCTAAAGAAGGAAGAGTTGTTAGCACAGAGAGGCTGGTAAAAAATTGAGGGGATTCGAGATCAGTAGGATCTCCTCCTAAATAACAAATTAAGCAGGCTTGCTTAGAAATGCAATCGAACGCCACAAATCCGTAAGCTTTTTAGGGCATTTTAAACGCAAAGCGTTACATCGTCTATCAAGGACTGCTGTTAACACTTTTTGCGCTCATCTTTGAATACTCTTCTATCTTTTATTTGAAAGGGCCTCTATCCCAGGTAATCCCCCAAATTCGACATATTCCAAAGTCGCTCCGCCCCCTGTCGAAAGATGAGTGATTTTGTCCCCCACATTTGCTGCGCGAATCGCTGCAAGGGTATCTCCGCCGCCAGCGACTGTGATCGCTTTGGATTGAGTCAATCCTTCGGCTATCGCGATTGTTCCACGGGAGTATTCAGGGATTTCAAACACACCCATAGGGCCATTCCATAGAATAGTGTGGGCTTGAGTAATTTCGGAAAGGTATAATTTTATTGTTTCAGGGCCTATATCGACGGCTATTAAAGACGGATCGATAACACTTTGCACTTCATAGGGGGCGCCCTCTTCCGCTTTTTTGGTGACAACATGATCGATCGGCAGGATGATTTTGTTTTTTCCGATTGTTAAAAGCTCTTTGGCTGTGTCGACAAAATCGTTTTCGCAAAGGGAGCGACCAATCGAGACTCCTTGTGCCTTTAGAAATGTATAGCTCATCGCACCGCCAACTAATATTCGGTCGGCTTTTGCCAAAAGGGATTTTAAGACACCAATTTTTGTGGAAATTTTTGATCCGCCAATGATTGCGATGAAAGGGCGTTTGGGATTTGTTAACAATTCCCCGATATAATGAAGTTCTTTTTCCATGAGCAAACCCGCAGCGGCTTTGTAGGGGAAAAATGGGGCAATCTCTGTAATCGAAGAGTGTGCTCTATGTGCCGATCCGAAAGCATCATTGACGTAGAGGTCACCAAGCGAAGCCAGCTGTCTCGCAAAATCCGGATCGGATGTCGGATCTTCTTCTCCTTTATGAAAACGGAGGTTTTGGAGTAAAACAACTTCACCGGGTTTAAGAGTTTTGCAGATGGAAGATGCTTGAGCTCCTATACAATCAGAAACAAAAGTAACCGGTTTTCCGATCAATGCCGAAAGTCTTTTGGCGCATGGTTCTAGGGAGGCTGAAAGGTCTTTGTCGTTCTTAGGTCGTCCTAGGTGACTCATCAAAATTAGGGAGCCTCCGTGATTTAAGACGTAATTGATAGAGGGAAGGGAGGCTAAGATTCGGGAATCGTCAGTGATGTTACCGTTTGTATCAACGGGGACGTTAAAATCTACTCGCATTAAAACTTTCTGGTTTGCTACAGATAGATCTTTTAGGGATAGTTTTTCGCTCATTGATTTCTCCGTTTGTTAAAACTTAGGCGCCCAAGAGGTGACTCTGTAATTAAAATGCCGTTCTTTGAGTAGTTTTTGTATAGCGAAAGATAATCATCCTGTCAATCTTGAAAAAATTCGATTGCTTTATTTGATGGTATCACTTATAATTTCGGCCAAGAACCAGTTTTTTTATTGTTTCAAGGGGGAAAACGTGAAGTTAAAGCACTGCTCGTCTTTGCAAAGTAGCTTCAACTGCCTATCCCTTCAAAATTTCAGTCATCACCCGTTGCAGTATCTAAATACCCATCAAAGAATAGGTTTTCATGTTGGATCAAGCACCCGGGGCACCTGAATTTAGCAGGTGGAGGTCATTCATTTGGCCTGTACATAATTTTGAGCTTAGAAAGCTTATGCCGATGCTTTTGATTTTTTTTCTTGTTTCTCTCGACTATAACATATTGCGCACTTTAAAAGACACTTTGGTTGTAACGGCAAAGGGATCTGGGGCTGAAGTGATCCCTTTTATTAAAGTTTGGGGAATGTTTCCCGGCGCGATATTAATGACTTATTTTTTCTCTAGATTGTCAAACCGCCTAAGACTTGAAAATGTTGTTTATGTGATGTTAAGCGGCTTTTTATTGTATTTCTTTGTGTTTACTGTTTTTCTATATCCCAACAGAGATGTGCTTCACCCTACTGTTTTCGCTGATTATCTTGACGCGTCTCTTCCCGCTTGTTTTAAATGGTGGATTACAATGCTACGAAACTGGACTTTTACCAGTTTTTATGTGATGTCGGAGCTGTGGAGCAATATTATTTTTTCCTTACTGATCTGGGGGTTTGCGAACTCTATTACGAAGTTGAATGAAGCAAAGCGTTTTTACGCGCTTTTTGGAATTGGGACAAATTTATCGGGCATTGTTGCGGGATGGGCATCGAATTTATTAACTCAAAAAGTCTACAATCACAGCCTTCCATTTGGTGCCGATGCTTGGGAGCAATCGGTGACACTGATCGTTTCGTTCGTCCTTGTTGTTGGAGTGGTTATGATGGGGCTTATCCGTTGTATGCATGTTTCAGTTCTTTCCGATCCGCTATTACTTCCAGATGT
>CAZENM010000067.1:0-14238 GCA_964513575.1 uncultured bacterium | reverse complement strand
TTACTGCAGGATTTGGACAGCATTATCGGATATATGGAACTTCTAAATGAAGTCGATACCAAAGATGTTCCCCCCTGTAATTATGTGATCCCTCACGACCGGAACGTCACCCGCAAAGATGAAGTCGGCGCCACCTTGTCGCGCGCAACATTCCTTGACAACGCCCCTTCACATACCGGAGGAATGATCCGAGTCCCTCCAGTCCTAAAAGCAACCCCATAGGCACATCCATGCATCGATTAACCGCTATTGAACTCCGCAAACATATCATTGAAGGAAAGGCTTCTGCCGTTGAAATCACCCTGCACTTCCTGAATCGAATCGAACAGCTGGATGGTCAAATCGGAGCGTTTTTATTAGTTCTCAAAGATCGAGCGCTGGAAAAAGCTAAAGCTCTACATTAGAAAAAAGCCCGTGGTGAGCCCTTAGGAAAACTCGCAGGCGTTCCGATCGGAATCAAGGATAACATTCATGTCGAGGGAGTACTCTCCACATGCGCATCAAAATTTCTTGCTAACTACACCGCCCCATTTAGCTCGACTGCCGTTCAGCTCTTGGAAAAAGAAGACGCGATCATTATCGGCAAAATGAATATGGATGAATTTGGGATGGGGTCATCGACTGAGAACTCCGCATACAAGACCACCTATAACCCATGGAATCTTAAATGCACTCCCGGGGGATCCTCCGGAGGATCCGCAGCGGCTGTAGCTTCTAGAATGTGCTTAATTGCACTTGGAAGCGACACCGGAGGCTCCATCCGACAACCCTCCGCTCTTTGCGGAATCGTCGGATTTAAACCTACCTACGGCAGAGTCTCCCGTTATGGCCTCGTCGCCTTCGGATCCTCGCTTGACCAAATTGGACCTCTAGCAGCAAGTACTGAAGATGTCGCATTAGCGATGGAAGTGATGGGACGACACTGTCCAAAAGATTCAACCAGTAATGCTGATGAGCCAGAAAATTACCTAGGACACCTTCCCGAGTCTCTTCAAGGAAAAAAAATCGGAGTTCCTTGGCAATTTTTAAGTGGGCTAGCAGAAGAACCTAAGCAAGTGTTTCTTAACTCTCTGGAAACATTAAAATCTTTGGGCGCCGAAGTGGTTGACATTGATTTGAGCATTCTAAAATACTCTTTAGCAATTTACTATATTCTAGCAACCGCGGAAGCCTCGACGAACCTTGCCCGCTTCGATGGAATTCGCTATGGCGTACGCTCTCCAAGAGCTAAAACATTGGACGAAGTTTACGACTTTTCAAAGGAAGAAGGATTCGGCCAAGAAGTCAAACGGCGGATCATGCTAGGAACCTATGTACTCTCTGCAGGCTACCAAGATGCTTACTACCGAAAAGCGCAGAAAGTACGCACGTTGATCATCGATAGCTTCCGCAAAGCCTTTGAGGCCTGCGACTGTGTGGCTACTCCCGTCACCCCGTTTGCCGCATTTGAGCTGGGATCAATCAAAGATCCTCTACAAATGTACTTAGAAGATATTTACACCATTTCGGCCAACCTCGCCGGAATTCCTGCAATATCCGTCCCCTGCGGCTTCAGCAGCGAAGGTAAACCGATGGGAATCCAGTTACTCGGCCCACAGAAACAAGATCTGCGAGTATTACAATTTGCTCATGCGTTTGAAAAACGAGTTAAACCTAACACTCTACCCCCACTTGCACAATAGGAGATGATTTATGCCCCATTCTCACAAATCCCCACACCCTGATTGGGAAATCATCATCGGACTAGAAATCCATGCAGAGTTAAATACAAAGTCTAAGCTTTTTAGCGTGGCTCCGAACCGATTTGGAGACGAACCAAACGTCAACATCACCGAAGTCTGCACGGGGCAGCCAGGGGCTCTTCCTGTCCTAAACGAAGAAGCCATCCGAAAAGCTGTACAATTCGGCTGTGCCATCAACGCAAAAATCCCCCCTTTCAGCAAGTTTGACCGGAAATCGTATTTTTATCCCGACAGCCCACGTAACTTCCAGATCACCCAATTTGATGAACCTATTGTCGTCGGCGGAGAAGTTGTCGCTGAAGTTGAAGGGGTAGAAAAAGTTTTTGCCGTCGATCGCGCTCACCTTGAAGACGACGCCGGAATGCTCAAACACTTTTCCTCTTTCGCGGGTGTTGACTACAATCGTGCCGGAGTCCCTCTGATTGAAATCGTCTCGAAGCCCTGCATTCATTCCGCTAAAGAAGCTTCCGCCTATGCGATGGCAGTGCGCGCAATTTTACAATACATCGATGCCAGCGATTGCAACATGGAGGAAGGATCTTTGCGGATTGATACCAACATCTCCGTAAGACGCAAAGGAGAAACTGAATTACGCAACAAGATCGAAATCAAAAACATGAACTCATTCAGTTTTATGGAAATGGCAATCGAATCAGAAGTCAAACGGCAAATCCGCGAATATGAGGCTCATAAAGATCTTGACCATAGTAATGTGATTCAACAGTCCACTTACCGCTGGGATCCGGAAAAAAAACAAACAGTGTTGATGAGAAGAAAAGAATGCGCGGACGATTACCGTTATTTTCCTGAGCCTGATCTCCCTCCGATCCTCATCACCCAAGCCTATGTCGATGAAATCAAAAAACACCTGCCGGAACTTCCGCTTCAACGGGAACGACGCTATGTCAACGAACTCGGAATGGCCCGAGACAGCGCTTTCGTCCTAGTGAGCGAGAAAAAACTCGCAGACTACTTCGAAGAGGCTCTTAAAACCCACATGAACCCTAAGGCTATCTGCAACTGGATCATCACTGAATTTTCAGGGCGATATAAAGAAAGCGGCAAGACTATCCTAGACGCGGGAATCCCTCCAAACTTTGTGGGAAAACTCGTTAAGATGATCGATGATAAAGTGATCACCGGACGTATCGCGAAATCCGTGGCTGATGACATGGTCGCCGCCCCGGGAAAAGACCCTGAAGAAATTGTTAAAGCGAATCCAGACTACCAACCCGTTCATGACACCGGAGAAATCGAAATTCTCGTTGATAAGGTTCTGGCTGAAAATCCTCAATCTATCCAAGACTTTAAAGCCGGTAGAGATAAGGCTTTTGCGTTTTTGGTTGGACAAGTGATGAAGCTGTCTAGAGGAAAGGCATCACCAGAGATCGTGAATGAGCTGTTGAAGTCGAAAATTTCGGCCTTATAAATTTGTTTTTTTTAAAACGCAAAGCGTGACAGGCCCCTGAAATTAGAGCTCATGTTGGATAAGCTGCAGCGCCGCTAACGCATGCTGCCTTAGCTCTGAATATTCTGGATTCCCTGAAGAGTACTCGATAGCCATTTCTAATGCCTGCTTGGCATTTTCACGGTCATGCATGGCAAAAAAACACTTAGATAGATAAAAATAAGAAACGGGATTTTCCACATCCAGGAAGGCCGCCATTTCGTAGGCATCAATCCCCCCTTCGTAGTCTCCACAAAGTTGCACTGACATCCCCAGCCCCATCCAATAGTCGAAATTTCCGGGATCTAGCGTGGATAAAAACAAAAATGCTTTTGAAGAGTCCTCATATTTACGTTCGGTGAAAAAATGATGCGCAGAACGATACATCGACGACATTGCTTCCGGAGAAAACCCCAAGATCTCTTGGATTTTTTTTCCCGACTCTAACTCGCCTTTCAGAGTGCTTGGATCACGCAGCTTTTTTATGGTTTGTGCAGATAATTCAAATTGTTCCATAGTCCGCATATTATTCGGCAATTCAAGGAAAGTCAACTATCTTCGCGGATGATGAGCATTAAAAGATTCTTGAAGTCGAGTGCGGCTCACATGGGTGTACCTGTCAGTGCTGGCAATCGTCGCATGCCCTAACATTTCTTGAATCACTCGCAAATCTGCTCCATGATCCAGCAGATGTGTCGCATAGGTATGGCGAAGGGTATGCGGGGAAATATTTTTCAAAATTCCCGCTTCCTTTGCCCGCTGCTTAATTCTTTGCCAGACAAATTCTCTTTGAATCGGTTTCCCCTTATCGGACAGAAATAACGTAGTGTCCTTTTCGCTGTCGAAGCCCGAGCGGACATGACATAGATAGCGATCGACAGCTTCGACGGCCCTTCTCCCGACCGGCACGACCCGCTCTTTATTTCCTTTACCCATTACTTTTATGAATTGGTCATCGACATCGTAGATTTTTAGCTTACAAAGTTCCGTGACCCGCAGGCCGCTACTGTATAGCAACTCGAACATCGCCCTATCGCGAACGTCGGCGGCGGTGTCTCCGGGGATCTCCAGCAGCCGCTGAATCTCTTCTTCCGTCAAGTATTCGGGGAGTTTTTTCCATTGTTTGGGAGTTTCAAGATAGAGGGCGATATTTTCTGTGATCACTCCCTCCCTAGCAAGAAACTTAAAGAAGACTTTTAGGGCGATCATCCTTCGTGCAATTGTCGCAGCGGCATAATTTTGCTGCCTCTGATGAGCTAAAAATTCGATGATCTGTTGTTTAGTGTAAAGGGATACCTCTCCGGTATGAAGATGAAATGCTTCCAAATCTCCCTTATACGCATCGATTGTATGACTAGACGCCCCTTTTTCGGAAGCGAGATATCTAATAAAATCTAGGATATTTTCATTCACTCTGCCCCCGCGCCATTGGATTTACAAAAGACTAATAGGTCGCAAGAAATCTAAACTAATCCTTCAGGTATCCGGCTAAGGAGGCCTGAATTTGCCCCAGAGGAAGAGCTTTGGGGTCAAGGCGTGGAATTTTTATGATTTCTTCTGTCTCGGCAACTTCATAAATCGACAGGGGAATCCCCTGCATCGTGACTAAGTCTTGCCTAAGGAGTAATATTTTTTTTCTTTCCAAGTATTGGGCCAGGAAAAAGATTTCGCCCCAGCGGTCAGTTGGTTCTTTTACCAGGTCTTTTAAGACCGCTAACGCTCGTTCTTCCCGCTTCATATCCGAGTAGCGTGATTTGATTCTTTCAGGAACCTGACTGCGCCACCGCGGAGTTTCTTTGGGTGCATCCTCAGAGCACTTTGTGCAGTAGTCTGCCCGAAAGGGGGCTTCCTCTAATAAAACCGAAATAACTTCGGCTCCCCTGAGGAGAGGGCTTTTACATTCAGCGCATGCTGTACTTCTTCTAGGGATTTCCTGGGTAAGGATTTTCATAAGCGGTCTACAGCCTCTTGAATTGTTTTTCTATTGCCGAATGCGCTAAACCTTAGGAAACCTTCTCCCGATTCTCCAAAACCACTCCCGGGAGTTGTGACGATTTTGTAGCGGTGGAGGAATTCATCAAAAGCTTCCCAAGAAGGTTTATCCACATACACCCAAAGGTATGGTGAATGGATTCCTCCATAAACCTGATACCTTTGACTAAGGGCATTACGCAATAATCGCCCATTTTGAAGGTAATGGGCAATGGTTTTTTGAATTCCTGCTAATCCTTCGGGATTGAGCGCCGCAATCCCCCCTTGCTGGATAAGTGTGGAGGCTCCATTAAATGTGGTGTTGACTAACCTTTCCCAATCTTTTTTTATACTTTCTCCGGTGGTATACCGAAGCTGGCGCGGAACAACCGTCCACCCTAAGCGAAGGCCGGTGAAACCCGCGATTTTGGAAAATGAGTGCGTTTCAATGGCTACTTCTTTAGCCCCTTCAATTTCGAAGATTGAGCGTGGGAGGTTGGGATCCTGAATAAAAAAAGAATAGGCTGCGTCAAAAATAACAATTTGCCCGTGACTTTTAGCAAACGTGACAAGTTCCTGTAGTTGTTTCCGAGTTGCTACAGCTCCGGTGGGATTATTTGGGGAGCAGATATAAAGAATATCGCAGTGCTCAGCAAGGCTCAGGTCGGGAAAAAAATTATTTTCCGGGGTACAGGGAAGAAATATCGGGTCTTTGACACCTTGCAGTAGGCTTCCTTCGACATATACGGGATAGGCTGGATCTTGGACCCCGATTTTCACCTGCGGCCCAAACAAGAGCTGTAAACGAGAGATATCGCATTTCGAACCATCGGAGATGACGATTTCTTCCCAGTCGACGTTATCGTTATAGATCACCTGTGCGATTTTTTTTCGAAGGGTTGGATCCCCGAGGTCATGGCCGTAGCCAGTATAGCCCTCTGGGGACGAGTACGTAAGTGACTTGCTAGCAAGCACTTCCGTCACACTACCTGGCAAAGGATCTGTCGTGTCACCCACTCCTAAACTTAATATTTTTTCCTGAGGAAATTGCAAAGCGTAGGCATTTTTTCTCCGCTGAACCTCAGGGAAAAGATAGGATCCGCGTAGGAATTGAAAGGCAAAATTGCGTGAAACCATAAATAAATTTTCTAAAAATTAATATATGCTATAATGACATTTAGAACTTAAGCCCACTAAAAGGAGCTCGCTATGTTCAAATTCATCTTTTATTTTATTTTCTTCGGTCTGTTATTTTACGGGATGCATGTGTACACACCCGACGCATTTAACATGCTTCAGACATGGGCTGCAAACGTCTATGGTTTTGTAACAAACCTAGTCCATCAGTTTATGCCTTCGAATATCACTCCTGCAAGCTAAATAATAGCGAACGGTGAAATAGCCTTTTGAATGTACTTACACAGGGGTGTTAAACCCCTGTGAATTTTCGTGTGGGTAAACACCAAGTACGGCTGTGCCTCAGTTAATACACGATTGCTTTTGATCGCCCAAAATGTGCATTTACAACACCCCCAAAGGGTGATTATCGAGTACACCACAAAGTTAGAAGTCATTCAAGGTTACTTGAAATGAGTCTGTAGTGAAATTGCTCTTTGCGTATATCCTACAGACTCAAAGTTAACTGAAATCGATCTTCATGATCGAATAGTCATCGTCATAGGCTTTTGGGCCGTTGACTTTTTGAGTATATACTTGGATTCTGTCCAAGGCATCTTCGCCTACCGTATCGGGAACGCTTAATACTTCGATGAACTCGTCTAACGAAACCATACTTCCATCGGGCTTGGTGATTTCATACACGCCGTCGCTATATACGTACAAACGACTTCCAGGCTCTACATCTACAGTATACTTTTGGAATTTTATTCCGGGCATCCCCCCGATCACAAGACCCGGAGTTTGCAGCTCAGCTGCCTTCACTTTGCCGTCGAATTTTCCATTAAAAAAGATTGCTGGAGGATGTCCTCCGCTAGAATAAGTGATTCGTTTTTCTTTTTTATTGTAGATTCCGTACCAGATTGTAAAAAACATATTGTTATGATTTTCCATCTGAAAACTTTCATTCAAGGATGTTAACACACTGCATGGGTCATGAAAATCTGTATTGGGCAGTGTTTGAGATCGTAGAACGTTCATGACGGAGATCGAGAGTAAGGCTGCCCCCACTCCATGCCCGCAAACGTCCAACAGATAGAATGCAAAATGATCTTCATCCATCCAATAATAGCCGTAGGCATCTCCCCCAAGGGTCGTCGAGGGAATAAACCTTGAAGTTGCGCAGATCTCACCGGTAACAGGTTTCGGCAGCAGAGAACGTACATACTGAGCTGCCTCAGCGAGTTCTTGTTTCAATATTTGCTGACTCTCTTCTAATTTTAAATAGGCGTTATCACGCTCTAATAATCGGATATAGGCCGAGGAGTGATATCGAATTCTTGCAACCAATTCCGCTTTATCGGGAAGTTTTACAATATAGTCATTAGCCCCTAGCTCAAAAGCTTCGGCCTTAATCAGAGGATCTTCTTTGGTTGACAAAACAATCAACGGAACATCGGCGGTGGAGGGGTGAGCGCGGAAGTAGCGCACCAGCATCAATCCATCAATTTCAGGCATCACCAAGTCTTGCAAGATAACAGTGGGGTGCACTTCATCGGCGGTTTGAATGGCTAAAGAAGGATCGGAACAATAATGCAAGACAATATCATGTTGGTCTTCAAGCATTCTTTTTACTGCTTCAGAGATGATCACTTGATCATCAATCAAGAGGACAGAAATTGAAACCGACTCAGGATTCTGAAATGTTTCCGGAGTAATTTGTATTGTCATTTTATTAATTCCTTCCACTGGACTTTGTACAATTATTAATGCATCTTATTCATCTTGGAGACAATCGAAGAGGCTATTATCTCTAACAGCAGCACCTCTTTTGCCGCCCCTAATTCTACCGCTGCCTTAGGCATTCCATATACCACACAACTACTTTGATGTTCAGCAATTGTTTGCCAACCGGCATTAAATAACGCTTTCATTCCCAAGGCTCCATCACTTCCCATCCCAGTTAATAAAACCGCGACTGAAGGGGTTGGCCAGTTTAGGGCGACGCTTTGAAAAAACACATCTACCGAAGGGCGGAAAGGAAGATCTACAGGCTTAGAATCATACTTCACAAACAACCCTGAAGTCATGACTAAATGGTCATTTTTCCCCGCGACTAACACAGTCCCCTCTTTGACCGTATCGCCATTTGCGGCAATGCGTACAGGCATTTTAATCTGTGTTCCCAACCAAGAAGCAAAGCCCGGCGCAAATTTTTCATCCACATGTTGTATCACAACAAATCCGTAGGGGCAATTGGAGGGAAATTGTGAAAGTATTGTAGACAGGGCGAATGGTCCACCCGTGGAAGATCCAATCACGACTAACGGAGGAAATTTATTCTGTTTTAAATTTTTCTCTATCGTGGGAAATTTAGGCTCGCGAGGAGTAATCGTAATGGCTTTGCCAAGCAGTCTTGAAATTGTTTCGATTTTCTTATAAAGCTCATCCCCCGCCTTAAGGTCTTGGGGTCCCCCAATAATCGGCGTCATCACAACATCCAACGCACCGAATCCCATTGCTTCGAAAATTTTTGAAGAATTGCTCGCCAGACTTGCCGTAACGATTAATATTGCGCAGGGGGTATTTTTCATGATAATTTTTGTGGCCTTGACACCATCTAAAACGGGCATCAAAAGATCCATCAAAATAAGATCGGGAGTGTCTTTTGCGGCCATGTCGATGGCTTCTTGACCGTTGCTAGCAACCCAAGCGATTTCGAACTCAGGAACGCTATGGATAAAGCGTCTTAAAAGCTCTTGAGTCAATTTCATATCATTGACAATCGCTATCCGTAATTTTTCCATAAGTCTTAGGGTGCTCCGATTAGGTCTTGAACAACAACTATTAGGGTTTCATCATGAAAGCTGCTTTTCGTCAGATAATAATTGGCTCCCGCTTCCATCCCTCTTAAACGATCTTCTTCCCGTTCTTTATAGGATACAATCAGCACCGGAATATCTTTTAATCGAAGATCTCCGCGAATTAATTTCACAAGTTCGATTCCGTTCATGCGAGGCATGTCAACATCGGAGACCACTAAATCATAATTTCCAATCCGCACAGCATTCCAACCATCCATTCCATTGACAGCCGTTTCTACTTCATAACCGTAGTTTCGAAGAAGACGACACTCCACTTCGCGAACGGTGATGGAATCATCCACAACTAAAATTCGCTTTTTATGCCGTACCTGAGATTTTTCTTTACCGTACTCGAGCTTATGAATCCTTCCTCCGGACAAAAGATTGTCAACGGATCTTACCAAATCTTCCACGTCGATAATCAGCACAGGAGCGCCATCTTCCATGAGGGCGCCGGAACTAATATCCTGAATTTTTCCCAATCGATGGTCCAGTTCCTGGACAACAAGCTCCCGTTCCCCAAGAAAATGGTCTACCACGAGGCCATAGGTATTTGCGCGATCGCTCAGAATGATCACGGGAAGGAAATCTGCATTATGTCTTAATTCATCCATCGCCATCACTTGCGCGGCTGTAACTAAACCGATATTTTGTCCTTCAAAGCTAAAATACTGCCTGTTCTCAATCACTTCGATATCGGCCTGTCCAACCGTCAGCGATCGATCGATACGAGCTAAAGGAAACGCGAAAGGTTCACCGGCTATTTCGACGATCAAAGCGCGTATGACTGAAAGGGTTAGAGGTAGTTGTAAGTGGAAAGTTGTTCCCTCGTGAAGAGACTGTGTGACCCGAATGGATCCCGCAACCTCTTGAATCATTGTTTGAACAACATTTAGCCCGACCCCTCTTCCTGAAATATCGGTCACGTTTTTGGCTGTAGAAAATCCGGGCAAAAATAAGAAGTCTAATAATTCGGTTTCGGTCAGGGCGTTTGCCATGTCTCCGCGGACTAAATTCATCTCCAAAACCTTTTGACGGATAGAATCTAATTTAATTCCCTCCCCGTCATCGCTAATGGTAATCGCTAACATTCCCGCTTTGTGTTGTGCCTCTAAAGTAATTGTTCCCTCCGCGGGCTTTCCTAACGCGATTCTTTTTTCCGGCGATTCAATTCCATGATCGACAGCATTTCTAATCAGGTGTCCTAATGGAGCTTCGAGCTTTTCCAGAATTTCTCTATCCACCGGAGTGTTTCTTCCAACAACTAGTAAACGAACTTTTTTGTTCAGGCGACGGCTTAGGTCCCTAACCATACGAGGGAACCCTTCGACTCCGTCACTGAACGGCCTCATTCTGCTGTCGATAACCTCACGGTATAGCCGATCTGACAAAGAGGAATGCCGCACAATAAAAAGTTCCAACTCGGTCAATCGATCGGTCAGCCCCTGTCTGCACTCATCGACTTTACGCTGCAGTTCTGTGATATAACTTTCAGTGCGGTCGGCTATTTTTTGTTTACCTAGGTTTTCCCGTAGCTGGTCTAGAAAAATTGCCAGTTCATTATGTTCTTTTTTCAGCTTTAGCAACGAGTTGCTAAAGGGCTGCAACCATCTTGATTCTACTAAAGACTCCCCTGCAAGCCCCATCAATCGGTTCAGATTTTGGGCTGTCACGCGGAGCACTCTTTCGATGGAGACTTCTTTTTTTAATTCCGTTACCGGTGAAGACTCTGAAGCAGGTTTCTCAATAATCAGCTCCACCGCAACAGGTTTTGGAGGGGCAAGCACTTCGGGCTCAGTGGGTGAAATTTCAGCTTTGGGGGTGTGTTTCAAACCGCCCAAAGTGGATTGAAGATTTTCTTGAATCTTTAAGATTCGGGGCTTTTCATGTTTCAACCAACCTAAAACCGTTGCTTGTGGAACCTTGGATAGCTTTGTAAAAACGTCGACTCCTTGCAGGAGCAGATCAATAAGCTCTTCATCCAGGGGGATTTGCTGCTTTTGCACAGCCACAAAGCAATCTTCCATCGAATGGGCAAGGCCTACAACAACATCAAGACCCACAACCCTTCCCGCGCCCTTTATGGAGTGCGCAGCGCGCATCAACGGTTCTATTTCATCGAGATTACCGCCAGACTGCTCAAAGGTGATTAACCCATTGTTCATCACCACTGACTGGGTCTCCAGTTCCAGACGGAAGAGGTCCAGCATAGTAAGATCTATGTCCATGAATTCGGACCCCAAATCTTTTTCCGGGATATTTTCGTGTGTGTCCTCTAAGGTATCGCTAGAAAAGAAATTAACCGTTTTAAGAGAAAGCGCTAACTGTTGAAGAACGTCCTGTTTATTCGAGATGGCGAGGGAGATATCTATTTCATTATTTGCAGCGAACTCTTTTAGCAGAGTAAAAATCTCGCCTAAAACAGCTTTAGCCTCGACGGTAATAGCGTGGGCACCAACAGGGATGTTTTTAAAAATGCTCTCCAACTGCCCCATAAGCTTTGCTAAGGTGTCGAACTGAACGATTTTCGAGCTCCCTTGCAGCATTCTAATTTCTCTGGCGATTTTTTCAGCTTGTTCCTTGCCGGAAAAAGCCTCTACCAATTGTTCGATGCTAGGAATGTGTTTTCTTAGATCACCTAAAAACAACGTTAACAGTGACTTGTTAGGAGGAGCGCTCACAGTAAACTCCTTTTCAAGCTATAAAACAATAAGTCTTCATCTAGGATTCCGATATTCATATTGTCCCAGGTGACAACGCCTCTAATATAATTTGCGGTTGATTTCGAGACTGTGACGGGGACGTTTTCGACTTTCATCAAATCAAAGCGTAGAATTCCGAACACCTCATCGACAGGAAAAATCCAAAATTCGTCTTCTTTTTGAATTGCCAACATTCTTTTATAGATCACTGAGCTGGATTCATCCATGCCGCGTTCTGTCATGTCAATTTCAAGCAGATTCCCCATATTTACACAGATGCGTAACTGTCCCCTAAGATTAACCATTCCCATTAAAATAGTTCCGCTTCGATGAGGAATTTTATGAATCTTGCGTCTTTCTGCGACTTCGTGAAAAACGGTTGTGATCATTCCTAACCACTCACGGCCAAGGCGAAAGACTACGATGGATTTTTCATCGCTTCTAATGACTTTATTTTTTTGTTCTTGAAGGAGGTCGGACCACTCCTGAATGTAGCTTTTATCAGGCTTTCTTTCTAAAAGCTTATTTGCCGAAATGGTTTCCAGGTTAGAAAAGCTAAAAAGCTCCTCTCCTTCCTTAACTTTTTCACGATCCATTAGCTTCCTTTTCATCCTTCAGCGCGGTTATTTTTCTCGCGCGATGCCGATATAACTCAGCTTTTTGGGTCTCGCCTCTCTTCTCGGCAAGCAAGCTTAAGCACACTAGTCCATGCGAGTGCTGCGGATTTAGATAGACGGCTTTAAAAAAGTACTTTTCCGCTTCATCGTCATCTCCCATAGCCTGTTGAATCACCCCGACTAAAAAATAAGCTTCTGCATCGGGCCCAGATGCTTCTATATAATCAAAACACAGTTTTAGAGCCTCATCAAACTGCCCTTGATCGGCCATTTTTCGAGCTTCCGCTAATAATCCTTCCTTTTTATGGGAGGACTTTACTGTTCTAATGGGGGCTTTATCAATTTCATGCACCTTAGAAGATTCAAATTCAACATTTATCGGATGTAATGAAACTTTACTTTCGATATTTTTTAAAGTGTCGGGCCCAAGGAAAGTGGAATATTTAGGGTGATCAACAGGAATAAATCCCTCTCGACGGACGATCTCGCTCTCGGCCGGGCTTACCACCAAGATTCCTCCCTTTACTAGCATCTTTCGAAACATATGAACCAGATTTTTTTGGGCAAGAGGGCTTAGATAAATGAGCAAATTACGACAAAGAATCACATGATAGTGGTGCTTTCCCTCCGCAAAATTCGGTTCTGATAAATTCCCATAAGCCAAATGGACCTGCCGACGGATATTGCGATGGAGCTGCAATCCATTATCGACTAGCGTAAAATAAGCATCGCGATAGGTGAAGTCCCGGCCTCTAAATGAATTTTTTCCGTATACCGCCAAATCCGCGCGAATCAGAGCCCTCTTACTAATATCAACAGCATCGATAGCGTAAAGATTGGGAGGGAAATTTTTTTGGTGAAATAGCATCGCAAGAGAGTAGGCTTCTTCACCTGTAGAACAGGGCGCGCTTAGAATGCGAACTGCGGTCTTATGCCTAATCCATTTTTCCCAACAATAGTCGCTGATAAAATCCAGCGAAATCCGGTCGCGAAAAAACCAGGTTTCCGGGACGACGATTTGCTCTATAAACTCTTGGAATTCATTGGGATGGGTGATCAGCTTCTGGTAATAAGCCTCGGGATCCTGGCTGCCTGTCATCGCCATTCTTTCCCGCAGGGCGCGCGTCCAAACATCGCGGTGCAGCGAATGAGCGTTATGACCGATTCGAGTTTCAAAGAGACGGTAGATCCGTTTTAAAACCTCTTCAGTCATTTAGAGGACGACCTCCTCCATCGCATTCAAAAACAAGCCCGCATCCACCACTTGAACAATCTCTCCGCCAAGGCGGATCACTCCGTTGAAATAGGGAAATTCTTTGACTCTGACGCCTGAAGGTAAAATTTGATCATTTTCGACTTCGATTGCTTCTGTAATTTTTTCCGATAAAATTCCCACTTGCTGTGGACCGGAATTGGTCATGCGGGACAGAATAAAAATTCTTGAGTGCATCGATTCTTTGCTGCTATCACTTTCTGTGAGAGTTGAAAAATCGATCACCGGGATTTGAGTCCCCCCGTAAGAAATAGCCCCAAGAACATAGCTGGGCACATGTAAAACCGGCTTAATTAAAATCCTGGGGATCACCTCAAGAACCGACTCCGTGTCAACAGCATACCCTTTGTTTCCTACATAAAATAATAGCATTAACATGGTTTTACGCCGTTAAATGGTATAGAAACTCTATAGCTCTTGGTCATCAATAATATTTTGGGCACCCTGCAGGAGGTACGAAGCTAGCGCAGGGTCGCCTTCGTAGGTCATCTCCACCTGGAAATCTC
>CAZENM010000066.1:0-14253 GCA_964513575.1 uncultured bacterium | reverse complement strand
GCAAATTTTGCTGAGGTGAAAAAGATCCTATTAACAAATAAACACCTTTTCCCGATGCCATTTTAAATATTTTTGGTGGGCGTCGGTTAACCCATTTACTCTTTGGGTTTTGTCTATTCCCAATACCACCACAGCAAAATCATTTAAACTTGAAGATAGGATTATCGATCCATCATCTGCAAGAGTTATGAATCCAAGATCAAATGCCGCATCGAGATGTGGGGCTAAAAGAAGTCCGTTAAAAACATCCAAACGTTCAACATCGGTACTACAATCTTTCCAGGGCTTAATGTGACTTGCCCTTAACAGGGCTAGAACTGACAATTTGGTCATCGCACACTTGCCGTCCCAGTAGTCAATCAGAGAATTTCTAAAGATGTTTTGCCCTACTCTTTGGATAATCAATCGTTCCGCTTCGGTTGATTTTGGGAGTCCAAAAGTTGTACTCCTAAATTCATTTAGGGGCTCATTGGGTAAAGATCGTGATAGCTGAAAAGCCCTTCGTAACATTGGATAGAGGTGCTTAATATCAGTAACCGAAAATGTTGTGATTGCACCGGGTGGCAAATCAGTCTGTATGATGGTTGCTAATTCCGCTAATTCAGACACCAGGTCTGAACTAGAAAAAGATATCAGAAATTGCGACTGGTCATCTACGGTCAACCAAAGTTTAAGAGGTGCATGTGAACTTGCAAAGCTGAGCCAGATTCCGGACTGGTCAAGTACAAGATCGAATCCATTATCGGAGGCCGCCTTTTCTAAAAGTATTTTGGACACCCCTGATGTCATGAAAGTAACCCTTCACTTATTTTTGCAACGATACCTTCATGCAAATACACTCCTTCATCCCGATTTGATCCACCTCTATGTGCCACTCTTGTATCCGCAGGCGGTGGATCTAGGAGGGTCTGATAAGGTTTACCGTTAGTGACGGACTCCGTAATAGCATCATAAATTTCAAGAATAACACGCTTAGTTCGGTATTCACCGTTGAACTTTGCTTCGTCTTTACGCTTTATTATCAAAAAAGTATCCATGATATAGCCTAAAGCATGTCGTGGTGTTGGAAAAGCACTGTTAAGAGCATCTGCTTTCTGATACCATTCAATCGGAGGGCCGAGATAGAGGTGAAAAAAAGCAGCATCAAGTTCACAACGAAGTAAAAAACGGCGCTCTTCGTCCCAACGGAATGGAGGGCCATCATAGCCACAGTCCTTGGCAAATGATTCTAGATCCCATGCTGTATAAGTAAGTTCAAGAACACGTGATATGAGCCAATCCTTGAACGTTGGCGCTTCTATAGACCAAGTACATAATTGAAGGTAGGCATCGGGTGGCAAAATAGGGAGTTGCGCCGCGATAAAGAAATTAAGATGCGTTCCCCCGACTTTGAATCTGCTTAGAAAGTCGCAGGCAAAACTGGAAAGTGATGCAGCAAAAAGGCTGGCAAGAGAATTGGTAATATCGTGATTTAAGTACCATATAGGAAGATTATTGCCCACTGCAACATGACCAAAAATAGCACCAAGAACTGTTCGCTCATTTGTTGTATTAGTAATATCACGAAATCCAAGCAACCATTTTCGATTCCACTGTGCATCACACCGTGTTTTAACATCAGTAGCTGCAACCCAGTATCGGGGCATTATAAAGTAATTAGGGTTTTGCTTTTCGACAAGTGTCGTGTCACGTGTGTTTCCATTTTGATCATATGTAGCCCAACGATGATCAAAATGGTGAATTATTTTTGCCTCGTAAAGTGGTAAATACATCTCCTTCGCCTTGCAAAATGTATTTCCCTGGAGCTGGCAGCCTTCTGCCTCCAACTGCTCCCGTGAACGAAAGAGATGAGAATCATTTGACATGTGAAACATTGTATTAAACTTGACACCCCAAGAGTTTACCTCTGGTTGGTCACCTTGGGCGTCGCGAATGAGCACGGGCACCCGTCTATAAATTGCTTTAGTTAGTTCAGCATCCTGCTGTGAACGGAATGTTGGGCAGGTTCGTGTATTGGGATTGAGCAGAACAATATCTTCGGCGCTGAGAGTAAAACGACGGTTTGGATCTCGGAGATCATCCACGCTGTGAGCAAAGAAAATAAATTCTGCCTGCTCCATCGCCGACCTTGAACGATGCCCACAAGTGAAGAGACAAAATTTCATACGATTATCCACATCAGGGAAGAGTCCCTTGTTCTCAAAATCAAACAAACTAATGAGAGATTTGCTTTCCATGATTTCTTGAAAAAACAACTTCGTTGTATCGTCAGTTGCAATACCACTTGGCAGCACGCAACCAACCCGACCGATATCTTTGAGAAGGGTACGCATACCTTCCGCAAAAACGGTGTAAAGATTTATGTCACCACGGCCACAAAGTGGATAACGACCACTATTGCGCAGAAAATGACTCTCTCCTTCTGCCTTGCGTGAGTCATCAAGATATTGCTGATACATATATGGAACATCTACCTTAAGCTTTTCAATAAGCTTCTTACGGGCAGCTGTATTGGGTGCGCTTGCGATTTCTGGTTTTTTTTCAGCGAACCACTCCCTTTCTTGAAGCTTCACACGTTCCCAGGGGGGGTTGCCAAGCACACAATCAAACCCTCCTTTAGCGAACACTTCCGGAAAGGCTAAATGCCAATGAAAAAATTTATATTGACACGCCAGCGATTCTATTTCGCAAGTATATTCTGTGGGCAATGATCGTCCGTTAGCAAGCGAATTCAAATACTCTTGAGTAATTCCGTACTCTCTCTTTTCCCAACCTTCTCCGTTGCAATACTTACGAATAACAAAAGCAGCGCACCAGGTATCAGCTAGTTTTTTTTGCAGAAGAAATGCATTGGTTGACTCTTGGCTACGAAAGACTTGTTCTTTGGCTTGAATATCTTCGAAACAGTCATCGGGGAGTTTTGCAAGGGATGCTGCGGCCTGTTGAAGTTGGGCTTGCCTCAGATTATCCTGTTGAACAAAAAGAGGCCCCCATTCTGAACGTTCGGCTTTATTTCGTTTTTTCAGTGATGCACAAACCTTTTTGTCATCGCCTTCTATAGCAGTAAAAGCAGCGTCAGGGAGGCCGGTAGTAATAAGTTTCGGTGTAGTTCCAAATAGACTATTTCCCACTCGAATATGATGATCAAGAAAAGAAAGTGGTTTATTGGGCTCTATCGCCTCAAGCCAAAGACTAATTTTGCAAAGTTCTGCAGCCATTGGATTGAGATCCACCCCGTAGATACAACGACTGATAACTCGTCTCAATGCTTTTCGATAATCCTCAGCATTAGGTGTACCATTTACATCCAAACGAGCTAAATGTGCAGCTAAGCGTCTCGCAGCTGCAAGCAGGAAATGACCACTACCGCAAGCAGGGTCGACAATTGTTAGGTTTAGAAGAGCTTCCACAGGTTGTTCTTTATTTGAACGAATAGTAGCTGATATAACAGGCTCAAGAGCAGTGTCAAGTAATGATTGAACTAGACTGTCAGGAGTGTAATAACTGCCGCTTAATTTTCTTGTGTTCCCTTGTGCTTCAATTCCCCCAGCAAAAGTGAATGTGCGACCTTCTTCCTTGATTTGAGGCACTAGTTCTAAAAGACTTTCATAAACACTTCCTAATTCCTCCGGTCCCATATCGCGCCAATTGATACGTACAACACAGTCATTTTCTTTTAACCAGCATAATCTGTAAACAGCTTCAAGTAGTGATCTGTTCTCAAGTATACATTGATCTAAGTGGGGTGTTTGCGTTTCAAGAAACAATCCACCTAAAGCAGGTATCCCGAGTTGCAATTCCCCTTTGTTGGCACCAAGAAAAACAATTTTAAGAGCTTGCCAAAGATCAGCAAATCGATCATAAGCATTACGTCTGATTGATCGATCACGAAGTTTACTAACTCCGTAACCCTCATGGTATAAACTTTTTATTTCCTTTGTTGTTTCTTTGGGGTGTAAAAGGTTGCGTTCTTCTACCGTCAATAGAAAAATAAGCCTGTACACCAAGCGCAATAACTCTTGGAAATAAGCTTGAATGGTAAGCGAGCCATTCTGCAAAGATTCTCGCAATTCCATATTTCCTACAGAAGACAAAAAGCCTTGTCCGAGAATTTCAATTGCCGCCTTAACGCCTACACGGAGCTGATCGTTTGCTCTGATGCCCTCTGCGTGACTAACTTCACGCCATTTTTCAAGAACACATTCATGCGAAAGTTGAGTTGATGCACTAAAGCGTGATCGATGGCAGATAAGCCAGAATGCTGCAAAATCCGCAAACAACTCCTCCTCAAATATTCGTTTAACATCAACTTCAATCCACGCAGGCTTTGTCAAGCTTGAGTTGTCGCGTAGAATTCTCAAAACATCGCCGTTGGAAACAATGCCCCATAAAACATCTTCTGAAGTATTAAGATACTCTTGACACAAACCGAAGGGTGTACGTTTTCGTAAACCGTCTCCAAACAGGGTAGATGAAGAATCTAGAGCTTCATTCTGAACCCCAATAACGATTGGAACCTTTCCATTGGATGCACATTGATGGATGGGATAGACACGATCTTTTATGATGATAGGTGCTACTGTAACAATATCATCAAATTTTAAGCACTCCTTTAAAAATCCTAAAATGAATGCGTGTGCATCTAGATTTGATTTGTAATCACTCCACAATCCCTGTGCAATTCTATAATATCTTCCGATTTCATCTCTTAAATTCAAGCCTTTAGGGATTTTGTAATCAAGCTCTCCCTGATTATGAGCTTGGAGATGCGCAACTTTAGCTAGCCACTCAGGTGGCAACAATCCTCCTTCTATTGAAAGAGCTTCAAACGCTATCTGTATTTTTCTTTTTTTTATAATATCCCGTTTAGCCATCTTAGCCCTCCAATGGGGGAAGAAGAATAAATATACCGATCACGTCTTGTGGCAACTGAGCTTTAACTGAATATTTACCTTTGGCACCTGCGGCTTCACGAACCCTTCGATGATCTGAAAGGAGTTCCTTAGCCCTCTTTTCTGCAAAATCATCTAACAGAGGCGAAAGTTGGTTTATGTATGCTAGAGCTTCCTTTATATTTCGATCCCTCAATGGAATTGGGACATCTTGTACTGGTGGTTCTGAAAGCAATTGGAGAACTTCGGGACCTTCAATGAGATTTAAAATGGATTTTCCCTCAAAACCAATTGCAGCAGCCTCTTCAACTAGCATTGTGTGCGTTCTCTTTTGGAGTTCTGTTGTAAGTTGATGCCTCAATCTTAAAAGCACAATTGTGGTTTTTGATTTAACCTCATTTGACACCCAACATCCCACACGACCCAAAACTGCTGGATCCATTTGTATACAACCTTCGTCAAAGTTAGCTAGTGTGTGCTCAAGTAATGTATCAGCCAATATGTGTACAAGAGGATGACTTCTTGAAATAGCCTTGCATTTGTTAGAAGGGGGGTAACTAAAATCAATTAGTGGTGTACCTACCAAACCCTCTTGTTCCAGTCGTTCTTGCACATATCCAGGAAGACCCATAAGGGGCGCTTTAAAGAACTTTTTGAGTTGTTCTGGCTCTGCGCCCAGGCGTGCTAATGCCCGAATCGTAAATCGTTTAACATCATCCCGTCCACCAATAATTTCTAGAGTTCTTTTTAATTCGGGTAAAACATCGGAAGGACGTAGACTGTTTTGAGCAAATACTGTTCGGCTTTTTTTTGCCTTTTCACCAGCATTAGTCCATATTGTATTTAATTCCTGCGCCTCGTCTACAGTCATGAAGTCGAATATCATCTGTGTTTCGGTCTGGTTTGATTTATTTCTGTCTCTTAGTAAAACGGCCTTCATTAGCGCTTGTGTTAGTTTGTGGTTATCGTCTGGCAGCGGTACCGATATTCCAAGTTCTTTTCGGATACTTTCTCCCTTTCGTAAAATCACTTGCAGAACAGCTCCATCGATAGCGTTATTTTCACCATAAATAATCGACGCTTTTACAACAGATTTTCGCTGTCCATAACGATCTACACGCCCTTCTCGCTGTTCATGACGCGTAGGATTCCATGAAAGATCATAATGCACAACTGCATCAAATGCATTTTGAAGGTTGATACCTTCAGAAAGGCAGTCGGTAGCAATTAAAAGACGTTGATCGGCTTCGCCAAGCGCATCAACCTTCATCCTACGTTCATCAGATGTAAACTCACCCGTGATGACTTCGACAGTTACGCCTTTATATTCATTTTGCAGATGCTTCTTTAAATAGTGCGCAGTGGCAATGTACCGACAAAACACAACAGGATTAAAGTTTTCCCTAATTAATCTTGATAGATGATCTTTAAGAAGCTTCAGCTTTGGATCGCCCGTTTTACCCGTTAGCGCATAGGCCTCGTTGATAAGATCTTTGATTTTTTGGTCTTCAATGCCAATGCACGGCTCTTGATCATCTTCGCTCAAATGATCTGAATCACCATCAAAAACTTGGTCTTCAAGTTGATTTTCAGTTTCTTCTGAAAAGTTCCCCAGCGCTCTTGTTCTTAAAGTTTTAATAGCGGCATCAGGACTCGAAGATGCACAGCGCAGAAGCGCAAGAGTACCCCAAAAATTAAGTCGCTGTTTGCGTTCATCACTTCCTGCTGAGGCAATAATCTCAGCACAATAATCTAAAACATGATGAAAGAAGTCTTCCCATTGACCACTCAGTTTATAAGTAAGTTCTATTGTCTCGCGTTTGGGAAAAAGCTCTCCTTCACTCCACTCCTTAATATCGGGCCGCCGTCTTTGAACAAAATGTCGAGTGAGCTTTTTGCGAATTTCTTCACGTACAGAACCTTGTGCAACGGAAAGAGTTTCAAAGTCTTTGTCTAAAAGGCCGAGCAACCGGTAGAAGGCTTGTTCATCTCCACTATGGGGAGTTGCTGTTAAAAGTACTATATGTCGGTCTTGTTGCTCAGAAAGCCCTTTCAAAAGCTCGTACCTCTGATGCCGGCCTTTCAAACCCATTGTACAGGTATGTGCTTCATCGACAATAACAAATTCCGGACAAGCCCTTAAGAATTCACCACGCCGCTTTTCACTCTTAATATAATCAAGACTCACAACCGTATATGGATGGGCAGTAAAAACACTCTCACCAATCGGTAATCCTCGTTCCAATCTTACTGCACTTGAGGCTGTAACCGGTACCGCACGAATATGGAATCGTTCTTGAAGCTCAACCACCCATTGCTCGACCAAGTGTGGTGGGCAAAGCACTGTTATACGTTCGACATCACCACGATCTAAAAGCTCTCTTGCTATAAGACCTGCTTCAATAGTTTTACCAATGCCAACATCATCAGCAATAAGAAGTCTCACAACATCAAGCTTTAGCGCCATAAGTAATGGCACAAGCTGATAGGCTCTTGGTTCAACAGCAATTTGCCCAAAACTCCTAAAAGGACCAGCACCTCGCCGCAGTGAAAGCACCAGAGCGTCTCTTAAAAGCAGCGCGGCTTCATGCCCAGCATTTTGTGCTGGGTGTGGTGGTGGAAATTGAGCAGCCGTCACAGGTTCGGCTTCAAGAGGAATATGAATAAGTGTTTGATCTGCTTCAGAACCACTTAAAGGTCTGACTCTGAGTGTTTCTGGCTTAAGGCTTGAAAGCACCATCCACTCGCGTCCACGAGCCCTGATTAACGTTCCTGCTGGAAACTGTGTTGTAGTCAAGATGATGCCTCCCCAAAGATCGCAGCTAATTTCTTAAAGTCATCTTGCCATTGAGTTATTTCATTTGAAAACACAATAATTACAAACCCTTTGTCTTCAAGTTGTTTTTGAATATTCACTGGCAAAATGTCAAAAACAGCTACTACATAATGCGATCGCCACACGGCAGCGATATTAATCTCTCCGAAAATTAATGGTAAGGGATCTATTGCTGGAATTTTGTAGGCGTCGGCCTCCTTAATCCATTTGAGATCAATATTCTTCAGCGAATGTTCATTTTTGGTTCGATTTTCATAAATAGACGTTCCCTCTGCATTAGTTAAGTTACGAGTCGTTGATTGCGCAAGCTTAAGTAAGAATGTTTTTGCAAGAAGATCTCTACGGTCGATTAAGTCATGATCCGGCTGGTTAAAATAGGACATTAGGCACTTGTAACAACCTGCAACACAAACTTCTCCTTGGATATCATTCATATCATCAACGTTTGTCGGAAGTAAATTGTCTGGCACGTCAAAATGCATGATGTTCAGAGCTTTACGCGCTACCTGTGCTAAACAGTCCGGATCTGACACTAACCTTGTCAGAACGCCCGCCCCTCCCTCAGCCGCTTCATAAAGTAAAAACCCCGTACGGTTATCTCTTGATGGCATTGGTTCGGCTAACACTTCGCCTTCTTCAAGTTGAAACAATGATTCAATACCTCTGAGAAGCGCGTATTGAATAGTGGGAATACTTGATAAACTTGTGGCATCTGAAGGCAAAACAGGCTGAATGATAAGGGCATTTTTACGATCCTCGACTGAGGGTACAATCCACTGTTTTAAGCTTCCAATTGGATCGGGAACATCTTCCTCCTCATCCTCATTCTTAGCCCAATACCCCGACACAGGATCTATTCTAAATCCAAATTGCGTTCGATCCCTACGGCGTCTAAGCCCCTTGTTGATTCGAGTAATCGTCGCTGTGGCACCATAAGAAAGTTTTGCTATAACTTCATCTCGCAATACTGATTCTCCGCGTCGTACGTCTACTTTATTATCACGAATACTCCATTCATAAATCGTTTGAAGTTCAAAACCTTGTCTCCGACGTTCTTCATCATTAGCAGTAATTCTTTCTCTTTGTCGGGTGGATACATTTTCTACACGATAAATATCTCTTACAATTTCAGCATCGTTTAGAGGAAGCTTACAAGAATGACAATTTGAATCGTCGGCTCTAAAGTGACCAGCTCCACAAGCCCGGCAAATCCGTACAGATTTAGTTGAAAGCCTAGTATCGGCGACAGCACTATCTTTTTGTCCTATGGAGAGCATGACTCGGTCAACCTGAAATGCTCTACCCTCGTGATACACAAGACTACGTGGCCCAAATTCTGAAAGAGCTAAAAATCTTGGTCGTTGAAGATAGGTCTGCCGACCTCTTCCTTCAGAAGCAGACGGAATATAAGCCATGAGCGGAAGCCGAGGAAAGTTATAACCAGGAAGAAAGCCTTCAGTTGCTAGATAACGATAAGTGTAGAAATCACTTGACAACGTGCTTTTTCCTTGTTTGAGTAGATCTAGTTGTTCAAGAGCCTGTGCATGTCGCCGCTTTGCCATATCACGATCTTTTTGAGTCAAAGAGTGATTGTCCATTATTTTACGAGCTTCATCCCTTTGGTTTTCGGCTGCAGAAAATAGATCTCTCCATCTTTTAAATGCATTTTCAAACACTGAAAAAGCTTTATCTGCAACTTGTGCTGCATATTGTTTTTGATCTTTAAACCAGGGTGCTCGGCTTGGCGTAAGTTCCTCTTTTAGATAATCAAGGACGGCCAAAATTCTAACTTCAGCTTCTTTTGTGACGAGCTCATTTATCATGGCGCTTTTTAAGTTATCTCGAACTGGGCGATTGACTTCATGCAAGAGAAGAATTTCCGAAATTGAAGATTCAAGCGGTTCTTTAGTACAAGCAAGCCAAATTGCATGAAGATGACTGTCCACCAAATCACGGTTAGCAAGATCTAATAATGGTGGCTTTACCTCACCATGAACCATGGCTTTTGGTTCTTTAAAAAAGAATTGATCGTGAGGGCTCATGGCAGCGCAGTAAGTTAGGACAAATGCTGCTTGACCACTCCGACCAGCACGACCGCTACGCTGAACATAATTCGCAGGTGTAGGTGGAATGTTTCTGAGGTACACAGCATTTAGCGCTGAAATATCAACCCCAAGTTCCATTGTTGGAGAGCAGAACATAACAGGTAAAAATCGATTAGTCTCTCCCAATTCCTTTAGTTGTGAATCGCTTTCATTTAAATCTAATATTTCTTTTTCGCCATATCGAAAACGCATTTCTCTAAACTTGCGTTTTTCCGAATCAACTTGTGCTGTGTGCTCCCTCGCTTCAAAACTAAAGAGAGCATGATTTGGGTTTTTAAGCATTTGAGCAAGATTTGAGTAGAATTCTGCAAAGAATTTATTATCTTTCGAAGATTCTGCAGCCTTTCCATCTCCAAGAAAGAATCGAAGACACCCATCATTTAATTTCCAACCGATTATACCATCAAAACTAGTAGCCTCTTCCGAAATAAGTCCGTGTGTTACAGCAGCGTTTAAAAGAATACCAAGAAGTGAATTGTATTCATTTCTATCCAAATGAGTTGCATCTTGATTTCCCCAAATTTTATTTGTTTTGAGAATTCTTCCTAGACTGCTTGTGATACCACCACGAATGATTGTGTCTTCATCATTAAGTGAATTCCTGCGCCTTTCGGGTGGATTTAGCATGAGCCAACGTGCTCTCCTGGGTTCCTCCTCCAAACTAAATCCCCAAGGTGATTTAAGGTGTCTGTGTGAACGACTACGTACTTGTTCTACCGCATCTAAAACACTACTGCGAATTGCCATTCCTCTGCGTAGATAATCAAATAATTCCCGAAATACATTTTCCCGAACTTTCGGGGAAGCATCTCTTAAAATAGCAGGCGCATTTTGATAAAGTTCTTCATCAGAAGCAAGTTCCTTGAGACCCCGATATTCAACGGTAAGCAGTCCTAATTGCTCAATATTTGGATTAGTATATCGCCATCCACGTCGTAGATCGACCCAAACACGATATGACAAAACTTCTCTCAGAGTTTTTTCCGCCTCTTGAAGATTAAAACCTTTAAGGTTTGGCTCTAAAAGCCACTCTGTTTTAATTTCAGGGTTATTTTGATCAAATCCAAGAGCTTTTTGTTGTGCAAGACCTAATTCTTCACTACCAAGGCCATCTGTTCCAGCTAAATGAAGCGCTCCCAAAAAACCAGCTCGTATTAAACTTACATATAAAAAGTCATTAAAATGCCCTGATTGAAGAGCGGCATCTTGTCTATTATCAGTGAAACCTAAAATCTTACGTTTATATTTTTCTAGATCGGAATCTTCCCCATGCATCCATCTTAAAGCACTGTTAATCAAAATTGTCGTTGCTGAACTTCTACCTTCTGATGATAAAGAAGCAAGACGTGTTCGATCTTTTCCGAGTGACACAGATTTGCATCGAAGACAAAATTTAAATTTTCCTGGAATAAACCAAATTCTTTCTCCGGCACCCACAATTCCGTTGGGTGCCACTAAAAACGAGTTTGGACGTTGTTGACGATAAGTTGCTTTAAGCCTTTCCATACCATGCTTATCTAACTCAAGCCAATGCTCGGGGTAATTGTCTATCGAATCATTAAATCTAAAACCAGAATCTGTAGGCTCAAGGATAATGAAACCAGATTGATCTTGGGGAATGTCAGCTTCGGTAGCTTGAATATCTTCAGTTGCAGGAGTCACTTCATCAATATCTCGGGGGAAAAATGTTTCAATACCATCATTATTTACTTTCCTTACTGGATGATACTCTTGCCCACATTCACGACAAAAGTGAGTTGAATATAGCCGCGTATCTTTTGTTCCTGGTAAGTAAATTTGTGCATCAACTGTAATCCGACGACTGCCTTTAGGTTCCAAAGTAGAATAAGCATTTCCAGCACCGGATATAAACTGATGAAGCTTAAAAGCGAAAAAAACCTTTTCTTTTCCAAACCCAACACGCGATTTTTCAGGTGTATTAGCGATTAAGAGCAGATTTTTTAATGCTAATTTACACTTTTCTTTTGTTCTATTTGATTCCTTTGCAAGACGTTCTGCAGCCTCTTCAAGCGTCAATGGTTTTGCACGTGTCCAAGTACCATCTTCCAGTGCTTCGATACCAAGTGTAATTTCTATCCAGATAGCAAGTGGATTTAGTGCTAATTCTGCATCCGTAATACTCTTTGGAATTCCTAGATCAATTATGGAGCCAATAAGTGGTAAAATGGTTTCACGTGATGAATTTTCGTTGGTTATTCTCAGAAGAGTTTCTGTTACTACAGAGCTCTCATGTATAGGTACTGCAAATAACTTAGACGCAGTTCTTGCTACTACCTGTTTTTTGGATTCTTTTGTTCCTTCGCTTACCATGGTAGCGGATGTCCCTATGCACTGCAATTTATCTGGTGATAATCGTTCTCGAACACGACGTACAAGCAATGCAACATCAGCCCCCTGTCTTCCGCGATAAGTGTGCAATTCATCGAGGACCAAAAATCTTAAATCTTGACAATTGGAAATGACAGTACGATCAAGCTCGCTTTGTCTGGTCATGAGGAGTTCAAGCATCATGAAGTTGGTCAACAAAATATCTGGTGGGTTGTTAGCTACAGCGTCGCGTTTTTCTTCATCTTCCTGTCCCGTGTAACGTTCAACTCTTACCTTTGCATCGAGACCCGAATGTTTAAGAAATTTATTGATTTCCTCAAGTTGACTGTTTGCTAAAGCGTTCATTGGATAGATAATAATGGCTCTAGTTCTCGGGGTTTTGTCATTTTCTTTTTCTTTTAGGATGGCATTTACAATGGGGATAAAAAAACAAAGAGATTTACCGGAGCCTGTTCCTGTGGTTACGACAAAACTTTCTTTCCTTTCTGCTAAGGCAATAGCTTCTTCTTGATGTTTATAAAGTGATAATCCTTTTCCTTCTATTGAAAATATTTTTTTGCAGAGAGGGTGTAAAATTCCTTGTAGAACCAAGTCTTCGATAGAGGTTGTTGTTTTATAGTTAGGATTTATTTGAATCAAAGGCTCGGGCCAAAAACGTTCTTGTGCATATATGGCATCGATTTGTTCTTTTATGTCCTTAGCAAAAATTTTCGTAAACGATTTTGCAAAATCTTTATATTCTCTAATTACTGAATCTCGAAGAGAAAAAACATCCATATTGGATCCTAATGGTGTTTTGGGATTGGCATTCATTGTAAAATCTGCTCCTTAAGCTTTTGCTTTCTTATACTGTTCGTGCCGCAAAAAAAACGCTGCTATTTCACGATTACTCAAAATGAGAAGGTTATGAACTAAATCGTTCATCATACTATATCTGTGCTATCAAACGCAAGATTTTTGGATTAAGTGATTTATGAGAAAATCTGATTAGGAAAGCGTGACTCCAAAATCACTCTCGAAATTATGGAATGGACTGTGTTTGCTTAGCCTCTTGAATGTTTTTCTTATAATTTTCAAAAATGTTTTCCTCAAAGCTATGCATGTAATTTTGGATTTCCTTTTGTCTCTTGTCATAATCAAATGGCCACAAAATTTTTGCCCTTTCGGCCACGATTGAATACAATTTTTTATAGTCCTCGTTTTTTTTAACTTCGTTGAAAATCGCGTCATAACAGAACGTTGTTTGTCTTAATTGTTCGTATGTCATGGAGCAAATATACTCATCCGAGTCTCTTTTGGGGTTTAGAGCCATTTGAATTGAGGCACACATTATTAAAACTGCTACTATCAATATAAATTTTTCCATTGCTTCTCCTTTATTATTGGGTCAATCATACAACACTAACGGGTTTATTTTCAACACTATCGTGTGTGTATAATGTTGTTTTTTTCGCTTACCTTTTGAAGAAAGTTCAGAAGGAACATTATGGCTAAAGGAAAGTCACCTATTTTGATAGATTTTGCTAAAAAGGTAAGGATAAGACGTTACGAATTAGGTTTGACTCAAGAACAGCTTGCTGAGAGGGCCGATTTTCATGTAAATTACATTGGTGGGATTGAAAGGGCAGAAAGAAATCCATCACTTGAAAGCTTGGTATCTTTAGCTAAAGCCTTAGAAATTTCACCTAGGGATCTTCTGCCCAATAAGTGATTTTACGAAACTTGAGAAAGGTAAACGGTATGCCTGAAATTACAGGAAAAATACAGGAAAACACCAGATTTAAAAAAGGGTGCTCAGGTAATCCCAAAGGAAAGCCTAGGGGTTCCAAAAATAAATCAACCCTGGCAGCCGAAAAGCTTCTGGAAGGCTCTTTAGATAAAATCTGCAAAAGAATCGAAGAAGAGGCGTTAGGTGGTAACATGCAGGCTGCGAAAATGATTCTAGAGAGGTTTTTGCCCCCTCGAAAAGATAGAGTGATCCAGTTAGATCTTCCTCAAATCAAAACACATGATGATATTGTAACCACTATCGGTTGTATAGTTAACGCTGTAGGTGACGGTCTGATTTCAC
>CAZENM010000065.1:11521-14437 GCA_964513575.1 uncultured bacterium | reverse complement strand
AGCGAGGGCATTTAAATGAAAATCCTAAAAAATCTCGATCGAAATCAAACGGATTTTAATTTTTTCACAGCCTCTCTTCATGACCCCTTTACTGTCTATGGAACGTTATTGACTCAATTTATGAGATAGTTATTATAAAATGATACAGAGATAGTTTGGGGGGGGTAGCGAACCCGAAAGGGGGGTTATAATTACGGAAGTATCTCATAAGTTAGGAGCAAATATGATTTTTGATTTAATTCAAGACGCCTCTTTTGGAGAAGTTTTTGTTTTTACGTTTATAATTCTCTTTATTGCGTTTGAAGGCGGTGTGTTTTTAGGAAAAAAACACAGGTTGATTTCTGAAGGAGAGGACAGGACCCCAATAAGTTCGATTGTAGCAGCGACTCTTGGTTTGCTAGCTTTCTTATTGGCTTTTACATTCGGTATCGCTGCATCTAAATTTGATGATAGAAGAATGATGGTTGTCGATGAAGCTAACGCAATTGGAACGACATTTCTCCGTGCGGGATATCTTTCGGATCCTCATCGCGGTGAGGTAAGAAAATTATTAAAAGAATATGTTACAGTGCGTCTCGAAGCTCTTAGTTCTGGGGGGCTTGAAGAGGGGATCAAAAAATCCGAAGAGTTGCAAGATCGGCTTTGGCAACAGGCTATTGCAGTTGCCGAAAAAACTCCAAATTCTGTTGTTGCGGGGCTTTTCATTCATTCATTAAATGAAGTGATTGATTTGCATGCGAAACGTGTGAATATAGGTGTGCGTATTAGAATACCCATTATCATTTGGATCGCGTTATATTTTGTGACAATTTTAGCAATCGGATCGGTTGGATACCAAATTGGATTAATTAATGCCAGTTATGTGGGGATTAGCCTACTGCTTATTCTGACCTTTTCGTCTGTTATCGTTCTTATCGTAGACCTTGATCGTCCTCAAGCAGGGTTTATTAAAGTCAGTCAGCAATCGTTAATTGATCTTGTTGATAAGTTTAAAGAAAGCACCAACGGCGATCAGAAAGTAAAAGATCATTGAAAATAGGTTTTGAGATCTATAACGGTCTTGGGCTGGACATTCGGACATTTGCTATTGAATCCAGCCCGTCAATATGTTTTAAAATCGTTTGCAACTGCTGACGACTGGACAATTATCGAACCATTTTGTCGAGGGAATGCGCAAGATCTATGAGCTTGAACCCTTTATAAAAATGGAATCTTTCCTCATCGAAGAGCGCGGTAAAGGATCAAAAATCTATAAAAGGTCTGTTTAGCATGGTTTTACGCTATTTTTTCTCCTTTTCCTTACCTCAAGACCTTCGATCAGAATTAGAAAACCTTGGACGGAGAGTGTCTCCGGATAAAGTTAAACATTTAATTTTACTTCTATGTAAGACTTCAATATATCATGTCCTTGATTAAAGCCGGAAAATTGGAGTACGTGTTTCCACATCAACCCAACCATCCGCAACAGGCGTACCAGACGAAAAAAATATAAAAACCATCCGGAGACTACATGTATCTTCCAAATAAGATTGTGATCACAGGCACTAGTGGTTGCGGAAAAACCTTTTTAGGTAAAAGATTCACAGAGTTTTTTGGGAGGGGAAGTGTTGATCTTGATGACCTCTACTGGCTTCCTAATTGGTCGCCACGCTCTGAAGAAGAATTTTATAGTCTTATTCAGCAAGAAATCTCCTCTGATGCTTGGATAATTTGTGGAAATTATTCGCGGGCTAAACAAGCGGTTTGGGAGCAAGCTGATATGATTATTTGGCTTGATTTACCTTTCTCTACTTGCCTTTGGCGAGCTTTTAAAAGAAGTTTAATTCGATGGATCACACAAGAACCTTGTTGTAATGGGAATTGTGAGACGTTAGGCAGGCTTTTTGGGAAAAATTCCATTATACTATGGGTTTGGAAAACATATAATCGAAGGAAAGAGGCCTATAGTGAGTATTTCAACCACCATAACGATCGACACAAGTTGATTCGATTGCAGAATAGCAAAGAAATCGATGAGTTCATGTTGAATCTGCGAACCTCCTAGGTTCAGGCACGGCACTTTTGCATGTTATATTAAGCCGTGAGAGGCATTGTTAAGTCGTCGCACTCCAAATTAAGGCTTAAGATACCCTGTGCTTACGAGGTTGCTCACTTCGTGGGTTCTTTCTCAACTCCATGTGTCTTATTTTTAGAGCACTGGAATTACGGAATCACTTCTAAAGCCTGTATTACCTAGGCTGCATTAAAATATGCTTTGAGATAAGGGATTCACTAATAAAGGAGTGCAGAGGAGCTTTGAATCCATTTTACGCTTTCAATTTATTAATAAACTTGTTACAATCATTTTCAATAAAATTAGTAGGTGAATAAAATAATGAGTAATTTTAACATGATTTTCTGTGGTGCAATGGGATACACCTATGCCGGCCAACACTTTCAGTCCACAAGGCAAAATTACACTCAAAAAGCTTATGTCTCGGCTTTAGGCCACGGCCTCGTCGGCTGTATAGAATATTTCCCTCTGGCTGGATCGATCGCTGCTCTCATCGAATTCATAGCACGAAATATCTTCAACCAGTTCTCCAACAACTTTACAGAACAACAAAGACACCTCCCTGACAGCACTCCAACTCCTCTCTTGCCCGCCGAAACCATCTCGGCCTCAAGTGAGGATTCTCCATCCTCTGCAGTATTCTCCTCTTTTTTATCTACGGATTCCTCTTCATCTCTCGAATTAGATAAAACCAACCCTCTGACTATTAAAGACCATGAGCGGAGAATGAGAGCTAATTTAACGAAGGCCGTTGAGGAGCACAATCATGTTTCATTAAATCCTAATAATTCTGGTTCATCCAACGTTGCTTCATCTCTCGAATTAGATAAAACCAACCCTCTGACTATTAAAGACCATGAGCG
>CAZENM010000065.1:2680-11421 GCA_964513575.1 uncultured bacterium | reverse complement strand
CTTCATCTCTCGAATTAGATAAAACCAACCCTCTGACTATTAAAGACCATGAGCGGAGAATGAGAGCTAATTTAACGAAGGCCGTTGAGGAGCACAATCATGTTTCATTAAATCCTAATAATTCTGGTTCATCCAACGATGCTTCATCTTCTAGCGCAACTAGTACTGTCTCTCCTTATATTAGTCAAATCCAATCTTCTGCAAGTGTGGGTGCCTCTTTCTTAGGTAAACTCCTGAATTTTGAACATGCTGTCTCGGCCGCACAAGGGAAAAGACCAGAAATGGAAGATGCGCATTTTATTATGGAAATAGATCATTTTATTTTAGCAGGTGTTTTGGACGGGCATGGAGGTGCAGATGTTGCTAACATAGCAAGCGATCTGATTCAAAAAGGATTTTTTTACAAGCTTAGGGAAAAAGAAGGCGATGTCTATGCCACGTTTGATTCTCTATTTAAAGAAATTCAACACCAAATAATAAAAAATGAAAATCTTTCCCGTCAAGGAGCTACCGCAGTAGTCACCTTGATTGATAAACAAACAAATTGTATTTACACTGCCACTCTTGGCGATAGTGAAGCAAATATCTACACTCCTGATGAAGCTGATCTCTCTTCTTTCAAATCGATTCCACTTTCATGCCTACGAGATTGGGGTAGCAAACGCGACGCAGCAAGATATGCTAGTGCAGCCACATATAATGAGGAAGAAGAACAACATAGAATGGGAGCTGCCCTTGGAGAAATAGGTGCGGAAGGTAAATCAAAATACATAAGATTTCCATTATATCCAAGGACGTGGCCTTGGAAACATGAAGACGTTGACGAAGATATATATGGTATTAAACAATGTATATTAAGCTGTAATGTACATGGCAGGCTAAATATAAGTAGAACTTTTGGAGATTCGGTTTATTATCAATACCGCAGTGAAATATACAATCGCAAAACCCAGACACGTGAATCTGCCCCTTCGGAACCAAAAGAAGTTACAAGTTGTAAGCCTAAAGTTACAATGATCGAATTAAAAAATATCATAGGAAACGATTCGGAAATGATTCTTGTCCTCACATCCGATGGATTAAAAGATTATGCCGGAGGAAGAGATCTTCTTTCGGTTCGAGACCGGGAATCTGCTATTATTGAAACTATAAAAACACACAAAACTAGTCCCCCTCAAATAATTGCAGATGAACTTGTCAACCTAGGCCTCAGTGGTGTGCCGGCCGAATCAGTTGGAGATAACATGACCGTTATCGCAATAAAAATCATCATCGCTTCCTCTAAAGTATAGCCTAGCCATTCCCCTGCAAGTCAAAGTCAGGGGGTGAGGCCGTGCTCTAACATTTATTTCTCCAATTCCTTAACCAGTCCATTTCATTGTATCCGTCGAGGCCTATGTTGTCACCAACAAGGAAAGGGCGTTTCACGAGAAAATTAAAATTAAGCTGACTTATAGGAAATTGCTGTAACTGGTACGGCACTTTTAAGACAATATCACGTTTGTATTTAGGCTTAACGTTTCATTTGGGTTCTGAGATCCCATGCGAAAAGGAACAACGCAACATGTAAATTACTGATCGGAAGTTATCTACTGCGTTTGTAGGTGTATTAGGGGAGTGCAATGATCATACCCACAAGCTAAAGCCTATGCCACATAGGAGATATTGAGTTTAGCTTTGAGATAGGGGATTCATTAATAAAGGAGTGCAGAGGAGCTTGCTCCAATACCCCCTCCACGGACAGTTTTAGAATTTTTCTCGAGTTTGATTGGAGTTCAATAGATAAACAATTTTTAGCCATTAATTTTTGATAGTCGATTTTTGAGGGAAATAGTTTTTATGTCGAAGCTGCTATCAGGAAAATCCAAATGTTCAGCATCCATGCATTGTAATTTGACCCAATTTATACCTCTCTCAATTACTTCACTTGAGGTTTCTACTAACATTTGTTGGCTGATATCAATTCCTACAACCCTTCCTAAAGAACCAACAGCGTCTGCAAGGGGGAATAAAACGGCACCTCACCTCGTCACCAATGGTTCCAGAAAGGACCCGATTTTTAGAGTGAAAAATACGGCTTTAGCAAGAGGTGTTAAAAAATGTGGACAAATAATAGTGTAAACTGATTATTTCAGACATAAGCGAAACTAGGAGAAAATATGTTTAAGTTTGGTCGTCTTGCGGTCTTGTTTGCATTTTTGTCATTAAGTGCAATGAACTTCTCTTTAACGGCCTGGGAGTGCTGTGAACAACCCTCATGTGACAGATTTTATATTGGTGCATTTGGTGGAGGTATCTACTCAAACTCCAATAGGGTGACTCAATACGGAACTGCATTTTTCTCTGAACTTACCTCAATTGGTCCCTTACCTATAATTGCTGAAGGGCATTTAAATAAAACTTCGACAGGTTTCGGTGGCGTACAAGTTGGATATGAATGGTCTAAACCGTTGTGTTCGGGCTGGTCTTTAGCTCCAGCGGGAGAGCTGGAAGTCTTCTTTTTTAAACATAAGAAAAAGGGACACCTCATCAACCAGACAGTCGTTGGGTTGCCTGAACACGACTTTGCCGATTCCTTTCATATGAACTCGAATGTAATACTTGCTAACGCACTATTGTCGATAAATAATGACTGTTTATGTGGATTTTCTCCTTATGTAGGCGGCGGCATTGGTGCTGCACGCATATCACTTCATAAGGCTGATTCCTTACAAATAGAGCCGGTAGAGGCGGGCGTAAACCATTTTAACTCCAATCGGAACGACTCCTCTTGGGCGTTTGCAGCTCAAGCCAAGGCAGGTCTGCGCTACAATTTCTGCGAAATGTTCCACATTTTTGCGGAATATCGTTATCTATATGTTGATGCCAGCAACTACATTTTTGGAGCGACGAACTACACAGCTCACGTGCCTACCTCACCTTGGAACGTGAAGGTGAAAAACGTCAACTACAACGCATTTGTTATTGGTTTCCAGTTTGACCTATAACTGAACTAGGAACTTGAGCTAACTCGAGGACCTTGGCCACAGGGGAAGCTGCGCTAGGTCGTAGCTTTCCAATTGTATCAGGCGAATAAACTATAAAAGGAGTTCATTCTGCTTTGCAAAAGTTGCCTGAATGTTAGAGAGGGGCAATTGAAGTTCTCGAAATTTAGTCATCATAAGTTCCCCATAATTCTTGCGAATTATTTGACAAGAGGATAGACCAAGTAAATCAACTATTTTGTGTATAGCCTCTTCTGCAGGTCCTTCAATTTCAATAAATGAACCAATAAACGGTAGTGTGTCTAAAACAATTTCACAATCGTCATATGTCCGGGGTCAGGCTTGCATAACTGCAAAACTTCCAAATGACGGATGCGCCCCTGTCTCTTTTGCAGTTCTGCAGACCTGACCTGGGCTGTCAAAAATTGTATAAAAACACCATCTATATTTGAGCTTAAAAGTCTTCCGTGAAATGGATTGCCCTAAGTCCGGAGGACGTCTGATTTTAGAGCCCACAGCTCCTCGCTGCCGCTCGTCGCAATGGGCTTTAAAATCGGACGTCCTCCGGACTTAGGACAATCTACTTATTAGAAGATTTATAGACTTAAAATCAGGCTTTGTTTTAGTGCGATTTTTGACAGCCTCGGTCAGGCCTGCATAACTGCATAACTTGCTAAAAGGTACTTGGTTATGCAGTTCTGATATTCTGACACAGTGTGTGACAAGTCACACACAGGGAAATCGGTGACTTTGTTGCACGCACTCCAAAGAGTTGTGCGAAGAAGATGTTAGCATAGGAAACATAATAAAGGAGTGCAGAGGAGCTTGCTCCTTTGCTAGGGGGTTATTAGGGGGACGAAGTCCCCCTAAGGTCCGTCGACCGGACTCGTAACAGCACTTAGTTGCCTAAATTAGATTTTGAGTCCACCGCGTCTACCATTCCGCCACGTCGGCTTATGTGAATTGCAACGCTAATATAAAGGAATGGGGGGGATTATTGCAAGACAAGAGTTTGTGTGGTGATTAATTTTTATTGGTGCGGGCTTCGAAGTCGATGTATCCGTTGGGAACGTCTACGGAAACTAGGGTTACGGTGACGCGATCGCCGACGTCGAGTTTTTCGTAGCCTTTGATGACTTTACCTTCGACGGGCGGGTTGAAGATACGAATCCAGGTGGACATTTGGTCAACGCCTGTGATGATGCCGTGGAATTGGGTGCCGATGAGGGGGGTAAGAAGTATTGCCGCGGCGGATTTGTTGAGTTGTCGTTCGGCTTTTGAGGAGGCATCTTCTTGTTGTGTGCAGTGGTCAGCGAGTTTGTAGAGCTCTTCTAAAGGGTAGTGCGAGGGTTTCCCTTGAAGGAAGGCTTTGCATTGACGTTGAGTGATGATATCGGGGTAGCGTCGATTGGGGGCGGTCGAGTGTGTGTAGTTCGTGATGGCGAGACCGAAGTGGCCGACGGGGGTGTCGCCCACGTTTTCGACGACGTATTCACCTCGTCCCATAAGTTTAATAATGGTTAGGGACAGGTCGGGGAAGCTGACGGGATCGGCTTCTTTTCTTTTGACCAGGAATTCATCTAGGGCTTTGGAGTTGGGTTCTCTGGGGAGGGATTCGCCTAGGTTGTTGGCGACTTCAACAATGCGATCCCATTTATTGGGTTTACGGACCACTCGACGTAGGCTTGCGATTTTTTGTTTTTGAAAGAGTTTTGCCATGACGTTGTTGGCAGCGATCATGAATTCTTCGATCAGTTGGTGTGCGGAGTTGTGTGGGGAGACGTCGAGGACGATTTCGTCGGAGTCGGAGACTTTAGCGATAACTTGAGCTGATTCCAGGGTTAGGGAACCCATAGCGCTTCTTTTTCGTCTTAGAATTTGAGTGGCCTCGCTTTGGACACGGAGGGTTTTTTCCAGGCCGGCAGTGTTATTGATTTTGTTGGGGATGCTGTGTTTCCCGTCGAGCCAGTCGCCGGTAGCGTTATAGGCAAGCTGTGCGTAGTTATGGACGACTGCTTGGGTAATCGAGGAATCGAGGAATTCCCCATTTTTGTCGATAAGGATTTTTACAACCATCGCGATTCGGTCTTGGCCCTCGTTTAGGGAGGTTAGATTTGTCGATAGTTTTTCCGGGAGCATCGGGAAAATTTTGGCAGGGGTGTAGATGGAGGTCGTATTGATTTGGGCGTGGTAATCAATTCCCGAGTCTTTGTGGACGATGGCGTCTACATCGGCGACAGCGATCCAAAGTTGGTATGTGTCATCGTTATTTTTTTCTGCGTAGGTCAATTGGTCGAGGTCTCGGGAATCATCGTTATCGATGGAGCACCACAGGAGGGTGCGCAGGTCTGTAATGTTTTCGGGCGGAGCAGCGGGAGTTGTAATCTCTGAAAGTTCTTGAGTGACTTTTTCAGAAAAATCAGGTTCTAGACCTCTTTTACGCAGGATTTGTTTAGCGAGCGAGGTCAATATTTCTTTTGTGGTTGGCATAGAACCTTATGATTTTACTTCAGGAAGAGGGGTTGCATTTTCTTGTTTGAGTTCCATTTGAGTTTGGGGCGATTCGATGGCGCCAGTAGGAACAGCCAGTTTGATTCCGGTGAATCCCTGGAAAGCCATGGACATCAGACCGGTCATCATGAAGGTGATTCCCATGCCTCGGAGGTTGGGGACAACATCGGAAACGGCTAATTTTTCTCGGATAGCGGCGATTAGGGCAATCGCCAGCCACCAGCCTGCGCCGGAGCCGAAGACATAGACCATGTTGGGCCAGAAGGGATAATCGCGGGTCACGGCGAATAGGCAGGCGCCTAAGATCGCGCAGTTTACGGCGATGAGCGGTAAATAAAGTCCTAGGGAGTTGTAGAGCGCAGGTGAGAATTTTTCAATAACGATTTCGAGCACTTGGACGAAACCTGCGATGACAGAGATGAAAAGGAGGAATTCTAGGAAGCTTAGATCGATTTTTGTCGCGTCAACTCCGATGGCTGACAGCCATGATAAGGCTCCAGGGGCTGTTACAAATTGGTGTACGCACCAGTTCAGGATTCCGGACACTGTCAACACAAAGACCACAGCAACGCCGAGGCCGTTAGCGGTTTTTAGTTTTGTTGAGCAGGCTAAGTAGGTACACATACCCAGGAAGTTTGCCAGGAGGAAGTTTTCAATAAAAATCGCCTGAATTAGCAGTCCTAAAAGGTTAATTGGCTCGTAAATCCCCATCCACATTGTATGATCTCCTTCTAAGCCTTCTTTTGATTTGCGATATTAAACAGCCAAATGAGCCCGCCGATGATGAAAAAGGCTGCGGGGGGGCTGACCATCAGGGCAAAGTTATCATAGCCATCCGGGTTTTGCGCGGTTGCATACCAGCTATGGGGGATAATTTGATGTCCAAGGAGTTGTCCGAAACCGAAAAGTTCGCGGATGCCTCCGACGATAAACAAGACAGCTGCATAGCCGAGTCCTGCGCCAAGCCCATCAAAAAACGCCGGAATTGGTTCAACATTTTTAGCCATTCCTTCGGTACGTCCCATCACGATACAGTTGGTGATGATCAGTCCAACAAACACGCTTAGGACTTTTGAGATACTAAAGAAATAGGCTTGTAGGAATTGGTCTATGATGATCACAAAAACGGAAATAATCGCTAATTGGGTGATCATCCGCACGCTATCCGGGGTGATTTTGCGTAGCAGGGAAACGAAAAAAGAGGAAAATGAGGTCACGAAAGATACTGAAAGTCCCATCGTAATGGAGACTGACAGGCGATTGGTGACGCCTAACGCAGAGCAGATCCCCAAAACAGCCACCAGGATTTGGTTGCTAGTCCATAGTTGGTCTGTTAAATAGCTGACTGCGGGTTTTTTTGACTCTGTCATATGATTTAACTCTTTGTTTGGGAGGAGTTAATTTTTATTAGCAACGGCCTATATGCTTCTAAAACAATTCTGTAGGCGTCGGTCACGCCGTTTCCGGTTAGTGTTGCTCCGGCCATTCCATCAACAGCGCTTTTTGCTTTTGGAACATCTCCTAGAACTTCTGAAACTTTTCCCTTGACCACGAGGATTCCTATGGGGGCTGTTTTGAAGTCTGTGTTCCCATCGGGTCCGCTCATGAATATTTTTTTATCAGGAAATAGGTTTTGCCAAGGAGCTTCGGAAATATTGGCGCCTAGTCCGGGTGTTTCTTTTTGATCGTACCAGGAAATTCCGATGATGGTATTACCGTCGGGTTTGATCGCAAGATAACCGTAGATGGCATCCCAAAGTCCATAGCCATTGATGGGGATTACGTATCCGATCGGCTTATCATCACCTTTTCCACCTTCGGTGGGATTTGGCATGATTTGATAAAAGAGTTTGTAGGGTTGCTTGAAATATCCCGATTTTTTAAAGTCTGCGATATATTGCTCTAGGCTGATTTTCGCGTTCTCGAAAGTGGTGATATTCCCTTTATTATCGGTTAAGGAGGGGAGCAGTCGTACTTTGTAAACATCAAGCAGTTGGGCGTTTGTAGCGATATCGTCTTTTGTGCCCGGAACGAGAATACCGTCTTTAAGATATTTTGCAGGCTCTAATTCACCTTTATCATTTTGAATTAAAAAATAGCCGTCGTAGTCGAGGATTTTTGAGGCAATCATCATCTGCTTGCTGCGGTCTAGGTCTTTAGCGATAGCTTTGGGCTCGGCAAGGACGCTCGCAAGCACAGATAGAATCAGAGCGCAGATTAGGCTTAAAACAGCCATGAAAATGATAGTGTTCAGGCTGCTTTCTCCGGCGGGGACGGATTCGTTAGGTTGCGGCGATGACATGGCGTGTCCTCCTCATACGATAAAATTGCGTGGCGTAATAATCAAAGAGCGGTGCAAAAACATTTCCCATGAGGATCGCGAGCATCACGCCCTCTGGATAGGCTGGATTAATTCCTCTGATGATAATCGTAACCATCCCGCAGAAGAGTCCGTAAATCCATTTAGCCGAGTTCATAGAAGGTGAGGAAACGGGATCGGTAGCCATAAAGACTAGTCCGAAGAGGAGTCCCCCTAAAATCATATGTTTGTAGGCTGGAAAGCCCATTTGCGCCGGGGACCAGGCTCCGCCTTCTGCGCCAAAGGAAGAGGAGAAGAATTGAAAGAAGTAGGCTGTGAGAAAAGCTCCGATAGCCATTCCTGCCATAGTTCTCCAAGCTCCTACACCCGTCCAAATAAGGAATGCTGCCCCGATGAGGATTGCGATGCCGGATGTTTCTCCCATGCAGCCCAATTTATTTCCTAAGAAAAATCCCCAGTCGTGATTGTCGCCCAGGCCGTAGTTAAGCGAGGAAAAATTGTACGCATCTTCGTAATAACCCGGAGAAAGGCCTAAGCCTCCTTCGGTAAGGGGGGTTGTCACAAATGAGCGCATTTGTTCCTGTGAAAGATTTCCGAGTACTGCATCTTGGTGGCTTGCAGTTTTCCAAGCTTCGAAGTGTTTTTCGACGGCGGGGTAGGTGGTGACATCATGTCCTATGTCATTTGTGGCGATTGCGTCGATGTGGATTCTTTTAATGTCTTGCGGAGCGTTGAATCTGGCCAAAGGAGTGGCTTGGGAGTAACCATCCAGCGAGCCTGCGTGGGAGCCTTGGTTCATTTTAACAAGCCTTTAACGGACGAAGGTTGGGCTTGTACCTTCCCAGATTTCCCCGGACTTTTTTCCCGGAACGGTAAATAAAAAACAGCCACTGAAAGCTAAAGCCGGAATCAGTAGTGTCATTCCC
>CAZENM010000065.1:0-2670 GCA_964513575.1 uncultured bacterium | reverse complement strand
AGACTAAAAACGCTCTGCAGCTTAATGCTGGGTTCATGAGGTTCATTCCGGCGACGCCGAAGATCTCTTTGGAAAGGATAACTCCGACGGATACTCCTACGGCAACCATCCAATAGGGGATGGTGGAGGGGAGGATCAAAGCATATAGAATTCCGGTCACTAAAAACCCTTCGGAAATTTCATGTCCTCTAACGCAGGCAAAAATTGCTTCCCAAAGTCCGCCAAAAGCATAGGAGATAATGGTTATGGGGAGAAGGGCGATGCAACCTAATTTAAGGATTTCAAGGAAGCGGTGATCTTTGAGGGCAAAATCGATATACTGGCTTAAGCTTCCTGAGGCCGTTTTAAATTCATTCATCAGTTTAAAATCGCCGCTTGAGTAGACAAAGCTTTGCATACCGGTATTCCATATAGCAGCCAGGATACAGGGGATGAGGGCGAAGACAACGATAATCATCCATCGCTTAATATCGATAGCATCCCGGATGTGGGGACCTTTGGTGGTGTTGATATCTGCTTCATAAAGAAAAGTATCCCCCGCAGCGATGAGGGGGCGTAGCTTGTGAAGGGGTTTCCCTTTTTCAGTCAGCGATAATTGATAATCTAAAAAACGCCTCAGCATTGTCTTGACCTGTTCTCTCGTTAATTAAGTTAGGCTATCAAAAAAATCGGAAAAGTCAAACGAAATTTGAAGGTATATAGGGCGATTCGACTTTCCGTGATTTTTAGATTCTTTCAATCTCCCTTTAAAAATTGTACAAAGGCGAGTTAAAGATCTTGCGGAATAAGTAATATTCACACAGAATTTGACCTCTGGAGGTGCACCTTGAAAATATTCAGATCAAAGGTCGCTTGGTTTTCCCTATTCCTCACTGTAGGTTTGGTCATATTCTTATGGGATTCCATTCTTTCTGCGGTTTTCTCCTCATATTTCAAAAGTTACATCAGATCTAATTTCGGAACCGAGCTTATTGTTGAGAAAATTGGGCGGAAAAAAAAGTCATGGGTTTTAAAAGATCCTGAATTTTCATTTCAGGGGGGGAGGTTAAAAGCCAAGCAAATCACCATTTCCTTTGAGCCTTTTCTGTTAGAACGACGTGTGGAGTTGCTGGTTCGAATCACTGATCCTGTGATTGATCTTACGGATGAGCCGTTGGCGCTTGGTGATCTGTTGGAGAAATTAGAGAATAGCCAAAGCTTTCTGAAATATCATTTCTTGGTGGAGGTGGATAATGGATGCGCGAGATCGGAAATGCTTCCTCCGGTTTATTTCGATGTTAAGCAGGAGTTAGGAGCGCATCAGCAGGGTGAATTTAGGGTGGGGTTTTCACCTACTAATCAGGTAAGGGGTTCTTGTTTATTTCAAGAGGGTAAAAGCCCCTTAGTCAACCTTTACTTTGAAAATTTCGATTTACAAGCAGCTTCACGATGGTCAGAGCACTTACAACCCGAGGCTTTGGGTTGGAAAGTGGATCAAGGTGTCTTAGATGGATCCTGGACGGTGAATAGCAACTTCCTAATGGGGGCGGGCGACCTCAAAATTTCAGACCTTAATCTTGCCTCGATCAACAATCCATTCTCCATTCATATCCCTTTAGTTTCTACTAATAAGGAAGAAGATGGGTCGGTGATTGTTTTAGAGAGGAAGGGAAAAGTTCAAGTTCAGGCGGATGAAAATTTTTCCGCTGATTTGTACCATTTTGGGGGCGAGTTATTTCTGAATAAGCAAGGGTTTTTAAAAGGGGTTTTTGGGGGATTTGCTTCGTTCGGCGTCTTTCAACCCGGACTGCAGATCGAGATTGATGTAGACCAGGAAAAACAAGAACAGCTATTTCAGTATCAATTGAAGGGGCCTTTTACGGCATTATTAACTCAGATGCCGCCTAAGTATCAACAAGTGATTGAGCGGGATTTTGTAGATACTTTGGTTCAGTTGCGTGGGTCGTGCAAGGGAATTGTAAATGGTGTGGAGTTTCTGTCTGATTTGGCGTTGATCAGGAACGGGGCGAGTATTTTAGAGGATGTGAGCATCTACTGTCGGGTTGACCCGACCACATCTAAATTTATTGATGAGGGGCATTTTATTGCTCCGAAAGTCGATTTAGCAAAAATTCTCAGTCCATTTTTATTCGTCGATAAGCAATTACTGTTGACGGGAGAGGGGTATTTCGAGGGGAATTGGGATCCCGCCCTTTTGCATGTAAGGTATCGTCCGGGCTCTTCAGTCTTAGAAAGTGATTTCCTTACTTTTGACATCCCTGCCTTGGCTGATTCCGGAGATATTGCTTCTGCGGGGTTTACCGGAGAACATTTTTTTGATTTTGAAAGAAATCAGCAGTATGGTCGATTGTATATTCAAAATGCCCTATACCTTGAAAAACGAACAGGGCTGTTATTTTCCGATGTAAATACTCAAATGGTTTTCGAAGGAAAAACCCTTCACGCTACACAGCTGCAAACCTATTCGCAAGGAATATATTATGAAGGGGCTATCGACCTGGATTACTCCTCTCCCCTGAAAAAAACTTTTAATCTGGATCTGACCATCGAGAAGATGGATGGAAAAGTTTCGCAGTTCCAAAATTTTATCGCTCATTTTCCTCAGCCAATGTTGCTGCAAAATCTTCCTATCGAAGGGAAAATTATGAATGGGCGCGGCGATAACAAGAT
>CAZENM010000064.1:0-14493 GCA_964513575.1 uncultured bacterium | reverse complement strand
AATTAGAATCCGTTTGATTTCGATCGAGATTTTTTAGGATTTTCATTTAAATGCCTCCGCTCACAACTCTGACATCCGTTATGAGCAGAGACATTTGAATGAAAAGACAAAAAAGATCGGCGAAAGCAAACTGGATCTCTATTTTTTCACAGCCTTAAAGTCCTCTGAAGAAGAGATTTAAGCCTTAGAGACCGACCATTTTTTTAGAATTTCATTTTGCTTTCCGATAAGCCATAAATTAATCTGATACAGTTTAACCAACTCAAGCGCGATTTTCTCGTGCCCGGCTTCAGTGAGATTTTCATGTGACGAGACGTAAGCTCCTTCAATTTTCTGTAAGAGTGTTCCCTTATGATCGATGATATTGAATAGCGTATCAATATCTTCCTCGTTTAGATCTGTTAGCGCCGCTTCGTAGATGTAAAAAACAGCGTCTTCAGCCTCGATAATTTGAAAAATGAAATCGCTCATCTCCTGACCATTTTGATTTTCCTCGAGCATCTTCAACCATTTGAATTTTTCATAAAAATTAGCTTCTAGCGCATGCGCTCCTTCGAGGAACTGTGTGCATATGTTAGCCTCTTCTTGTTGCAGAAGAATATCATCACTTTTTTGCAAGATTGCTAAATAAGCTTTTAGCTCGTTAAAATGTTTTTGAAAGTTGTTGTGGATGTGTTCGATAGCTGTATTATTCAACTTTTTTGTTTCTAACCATTCATGCGATTTTCCGGAGTAAGCAAGTTGTTCTAGTGAGTAATTTCTTAATTCATTTTTCAATATTTGTGTTCCCAAGACTGTTTCTTTGAAAAGAGTTCTTGAATACTTATATCCATCGATTTGGCCCGAATTTCTTGGGAAAATTTTACTGAGAATTTTTTTCCAGAAATCATAGCTCAGGATCAATAAAACAACGGTGATTGTTACAATTGCTAAGATCCATAACGACACAGAAAGCGACAAAGAAGGGGTCATAGAAGTGTTTAAGATCTCGGGAAAAAAGCTGTAAAGGGTTATAAGAGTCAACGAGATCGCTATAGGCATCGCGACAAAAAACAGAAAGCTTTCCTTCAAAGCCTCTGAAATGATGCCCCTAGCAGTTAGTGCAAGCACGTAATATTTAATCGCAAATACCAGAAATAACCCCATAACCATAAAGAGCAGCTGTAAAATAGTTAATTTCAATATCACGGACAACACCAAAATGACCGGTAAAATGAAAGAGATATTCCACGCCATAGCCGCAACTAAACCCCCGTTAATCAAAAAAATCCAGGGGTGTTCTTGCGAAAATACCAAGTACGTAAGACCAGGAATCGATTCGGTAAAAGTGCTATGATTCATCTGAGAAAAATAAAAAAACATTTCGATGGAAATCTTCATCAACAACAGACCCAATAATATTCCAACAAACGGCAAGGAAATCTTTCTTTGGTTAATCCAGGATATTGTTAGCAGCAAAGCAAAAAAAACAAAGAAATAGGGGATGGGCAAAAATAAGGCAACGACAAGGAGACTCTGGCTGATTTTTCCACCTAAGAGGGCATTTCCAATGATCGATTTATCCGGGTGTGACGCAGTCGACGCTATCCAGTTGAGTACCGCAAAAAAACCGCTTTCCGTGTCTCTAAGGCCCATAATAGTTGAATGGATAAACTGAAGGAAAGGGTGGGGATGTTCCTTTTTAAGATAATAGTTAGAAAACAAAGGGGAAGAATTCATAGAATTCGTCACGATTATTTTGCATGCAAAAAAATAGGTGAGGCAAACAGCAACCCCAAGCATTAATATTAGTATTAACTCATACATGACAAAAACCTAAATTTACATACCCGACTTACTTTAACTCTAAACCCTGCGGAATTTTGACAACAATCAAAAACCAATAGAAAAAACTTTAAAAAGTACGTGATACAGTGAGAGGCTATGAAAAAATTCAATTTTTTAGATTGAGATTAGGGAAAAGACCGGTTGTGTGAGTTTTTTCTTCCATTCAGATAAGGAAGCTCGATAAGGCTATTTCAGTTGTTTTTTTTAGGGCTTATATACCCACCTCATATAATTCAGCTTTATTTTTGTTGCTATCATAAATTGTAGAATTAATAAAAGGCTAATATAAGAAAGATTAACGGGGGATTTCGTCACTCGAGCTTGGGGATACTCCTCTTATATAAAAAATTAGGGTGAATATGACAAAAAAATCTCTTTCCTTGTCTAAGGTCTATCAAACGCTTGAACCGGGACCTGTAGTCCTTCTCACAACATCGCTTAATGGTAAGCCCAATGTAATGACAATGTCTTGGCATATGATGATCGACTTTGAACCACCCATCTTGGCATGCGTTGTCAGCAACCGTAACTACTCGTTCAAAGCCCTAAAGAAAACAAGGGAGTGTGTGATCAACATTCCCACAGTAGAGCTAGCAACCAAAGTGGTGAAAGTGGGAAATAGCTCAGGACGGTCGATTGATAAATTTGAGGAGTTTCAACTTGCTCAGGAACCCGCTTCTCTTGTCAAAGCCCCATTAATTCCCGAATGTTATGTGAACCTCGAATGCAAGGTTGTGGATATAAAAATGGCAACGAAATATAATATTTTCATCCTGGAGGTTGTTAAAGCTTGGATAACTCCCTCCAAGAAAAGAGCTTTGACAATACATCATTGCGGCCAGGGTGCTTTTGTTGTTGATGGCAAACTTATTAAACTCCCTTCCAAGATGAAATAATTAGTATAAGCCACACAGCGTTCAGCCTAACAGGATTGTAATGCTGAAAAAAGATGTCGGGCACAGCCTCTATGCAATTATTTTTTCGAAAAGAATTCATCCGGTAAGTTAGAATGCGGCCTGAAACTTGATTAAATGAATTGTATGTGCCACCATGATAAAATATCTGCTCATTATGAATCTATTCGGAGTCTCTGCTTCAGCCTATGGGGTGCTTGCAGGTGGACGTCCCAATGCCTTTTCTGAGGGGAATAATGCCTTTGCTGGAGTTGTCAATCCTGCTAATGCTGTGTGGATTGCAGACCGCTTTGATGTCGGAGCCTTTTGGGTTCATCAAAAATCCAGTCTGAATAACCCTGACAACAACCCATTTTTTTTACCCGGAAAAACAAGTTTTACATATAGGTCTAGCAATTTATTTACTGCGGACGTAGCGATTCATAAACAAGTGAAGTTGAAGGCTGCCTCAAAGTCTTTTGACGGCTCTTTTAGCCTAGCGGCCTACACTGTGCCAACATTTGTAAAATTGGGAACGAAAAAACCAATCCCGATTTCCGGTACTACGCCCATGCGCCTTCTTAATAAGACCAATGTTATTTCTGCAGTTTTTTCACTTAAACTCAACGCTTCTCACTCTCTCGGGTTTACAATCGATTATTTGTATTTTTCTCACCGTCGAAGCGGTTTCCAAAACACAGATAATTCAAGGAGATCAGTTTCGCCGGGACATGTGACAAACAAAGGAATGGATCATTCAAATGGAATTGGTTTTAGTGTTGGTTGGAGATGGAATATCACGGAAAGATTAAATTTTGGAGCCGCTTGGGTAAGAAAAAGTTTCTGCGGCCAATATCGAAAATATCGAGGTTTTGAACCTCATCATGCAAAAAATTATATTCCACAAACAGTTGGGGCGGGGTTTAGCTATCGATTTACCTCGAGATTAGCGGGGCGATTGGAAGTGCTTTGGTCAAATCTTGGCAACCTGCCCAATTCAAATAATAATGTTCTTCCGGATGGCCGCCTTAATTTAAATAAACGAGGCTCAAATAAATCTCCTGGGTCAGGGCTGAATGATGCCACCTTTATTAATATTGGAATGGGTTATAGGTTGAATTCGATGTTATCTCTGGGAGCGGGTCTTTCACACAGAATAAAATTAGCCCGTAAAACGTCTAATATTTTATCTCACACATATAGGTTGCAGACAATCTACGATACGTTATCTCTTGGCGGAAATTTCATATACAAAAAGCATGAACTGTTTCTTGTTTTTTCCCATGGATTTAGAAATAAGGTTTCGGGATTTCTGCCGATAGAGCTAGGGGGCGAAAGATTTTCGGGAGAGAAACAAAACACATCTTTTTCAATTTCCTGGGGATATAAGTACTAAATCTGCCGTTTTAATAAGTCCAATATTCACGTTGGGGCTAGTTAGAGTTATCCCTCTACCAGGCATCTCCATTATGGGAGTCTCCTCCCAGAGCGTGATGCGTTGCATCGGGTTGGAAACAGGGCGCACAATAGGCTGGACCAGGAAAATAAAATAGTTCTAAACCCTCCATACCTAAAACTTGGTAGGCAAAACGTTCACCTGTGGCGTACAATTTCCTTCCATCATAAGGATTGAAGAGTCCGTAGAAGGCTGCACACTCAAGGAAAAGAACCAACCCGGGCGTTCCTAAGATCTTCAATGTATCCTTACAAGCCTCGATAGCCCGCTCTTTTAAGGAGTAATGAACACGGGTAGAGTAACCTGATTGATCTGTACTTGCATGATGATGATAACTAAAGTGATATAGAGTGATGAAAGAAAAAACTCTCATTGCAATCCGGCTTACATGCGCTGCAATAGTCCAAAACAATAAGCCTGCGCATTTCGATCGCAAAGTATCCGATGATTGAGACCAGTAAGTTCTATTTGTGGATTCGTCTCGGTGCACAAATCTGGGACTGCACCCATACTCATCGTAGACGTCATGTTCTGTCCACTGATTCCATGGTTGGAAATCTTTACGTGTAATTGAAGCCATACAAAACCTTTGTGTAATATCATAAACTAACTGTGCGATTTAAAAGCTGTTAAGATTACAATAACCGCCATGATTGAGAATTAGAGTGTCCATTGGTCCATGTCGTCCGCAGCGTCCATTTTACTCCCCAAAAAAGAGTCGACCGTTCAGGATAAGCCAACAACTTACTAAAGAGGCTTTCTAGCAGAAATTTAACACTCAATTTGCCGCAGGGCAGTCGTGACTAAAATACCATCTGGATCTTCCAAGCCATGCATGATCGTAAAATGATTGACATCGCTGATTGGTAATAGCTCGCTGTGTAAGCCTGCTCCACGTAATGCTTCGAAGTAATTTATTGATTGCTGTTGCAGCTGATGCAATTCGTTTGTTCCGTAGGCCACCACAACCCTCGCACTACGCTCCGGCAAGTGTAACAGTGGACTATTCTCCGCAGCTTCCTCGGCGGTAAGTCTTAGATTATTGTTGAGGTAGTTTTTTTGGCAGGGTCTGACATCGAAAATGCCGCTGATTGTGAGTGCTGCATCTACCTCGTCCATTTTAATAGCGGCTGCAGCGAGGTGTCCACCTGCAGACCACCCCGATAGTACTAACTTGTCTTTAGCAACACCATAGGATGGTCCAATACTTCTAAGACAGAGCACAGCTTCTGAGATCTCGGTCGTGATTTTAGATAGAGTTGCCTCAGGAGCCAATGTGTAGCCGATGGAGGCAAAGTCCATACCACGGGCAAGTGGGCCTTGAGCCATGCAAGCAAACGATTCTTTTGAATTCCATTGCCAATAGCCACCATGAATGAAAACGAATAACGGAGCATTAGATTTACCGCACAGGTAGATGTCGATTTTATTGCGATCGCCTAGACCATACTCTAATTCAAGCAGTGCACCCATGTCCTTGTAGTTTTGACGGAAGAGAGGGCTGCGAGCTTTCCAGTCGTTGATAAGGACTGCGCTATTGGGCACAGCGTTACTGTTGTTGTAGGCAATGTCGAGTTCTGTGCGAGTCATATCCTGCCAAGGGATGTTACTGCTTTTTGCAAATGTGCTCATTCGACGGAGTGCTGTTGCTGGCATCATAATAAACCTCAAAGTTCAGATAAATTAACTATTGTGACTCTTTTGTTGATGCCAATTAAGTATAAGTTTGGCTTCCTCTTTAAGGAGGATCGATATATCTTCTCTAACAGAAAGTTCTTGGACAACTGGCCAAAGCTTATTGTTGTAGTCGTCGTTGTCCTTCTGTCTCGCTGGGTAATCTTGTTCAGCAAAGAGATATTTGAGGCTATATCTGAGCGCAAGTATTCGTAATGTAATGTCTGTGTCATCAGATTGAATTAATTCTAGAATGGTTTCGGCTTGACAGCGCGTCCATAAATTCCGTTCACTTTCTCGATTAGGTGATGGGGTTAAAGCTGATTCGGCTCGTTTTTCGTGAACCGCAAGATTTGGTTTTGCTAATTTATTTATAGAATCAGGAAGGTCAAAAGAAGCGTTATCTTTAAGCTGTGCAAGAACGACGTCAAGAGGTTCCATTAGCCCCATTTCTTTTCCATGTGTGGCATCAACTAACGTCTGCACTATATTGTTAAACACCTCTATATTTTTCGTATGCAGCGCAATAAATTTCAAGATGGAATAATCAGGAACGGTGTCTGATATGTGACTTGAGAATCCTCCAAGAGGGGTAACACCCCTAAAAGCTGTAATTTGGACATGAGGATAATCTTTAGGTGAGGCTGTGGATAAATTATGGCAAAAGATTGAGGAAATATGAGCTTCATCGAGTTCCTTCATAGCCTGTGCAGAGAAAGGCAAGTTCGACCAAAGAAAATATTCTAATTCCATTTTATTATTGCAAAATAGCCTTGAGAAATCAAAAGATTGAATCACCTGTTTCACGACCAAAGTGTGTAGGTAATAATCTACTTGGTCTATTCCATCAATAATTGAACGTACAGCTCCTCTTAAAGGAATCAATGGGCAGGTCTCTGCGATATTTGTCAACGTTTCATGAACATCTGTTTCGTTTAAAAGAGGTTTCAGTATTTTACATGCTTCGATACGTAAAAAGTTTTGTGAGGGGTACTTATGGGCATCAAACTTTGCCGCATATAGCAGTAGGGATTTTGCTCTTTCCTTAAATAAGGGCTTCTCTAATAAGGCACCAAGAGTTTTAATCGCCAGCTGTTTTGTTTCGAGGACTTCATCATCATTCCTGCCACAAAAAGTTTCTAGAATGTCTATAACACCCTCTTGCTCTATATTCTCGGGTTTTGCTAAATAAGCTATGACATCTTTAGATTTATCGCTCCAGTAGAGACGATGATCAAGAAGAAACCTAATGGGATCTGTGAATTGAGCTGCCATTTCTACAATGTTGCCAATGAAATGACCATCGTCCTTAACAATAATTTTTATTCTAAGGGTCTTATCTGCTCTTTCGGAAGTTTCTTCACTGACCCGTCCATGGAGAAAACCCGATCGGAGGCAATAAAGTTTTTTTTCTATTACCATCAGTTGAGCATCAGTTGAAACGGTTACTAAAATATCCTCGTTATCCCTTGTGACGCCGACAGGAAAGGCGTTTTCCATAGTTATCCTACTGCAAATTTCCTGTACATTTTTGAAGAACATAGTTGAATAAAAATCACTGTACGGGACTGTATTTCCCAATGACACGTGAGCAATTCTTCTTGTAGAAGTGGTATTACTTGTATTAAGAATCATGTGTAAGATATCACGAATATCAGGGTCTTGTGAAAAACATCGAAGATGTTTTGTAATATCTTCTAACGTTTCATAGTCTCTACCAAATTCCTGTCTATTGATGCAATTTTGGACGACTTTTTTAAGTACATCCAGAGCCTGGTTACGAGTTGGCTGGTAAGTGAGAGCCTTTAGAAAAGTTGGTAAAATCATTTGTGTATCTAAGTTGTTCACATTTTCTTTTAGTAAACATTGGCTTAAAAGGTTAATGACTTGGGGGTTAGAAATATATTCTTCGGATGAAAGAAATGCATAAACGGGCTCACTCAATGAACCTCTCCAATAATCAAAATGGTCGGCAAGAAACTGGAATGGATTTGGGTGAGATAAAGCCAGCGCAACCGCATTATTAGCTCCAAGCCAAGAACGTTTACTTATAGTTGGCGCCATTTGCATTTGAATATGTGTAGATACCTGAGATGAGTTGGATCCGACGTGGACACCGAATATTTTTTCTTTAGAGATTTTTTCTATAATCTTATTTTGTAGCTCGTTCGAGACGTGAGCGATGGTGATTTTTGAGCCTGTGGAGTCTTTTGTGGTTGTCGCTTCAGGGGCTATGTTTGCTACAATTTGAGCAATTTTACGATGCCCTTCTTTCAAATAAGTTTCTTGGTATAATTCACAGAGACTCTGAGATTCATTTTGCATGCTTGCGCTGCTAGAAGAGTGAATGATGTTGTTCCCGTTGGATATGTGCTGTGTAAACATTTTGTTCCTATTGGTTAAATTATACCGTGTAATTATTTTGCAATGTTTAGAGACTATAACTTCGATTGATTTTTAGGTACAAAAAAATGTAAGTCTTCAGTTAGTGACATAGAAAGCGCCTTTACTAAACTTGCTGTTGATATGCGAAGTCGTTTAGACAACTGCCTGAGTAGTAATTATTATCTAATGATGACATTGTCTAAATTTTGAGTCGTAAAACCACCTAATCCATCAGGAACGACAGCATAAGCCCTCTGGATAATGGTGTCTCCTTTGACGTCGACAACAACATAAGTGTAGCCTGAATAAGCATGTGCTTTTTGGACATTGACTTTGACATTTGTGATAGGATCAGGCGTTGCCCCCGCGCTTCCTACTATAGTTTGGATCATCTTGTGGATAGCTTGTGGATAGACTGTTTTATCAATAGTCCAGCGGGAATAAATGTGTTCATGGCCACAATAAAACATGCTAAAATCATTTTCTAGCATGATGTCCCATGCTCGTCTTACAGAATCTTGAACAGGAAATCCTTCGATAGAAAACGCAGGGCCGTGGCTTAAAGCAAATTTATGGTTGGCATCCGATTTACATGCAACCTTGTTAAACCAGGCAAGTTGTTCTTCATCAAAACCATTGTCAAAATTGACGGGAGTTCCTTGGCTATCAAAAAATCCGAAAGAATCCAAGACTACAAAAAGAGAGCGTTCATCCCCCTTTCCATATTCAAAAGAATAAGCCAACTTTTTATAGTCTTTTGGCCCATTGTTGGGGAGGTAATTAAAGGTCTCTTGATAAACTGCTTGTAGTGGGTATTCAGTCCAGCCGGTATTTCCATAGAGATCGGTATTACCAACAGCTGTATATAGTGGAATATCTCCCAACAAGGTTTGCATGAAAACTTTCCAGTCATTCAAATTATTATGAGTATAGGTAGTATCTACCGCCCTGTTAACCATATCTCCAATAAACAACGCAAATGATGGTCGTGGATTTAAATTGGCGACTTCCGAGGTTATGTACCCCAACACTTGTTGGTTGAAAGGAATGAGGACATTTCTTGGAGCTCTGCTATCTGCGTAAACAACAAAACGATAGCTTGCATGAGCTTGAGAAGTGTTCAAGAGCGCTATTAGCAGAAAAGTCAGAGAGAGGGCGAAAAAATTGAACCGATTGATACTCATAGGTTTCATTGAATTTTACCTTGTATTTAGCTGGATGGTTTAGAAATGATAGACGGCCCCTAAATTAATACTGCAAAGATTATAGTTAGGTTTCAGAGCAGAAGAGCCATGTCTTCCGTTTGCAGAAGAGAATTTAAATGTTGGGGCAGCGTAGCGATACTTGAAGAAGAGATCTAAAGATACCCTGCAACTACATATCAAACGCAATCCCGTGTCTACAGCAAAACAAGGGACAGCTTTTGTATTCCATTTCTTAAGAGTGGCATTTTTGGCGACAAAGACAGAAAAATTGGTATCATCAGCCTCGTGGGGGCCAATTCTTACTTTTTGATCGACGAAAAGGACGCCTGGTCCTATCGCGACATAAGGTTGTAAGCGGCCGAAGGGAATAAGTCCGCAAGGAAAAAAACCGTGGCGATAAGCAAGCATGAAGGCAAGTGTTGTCGCATGTCCCTGAATAAAGAGGCGTGTTTTGCCATTGTCAACAGCCGGCCCTAGTGGGGGGGACAATGAAGTATCCGAATAACTAATTCTAGAAGTTCTCTTATGGTGGTTATAGTCTAAGCTATGATAGCTTAAATCAATGTACATTCCAAAATGGTCGATACCACAAGGAAGACAACATTTCCGCTCCAAATCAGGATTCATCCAGGCGCCAATTTTTACCCCTCCCACCCAGCTTGGGATAAGATTTTTCGACGTATGATTGGAAAAAGATCCGTTCAAACCATCGACTCCAAAAGTGTTTTTTGTGTTTATATGAGGGGGGGATAATTTAGAACATCCAAAAACCGCTCCGGAATAACATTCCAAATAGATTTCTGCATTTGCTTTTGGATAGCCAAAGGTCAGAAGTCCTAAAAGCAGGCAAATAAAAGGCCTAAGGTGCATGGTTTCTCCAAAATTGTTGATGAGTTATCCTTGCGAGGCTGTAAAAAAATTAAATTTTTAAAGTAACGCTTTCACAAAAATGGCGCAACAGCTTACTGAATACTATGTATAAAAAAGTTGAAATTTTTTGAACTTTAGCGCACTTTTTCTTTTAAATCTCAAATTTATATGAGGGTCTTTTTGTGAGAAATAATCTTTGGATGTGCCTTTGGATCTTTTGCATAGTGGTCTGGAGTGAGATAGATGCCTCGTATATTATCGATTCCATTCCACCAAATGGGATTGTGATCAATGCGCCAGGCACCTATGATTTTCATCGGAGTATTAAATGGAAACCAACCTCTGATTCTGTTGCTATTACAATTCAGTCTAATGATGTAACGCTCAATATGCAGGGTCATACGCTAAAATGTATTTCATCGCATTTTAAGACTATAGGGATTTCTGCGGTGGGAAGTGCAAATCTCATAATAAAAAATGGGACTCTTAAAAATATGGGGTTGTCGGGTATTCAGTGTAGGGATTGTTCCAACATTTTGATCAAAAAGATCGTAGTGAACGGATTGAATGTCAAAGACACAATTAATTACACCGTCCCCACCGGAATTTTGGCATCACAGTGCTTTAAAGTTGTTGTCGATGAATGTACCGTCAAAAATATGCGGGTTCGAACAGGATCATCAGCGGCCATTCAACTTACTGAAACCTTAGAATCCAAGGTTACCGAATGTCACGTTAAAAATCTGCTTAATCAAGATGGTGCGTGCACAGGAATCGGTCACTTGCTTTGTGATGATGCTGTTGTTGACTCGTGCAAGCTAGATACCATAAAAAGCGAATTCATTGATAACCTTAACACTGAAGGACACACAGCGATTGGATTGGTCCCTGTATTAACGACTAATCTTAAAATTCAGGATTGTGAAATCTCGAATATTATTGGGTGCTGTGATGATGCGCACGGGATAAGTGTTTTTGTGTGTGTTGGTGCCCTGGTCCAAAACTGCAAAGTTTCTCATGTTAGAGATGGATTGGGACACGCCCAAAAGGGTGCCAAGGCCACGGGTATAGAAATCTATGCAAGTGGTGTAAAAATTAGCGATTGCGTGGCAAAACATATTTTGGCGATTAATCCTGGAGACAAGCAGGCGACGGGGTTTAGTTGCGCTTTTTGTACCGGTGTGGAGTTTATTAGGTGTAAAGCCAAACATGTTAGCGTCATCGATCATAAATTCAAGCAAAGAGCATCGTTGGGGTATGGTACAGGATTTGGTTGGGCGCCCGATCCAAGGCCTGAATTTGTAGAGCCAGCACACAATATCCTATATAAAGACTGTATTGCAGAGCATTGTCAGGTTGGTTTTGATTCTTGGTTTCACATTGATAGCCTATGGGATGGCATTACTTCGAGAGATAATAAAATCTCTATTTTAAACCAGACAGATTCTCAGCGCACGCTTTCATGTGATTCTTGTTCGGAGTGCGGGTGCTCGCAGCCGGGTTGTTATCCGAATCCGTATAGTGTAACGATTACCAATGTTGCGGCAAATAATCAATTTTTGAATGTCAAAATAGAAGATTGAGTTAATGTCGACCTTTCAGGCTGCTGTTATATTTATTACCTTAACCCAAGCCTCCGCTTCGCTGCGACTTGGGCTGAAACACTGCAGCCCTTCGGGCTTTTGGCGCAGTTTTTCTCTCTTCAAGAGTTATTTGGTGGGATGCTAGGCAAAAAAGATTTAGTTTCATATGGGTTAGCTAAAAATGCGTTAACTTACTTTGAATAATCAGGACTATAAAGGTAGCAGGGTTTTCCCGTTTTTAAAAATTTTTTATTAATTTTTCCGTTCTAGGGTTTTTTTGGCGGTAAGGTAACCGTGGACCCGTCGGAATTCTTGATGATTTTAGAGCCGTCGGAATTCTCTTGAACTGAAGAGCCATCTGAGTTCTTAATAAGCTTTGAGCCGTCAACATTAACCTGAACCGAAGAACCATCTGAGTTCTTAATAAGCTTTGAGCCATCACTGTTTTTTTGAATGGATGTGCCGTCGGTATTCATGATCAATTTAGAGCCATCGGGATTAATTTGAACTGAAGACCCATTCGCATTTTTAATGAGCTGTGTTCCGTCTTCCTTCGTTTCCACTGATGATCCGTCTTTATTGACGATGATCTGGCTGCTGGCAGTCAAGGAGCTATTCCCAGCAGACATGTAGCCATTGAAAAATAAGCTGTTTAAAAGCACTATACCTAATAGCCTTAATGATTTACTGATTTTATTCCCCATGATCCCTGTCTCCTTTTAATGGCCTGTTACATTAATACGTAGTATATGTTCTATTATTTCTTCTACCTATTTTCAATTATTACACTCACTCCTTCAGCGGATCTTTCATTAAAGTGATCGGGGCTATGCCTGCAGTTTTTAGCAGAAAGCGCTGTGGAGCTGGGGATATCGTGATATGTATTTGCATCATATTGTAGGATCAAATCTATCTCGGCGGTATACGTCATATTCCTGTGTTATCACTCCACGATTCCTAGCAACAGGAAACTCAAAAAATTGTGGAAACTTGTTTTGTTGTGAAGGATTGGTGGTTTCTGAGACGAATTGCGCTATCTGGACTCCATTTGCACTCCTTATGTGCTGATATTCAGAGTCTTAATTAAACTGTCTTGACCATAAATATTGAGTTTTCTATATGTGGGTTATGCAAATAAGGTGAATTATATGTCTGAAACAAATCGCTTGAAATATTTGAAGATTGCTCTGTTTGTGGTGGGTGCGATTTTTGCATTTGCCATTTATCCCCTAACAATTGTTTGGCCATCTGGATGGTCGTGGCATTCAGGTCAATCAGCATATTTGCAGATGATTCTCGGCATTTATTTCACCTTAGGGGTGTTTTTGATGATAGCCTCGCGTAATCCGTTAGCTCACCGTAGTTTGATTTGGTTTACAGTGTGGTCAAGTTTGGTTCATGGCGGCATTATGGGCGTACAGTCATTTGTCTATCAGAATCAGATTGGACACCTTGGTGGCGATGTTCCTGCATTATTAATTGTTGCGGGTGTTCTAGCATTTTTAATGCCTCGAGAAAGTCATGAGCACTCGTGAATTTCCCGGGCTTAAATAGTCGTGTTGTGACACTTCATGGACTGCAAGAGCTGTGTGGATTCTATAATCGTGGTAGCGATGACCGTGGTTAGACCTATGTGTAGGAGCCGTAAGGCGATGGAACGTGATAAAACGCTTTCAGAAAAGGGCAACGCAAAATGGTGCACTTTAGTCCACTCTTCCAAGCAATGGCGCGGAGGTCACGTCAGTTCCCTGGTAATTATACCAAATCTTTTTAATCATTTGTAGGGGTGTGGATACTAAAATGAGAACCACCTTGCCCATCGGGTTTTGTAATTACTAAGAATTTTTTCATTTCAGTAGGGTTAAAAAAAGTCCAAGAAAGATATTGAGCATCCGAAAAATAGGGATCAGTTTTCGCTTTTTCTGAAAATATTGAAGGATCCATCTTTAGTACAAGAACCTGAAAATCATCTTTATTTAATCCTGCTATTTGTGAAAACCCCTTCATAATATCTTCAAAAAGCTGAAAGTTCAATATTTCTTCTTCTACAAGGTATAATAATTCAATCTGGAAGAGGGATCTCAGGGTGGCTTTTTTCTTTAGGCTGAACATTGCCTTGAAGGCCCTGTCACCTTGTGATATTACTCCAAGGGATAAAGCGATGTCCTCGCTTTCATAGATAGGAAAACCAATGTGTGTGTATTTGATTTTATCTTTTGTGAAAATTGGTTCAAGATGAATTGTGGGTAGGTAGTCCTGAATTATGCATGTAGTGAATTCGGCAGCGGTAGGAATTGAAGTTTCGTTTTGTTTCGGTTTAATATTAGTTGATGCTACAAGGAAAGGACAGCCAATGAGTAAAAACATAAAAGCTGTAAGTGCGCCGAATTTTTGGTGCTTGTTTATCATGTGATGTGACTCCTGTAAATACCAAATAGATTAGTTTTTAGACATTATTTAAGCAATTGAAATGATGGAGAAATTTTGTGGGCTTTCTATTGGGCAAACTTTTAAAAATGCTACTGTTTTTCAAAATTACATAATCGTGTAGTAGGTTGAATTCGAAGGATAGCCACCTCGAAAAAGGATCCTTTTGTTAT
>CAZENM010000063.1:0-14539 GCA_964513575.1 uncultured bacterium | reverse complement strand
TATAGACGAAGATTTGCTTCTGTATCTAACAGCAGGTTGATTAGAACTAGCGAAGAGGCCTCTCGCATATCATCCGTATCAGGTTTAAATGATAATCCTAGGATTCCTATGGTCGTGTTTTTTAGGCCATGTTTTTCCCCGAAATAGCTTAAAATTTTCTTGGCGATCAATTTCTTTTGCCGTCGATTAACTGTATCGATCGCTTCAAGGAGCGGCATTTCGTAACCGATTGCATGGGCATGCGATTGTAGAGCTCTAATATCCTTGGGAAGGCAGGAGCCGCCAAATCCCGGGCCGGGGTAAAGGAAATTATAACCGATTCGTTTATCTGAACCGATTCCTATCCTGACCTTGTTGATATCCGCGCCGACTTTTTCACAGAATCCGGAAAGTTCATTCATAAAAGAAATACGGCAGGCAAGCATGCTATTAGCGCCATATTTTGTGATCTCTGCCGACGCGTTATCCATGATCAGTAATCTTTCGTGGCATAGCATAAATGGGGCATAGATCTGCTTCATTAAATGAATTGCTTGGGGACTCTCTGAGCCTATGATCACACGATCGGGTTTCATAAAGTCGTTGAGAGCGCATCCCTCTTTCAAAAATTCCGGATTTGATACCACATCAAAAGGAATCTCAACGCCGCGGTTGCGCAGGGCCGCGGAAATTCGTTCTTTGACGGCATTGGAGGTTCCTACAGGCACAGTAGATTTGTTAACGACGATTTTATATTCATTCATGTGTGCTGCGATAGAGTCCGCGACGGAGAATACATACTGAAGATTCGCTTCCCCTTTTTCGGTCACCGGAGTGTCGACGCAGATAAAGCAGACTGTTGCGGCGGGAAGCGCTTCAGCATAGCTTGTAGAAAAGGTTAACCGATGGGCTTTAATATTTCTTTTTACAATTTCTTCGAGTCCGGGTTCATAAATAGGAATTTCTCCCCGATTGAGCGCGTCGATTTTTTGCTGGTTAATGTCGAGACAAATGACATGATGCCCCATTTCGGCGAAACAAGCCCCACTGACAAGTCCTACGTAGCCAACACCAATGATAAGAATATGCATAAAGAACCAAATTAAGTGATAAAAAGGCTATTATACTAATTCTTCATTAATAATCAAAGAATGGAGGTGGGGGATTGCTTGGTCGGTCGGGACGTTTCAGCCCAAGGGCCACTGCAATCGTAAATCGGTGCTCTACGCCTCCATATTCTTTTCTTTCATAACCCATTTTAACGTTCCATGAGGAGCGCAAGGTAGCAAGTAGGTCGATTTCAAATTCATTGTATGAAGGTTCAAGCTTTCGGTTCCATCCCGTTCGCGATTCAAACTCCAGCGCATAGCAAGGGTGAAAACGACAGAAACAATGGAGAAGCACAGTATCCCGGCGGTCGGAAAGCGAGGAATGGCGCAGTTGATTTTCTGTTCTGAAGGAATCTAAGAAAAAATTAGTATAGTCTGCTTTTCGCCACGCCCAAACATCACGATGTCGGTATTCCCCGGCGATGGCTAGATTTTGGTTAACTGTCCATTCCGTCCGGAAATTGATGTGGTCTAGTTCATTATGTTGGAAGTCCCAAGCTGTATCTATTGTATGGCGCAAAACTCCCATAGATCGAAAAGTTCCTAAAGCGTAGACTTTCGGGCAAATCGTGCCGATCTCCGGGGTGTCAAAGAAAAGGTAGGAAAATAAATTCAAATGGAACAACCGTTCCACCGCTCCCTCTTTCGTTTTCCTATAAATTGAATTCTCAACGCCAATTTTCCACTGATTTAGACGAGTAAGGCCATCGTCGATATCAAAAATATAATGGTCATTTGGGGATGTGGTCGCCAGCGTCCAATACTGATAGCTGCTATAAGGTTTAATCACATGCTTAAAGGCTCCAAAATTCCGGGAATACCGTTTCGTTAAATCAAGCTGTAATGTTGCTGAAGCTGCCCAGCGCGAAGGACCGGTCCAAGTTCTGTTATGGATTTTAGTGTTACCATAGAATAAGGCCCGTCCTCCAGCCGACGGAGTTAACACCCATCCATCCGCACGAAATGGTCGATAGAGTTTTTGGTAGGTGTCTAGGCGAGTTGAATTGTAGTCGTGAACGTGAGGCAGCCCCTTCGTGTAGATGAAGTTAAGATAGGAAGCTTGTGTGTTGTTTTCCCAAACGAGCTGGTTGTTAAAAAGGGATAGGGGAATTGTGGCCCCTTGCAAGGTTGGCAGCTCTTGTTTTAATGTTTGGAATGTGTTGACGCGAAGACGCGAGATGAAATTTCCGACCCATTCCTCGTGCTGCTTGTGCACAAGTAGCTGGGTTCTGCCGGCGGTGTCTAATTCTAATCCGCGGTCATTGTAGTCGGTGGCCATGTCCTGGTCGCTCAATTTGTCGTATGTTAATAACACATCGACAGTGTCGTCGCAGATCACATTATGGTAGACGCCCTGAAATCGGTAGCGGGTCCGTTCCCCCGGGACGGTGATTGTCGAATCGCGCGCGATGTAGTTGATGGATTCAAATGTTTCTACACGGTCGTCCGAGTGATAATACAACTCGACGCCCGCGCCAAGTCCTCGTTTAAAACGATAATCCAGGCGCAGAAACGACTTCCAGTTTTTCCAGGAAATTAGACCGTATTTCATTCCCAATCGTGAGCCTTGTTTTCCTCCCCATTTTACTGAGAAGCGAACGGGTAAATCAAAGATGGCATCTAAATTCGCTTTGATGCTGGGAATCCAGACTGAGGGAAAGTAAAGAAATTTAAATTTTACATCTTTCGCATGCAGGTAGTGGTCATTCGTTAGCGTGGCGCATTTAGAAAGGATCTGCCAGTCGTAGCAGTAGTTTTCTGAAGTGGTCAAAAATGCATTGTAAAGGGTGTAACTGCCGTCGGCTAACAGGTGAATTTCTTCCCCCCCGAAAAACCAAGGCTCCATCGCCGTTCGCCCATTGTAAATGACACCCACTCTTTCTAAAATATTATATTCTAGACGCTCCCCAACAAACGTATAACCGCCGCACTCGACTAGCAGGTCACCCTCTGCGATAATTTCGTGAATGCCGTTTTGCTTCGTATAGGTGATGTCCCGCGCTTGAATACGCAAATCCTCGGCGGTGATGATTCCTCCGTTCTCTGTTCTCAAAACCCCTTCGCAGTAGGTGGGACGGAGCAGGTGAACGTCGATTTTAAAAGAATTTGGATCCGGGGACTCTTCCTCTGCGCAAAGCAAAAAAGTGCCGCAACAGGCCAAAGTGATAAGCGTTAAGCAAAGTTTATTGAGTGACATGTAGTAGAATACCGGCTAGAGGATAACGTTTTTTTGGAGGGCTTTGTCGCAGAAGTTCTACGATGAGATCGATCCCGTCGGGATCTTTGTACTGATTAAAGGCTTCCAGGATTTCGATAAACAATCTAGAGGATTCATCAGGATTTATTTTATATTTAGATTCCATATCGTCAAACTGGGGGACGCCTTCGAAGGGCTTCAGGATACGGAAGTCAATGGAGTCGTTGAAGTGGTCTTTAATCCATCCGAAAAGTAGATCGCGATAAGGGCCTTCTTCTTGCAGTTTATATAAAGCTAGATTGCAGTAGGTGCGAATGAGGGGAGCGCCAGCCTTCTCTCTGTACTTTTTTAAAAATTCAATCCCGGCATTGGATTGGTGATTAACTAGCAACTCGATCATTGCGGGAACTAGTGGATTTTCCCTGGATTGAACAATTTTTTCGGAAAGAGCTAGAAAATGCTCCTCGGGGAGATCTAGGGTTTGAGCAAGTAGTGCCTCTTTGAATGAAAGCGAGATCTCTTCGAGCAAAGAAGCCTCCGGCTGCGCGCTGATCGAGGGGATGATTCTCCAGCAGGTCTGTGAACGCCCTGCTGAACTGATTTCATCGAACCCTAAATCACGTTGATCGCGGATGAGTAAGGTCGAAAATATTGGCATTCCGGCCGGGTCGCGTAATTCAAGGAGGCTGATCGCGGCGTTTAAACGAATGTCTTGATTGGGGCTGTTAAGGAGTCGGATGAGTGAGGATTTCCCTTCAGGCATTTTCCCTAGAGTATTGATCGCAAAAAGGTTCCCCTCTTCCGCCATTTGCACAACGGGTTGATGATATTCCTTCAAGCCAATTTCATATAAAGCGATCATCGCGGCAAGGGCTGTGGAGTTGTGGCGCAGGTTGGCGATCGCTTTTAGCCTGGGGACTGATTTTTCGTCTTTGAATTCGCCCAAAGCATAGGCTGCCGTTTCGAGCTGGTTGATTTGGGGATGCGCCGCTAGCATTCTTAGCTGACCGACGAGCTCTTCATGCGATCCCTTGACGACATTGAGGATCGCTTCAATCCTCACTTCTTCTTTTGGGTGATTTAGCAGCTTACGCAAATATTTGGTGGCATCCTTAGTGTGGAATTGCGCAAAGACCTGCGGAAAAAGCACGTGCGCTTCCTCGGGAAACTGATAATAAAAAGCCTCTGCCTGCGTCAAGGCCTGTGGGTCTTTCTGTTGCGCTAGCACAAATGTTGCAATTAGACGTAAAATAGGGTGTCCACCTGCCCGCATCGTCTTGCGAACTGCGGCATAAGCATCCTCGTGATGTTGGTTGGAGAGGATATTTAAACAGAAAAGTTGTAAATTGGGATCTCCGCTTTGGATCCCCCGAATGATGATCGGCAGGGTCCGTTCGTCCATGGACACTCCCGCGGCAAAGAGGACCGCTTTTTGCACATCGGCATCCTGACTATTAGCTCCCTGTTCCAAAATTCCTATCGCTAGCTCGCGAAGAAGCCTGAAATCGTGGGTACCGGTTTCGGTCCTTTTTTGGGTATATAAATTGAGCGCTTCTTCGTGGTTGCCGCGGTGCGCGAGGAAAAGAATCCTATGGGGAAGATCATCCGCAGAAGCGAGCGGAAGAGATAAGAGTAAGCAGCCCGCACAAATTAAGGAATGATATCGCATTGGTGATCGCCGGTTTATAGGGAAGGGTTGAGAGTAACTATAATTAGATAAATTATCAACTTTTTTGGATTGTGCACGCCCAAGAGGTGATTCCTTAAATTCGTGAAAATCTATATTTCTCTTTGTTTTTTAGGATAAACGCAAAGTGTGACAGTTCCTTCGGATCACCTATTGGGAAATAACAGTTTTTGATAGGTCGTGGAGACGCTGATTTTTTTGAAACGCAGAGGCTGTGAAAAAATTAGAATCCGTTTGATTTCGATCGAGATTTTTTTACAGCCTCGCAAAGGCGCGAAGACGCAAAGGATGGCAGGGGCTTTCAGCAAACTTCAATCTAACAATCAACTTATTGTTTTGAGGCTATCTAAGAGTCGGCATTCCCTTTGCGTCTTTGCACCTTTGCGTTTATAATGCCCTAAAAAGCTTGCGATTTTGTGGCGTTCGATTGCGTTTCTAAACAAGCCTGCTAATTTATTTCTTGCGAGTTTTTTTAGGGTGTTTTTCGTGGTTCGCGATAAGAATCCGTGTTTTGATGACTGTGTCGGGGCTTAAGCTGATGCTGTCGATGCCGCAGTCCACTAAAAATTCCGCAAATTCGGGGTAGGTCGAGGGGGCATCTCCACAAATGCCGATCTTTCGTTTTCTAGACTTGGCTACGCTGATGACATGTTGGATCATTCGTTTTATGGCATCGTTCCTTTCATCGTAAACATCCGCCACAAGTTCGCTATCTCTATCGACGCCCAGCGTCATCTGTGTAAGATCATTGCTGCCGATGCTGAAACCGTCGAAGATGTCGCAGAATTGATCTGCCAGGATCACGTTGCTGGGAACTTCGCACATCACATAAACTTCCAGGCCATTTTTTTTCTGAACAAGGCCATTTTTTTTCATGACGGCTAAAACTTTTTTTCCTTCTTCAGGGGTTCTGCAAACAGGGATCATCACTTTTAGATTCATGAGCCCAAATTCTTCTCTGACTTTTTTGATTGCTTTGCACTCTAGGGCAAAGCCCTCTTTATACCCTTCCTTATAATATCTGGAGGCTCCTCTCCAACCGATCATGGGGTTTTCTTCTTTGGGTTCAAAGTACTGACCGCCGATCAGGTTGACGTATTCATTGGTTTTGAAATCACTAAACCGGAGAATAACATCTCGAGGGTAGAAGGACGCTGCGATGATTGCCACGCCCCTAGCAAGCTTATCCACGAAGAATTGGCTTTTATCTGTGTACCCTTTGGTGAGATCGTTGATCTGCTTTCGGATCTTTGGATCTTTAACCTCATCAAACTTGATTAGCGCCATTGGGTGGATGCGGATGTATTCACTGACAATGAACTCTTCACGGGCAAGACCCACTCCCTCGCTTGGTAGAAGACCCAGCGCAAAAGCCTCGTCGGGAGAACTTACGTTGAGCATGATTTTCGTTTTAGTCTTCGGGATGTTTTTTACATTGATGTTGTCGATCTTAAATTTAAGAAGCCCTTGGTAGATCACTCCGTGTTCTCCGTGGGAGCAGTCAACAGTTATTGGTTGTTTGTTTTTAATGACTTCGGTTGCGTTATTGGTCCCAACAATACAAGGAAGGCCGAGCTCCCTGCTAACGATAGCCGCGTGGGAGGTCCGTCCTCCACGATTTGTGACAATGGCCGAGGCTATCCGCATGATCGGTACCCAGTCGGGATCGGTCTTATCGGTGACTAAAACTTCTCCGGCTTTAAACTGGCGAATATCCTTTACATCTTTAATGATTCTAGCGGTTCCTTGAGCAATTTTATTGCCAACGCTTTTTCCTTTTGTGACCACGGGGGATTTTTCTAAAAGCACGTAATTTTCGATGATGTTTTGATTTTTTCGGGATTGGACCGTTTCCGGTCTGGCTTGGACGATAAAGAGTTGCCCCGTTCTGCCGTCTTTGGCCCACTCCAAATCCATGGGAGTCCATTTTCCGTTCTTTTTGCTGTAATAGTCTTCGACGTCGACGGCCCATTTGGCTAGCTGTAAAACTTCTTCATCATCCAGGCAAAATTTCTTTCTTTCTTCAGGCGGAGTCTTGACGGTTTTTATGGGGCTATTTTGATCTTTTGCATAGATCATCTTGGTGGCTTTTTCTCCGACGGTTTTATTAATGATGGCTTTATAACCCTGTTTCAATGTGGGTTTAAAGATGTAAAACTCATCGGGATTTACAGCTCCCTGCACTACGCTCTCGCCAAGACCAAAGCTGCCCGTGATATAGACAACATCGGGAAAACCAGTCTCTGTATCTAATGTAAAGATCACACCGGAGCTCGCAAAGGCCCACCGGATCCATTTTTGCACCCCAATTGAAAAAGGGGGGCCTAGGTGGTTCATTTTTTGCTCGGAGGGGTTGGGAATGGGGGGATTTGTGGAAAGCGAGGCAAAGCATTTTTTGCATGCGTCGAGGAGGTTTTTTTCCCCCGTAATATTCAGATAGGTTTCTTGTTGGCCGGCAAAGCTTGCGGTGGGAAGGTCTTCGGAGGTTGCGGAGGAACGCACGGCAACGTCGATGTTTTTTAGCTTATATTCTGAAGAAAGTTTACGGTAGGCTTCAGTAATCTCTTTTTGTAGATCTTTGGGGATTTCACAACTCAGGATAATCTCCCGAGCTTTTTGTCCCACAGAGGCTAGCGATTTCGAATCTTTGTGGTTAAGTTTTTCTAAGAGTGTTTTGAGGGCCTTAAAAGCTCCGGATTTTTCAAGCACATATCTGTAGGCCGAGGCTGTAATGGCAAAGCCGGAAGGCACTTGAACCTTTTTCTTAATCAAATTGCGGTACATCTCACCAAGGGAGGCATTCTTTCCACCGACAAGATTGATGTCGCCAATGCCAATTTCATCAAACCATAAAATGTGGGGTTTGAGTGTTGATTTTTTCATGAAGATCATTCCCTGTGGTATTAATGTATATGTATCTATATCGATATATTTTTTGGTAGGTTAATAACTTCAATTTGTAAAAAAAAATGTTTCAAGAAATTTATTGAGAGCTAGAATGGCCTTAGACAAAAACAGCAAAGGATTGTTATGAAGATCGGGTTCTTTGATACAAAAACTTATGACAAGGCCTTTTTCGATAGAGCCAACGCTTCTTTTGGTTTTGAAATTAAATACTTTGAACCGCATCTGACGCAAGACACCTGCCCTCTTGCAAAGGGTTGTGAGGTTGTTTGCGTATTCGTGAACGATAAAATCACCAAAGAAGGGGTTGATATATTAATCCAAGAAGGTGTGGGTCTGATCGCCCTTAGGTGCGCCGGATATAATAACGTCGATCTAAAAGCCTGCGAAGGGAAAATTAAAGTCGTTAGAGTGCCTTCATATTCTCCATACGCCGTTGCGGAGTATGCTTTAGGGATGATGTTGTGTTTGAATAGAAAATTTCATCACGCCTACTGGAGAACCCGCGAAAATAATTTCAGCATCGGCGGTTTATTAGGTTTTGATATGCACGGCAAAACTGCAGGCATCATAGGTTGTGGTCAGATTGGCTCTGTGATCGTAAAAATTTTGCAAGGTTTTGGAGTCCGGGTATTAGGGTATGATATTGATAAGGAAAGGGTCGAAAAGGCCGGCTGCGAATATGCCGATCTGTCCCGAATTTACAAGGAAAGCGATATCATTAGCTTACATTGCCCTTTGACCCCCGAAACTCTCCGCATGATCAACGCAGACGCAATAGCGCAAATGAAAGATGGCGTGATGATTATTAACACCGGTCGGGGTGGGCTGATTCACGCCCCGGATTTAATCGCCGGCTTAAAAACTAAAAAAATTGGCGCTGCGGGACTAGATGTTTATGAGGAGGAAAGTCATTACTTCTACGAAGATCTTTCTTTGTCTATTGTAGATGATGATGTGTTAGCGCGCCTTCAAACTTTCCCTAATGTTCTGATCACATCACACCAAGCGTTTTTTACCAAAGAAGCGATGCAAAACATTGCATCTACAACACTTGGGAATATTCAGGCCTATATTAATGGCCTCAATTTAACGAATGAAGTCCTTTATAAATTTTAATCTAGCGCCCTGCATTAAAATTTTTCTTACTCATGTAATATAGAGTACTAAACCGAGTGGTTGCTTTTGGTTTTCATGATAAAAGTGGAGATGGTGAAAAAAATCGTTTCTAGTTATACGAGATGAAAAGCCCTATTATCAGCGGTGAACAAAAGGTGTGCTGAGTGGATGAAAAGCAACCCATTTTAGTGGTGAATTCAGGTAGCTCGTCTCTCAAGTTATGCCTGTTCACAAAAGATCAACGGGTTAGTATTCAGCAAGATGCGCCTATAGATTTTGCGGCTGCTTTTGATCCTTTTTTTTCAGAACAAATGATTGCCATTGGACACCGTGTTGTTCATGGAGGCTCAAAGTACGTTTCTAGTGTCTGGGTAAATGATCAAGTTTTAGAGGATCTTGAAGAGCTTTGCGCCCTTGCACCTCTCCATAACAAACCTACTATCAGTGCGATACGCTATTGTGAAGAAAAATTCCCAAAAATTCCGCAATATCTCGTTTTTGACACCGCGTTCCATCGCACGATGCCTCTTTATGCCCGAACGTATGCGATCCCTTCAGCCCTAGCCACAAAGTATCATATTGAACGGTATGGATTTCACGGAATCGCCCATGCTTCTTCCTATAATATTTTCGAAAAAAAGTATTCCCCCGCAAAGGTCATTAGTTGCCATCTTGGAAGTGGATGCTCCCTAACAGCCATCGACAGGGGACTGTCTCGCGACACCTCAATGGGGTTTACTCCGAATGAAGGGGTGGTCATGTCAACACGCTCCGGCGACATCGATCCCGGGTTGTTCGAATTTTTATCTCGCAAAGAAGGATACAGTATCGAGAGGATCGAAGAATTGTTGAATTTTGAATCAGGTCTTTTAGGGGTGTCTGAAACTTCTTCCTCCATGCAAGAGTTGATCCAGTCAGCAAATCCAAAAGCTGTTTTGGCTGTGGAATTATTTTGTTATCGAGTATTAAAAACAATTGGAGCTTACTTTGCGGTTCTGCAGGGGTGTGAGGCGTTACTTTTCAGTGGAGGAATTGGCGAAAATTCCCCCCTTGTGCGTCAAAAAATTTTAGACCCTCTTAGCTGGATCGGCATAAAACTGGACGACGCAAAAAATAAAGCCGCTATTGGCCTTAGATCTTCTGAAATCTTCGAAATCAGTTCATTCGATTCCAAGGTTAAAGTCTGCGTCATCGGAAACGATGAAAATTCATTTATTCGGGATCAGTACCCGTTATTGAAAAAGGGTTGATCGTTTGGCTGATTGTGTTTCATGAATGTTAAATGACTAAAAGAGAGATTTTAAAATGATTACAATCGACAATATGAAGTCTAATCAATCGATTAACGTTTTTGGGCCATCTAGATCCACAATTTTGGGAACGCCATTATCCGCCGAAGAGCTAAGAAAAACTCACGCCTACTGGCGGGCCTGTATTTATCTCATTTTGGGAATGCTGTATTTAAGCGATAACCCCTTATTAAAAACTCCCCTCAAGCCCGAACATATAAAAAATCGTCTACTGGGACACTGGGGAACCAGCCCCGGACTGGCTTTTATCTACCTTCATCTTAATAGAATGATCGCAAAATACAATACGGAGATTCTTTTTTTAGCCGGACCAGGTCACGGAGCTCCGGGGGTCCTTGCGCCCGTCTATCTGGAAGGATCCTATTCGGAAGTTTATCCAGATAAAAGCGAGGATATTGAAGGGTTAAAAGCCTTCTTTAAACAATTTTCTTTTCCCGGAGGAATCGGCAGCCACTGCACGCCCGAAACTCCAGGTTCTATTCATGAAGGAGGCGAGTTGGGTTATGTCCTTTCTCACGCCTGCGGAGCCGCTTTCGACAATCCAAAACTTATCGTCGCCGCTGTCGTGGGCGATGGGGAAGCTGAAACAGGACCTTTAGCTACCTCATGGCACATCAATAAGTTTCTAAATCCTATTCGAGATGGCGCTGTATTACCCATCTTGCATCTGAATGGATATAAAATAAATAACCCCACCCTCCTGGCGCGTATTCCCCACGAAGAGCTAGAACAGTTGCTCACGGGTTACGGTTGGACACCTTATTTTGTCGAAGGCTCCGACCCCGATAGCATGCACCAGGCCATGGCAGCAACCTTGGAACACTGTGTTTTAGAAATTCACAAGATTCAAGAAGAAGCCCGCCGGACAGGAAACGCAACACGTCCACGGTGGCCTTTAATTGTCCTAAGAAGCCCCAAGGGTTGGACCTCCCCCAGCGAGATCGATGGGCATAAAATGGAGGGCTCTTGGAGATCTCATCAAATTATCCTGAACGATGTAAAGAAAAATCCGGTGCATCTAAAGTTGTTAGAGAATTGGATGCGTAGTTATAAACCCGAGGAATTGTTCGATGAAAATGGAAGGCTAATCCCGGAGCTCAAAGAACTTGCTCCGCTAGGTGATTACCGTATGGGTTCTTCACCACACGCGAATGGAGGAGTTCTGAAAAAGGCCTTGCGATTGCCGGATTTTAAAAAATACGCCCTAAAAATAGAAAAACCAGGGCTAGGGGAATTTGAAAATACACGACCCCTAGGTGAATTTTTGCGCGATACGATGATGTTGAATATGGACAATTTTCGTGTCTTTGGCCCGGATGAAAATACTTCTAATAAGCTAACAGCTATCTACGAAGTTAGCAAAAAGTTTTGGATTGAGGAATATTTTCCGGAAGATAGTGATGGCGGTGAGTTAGCTAATAATGGACGAGTGATCGAAATGCTCAGCGAACATACCCTGGAAGGAATGCTTGAAGGGTATCTCCTGACCGGACGGCATGGCTTTTTTTCGACTTATGAGGCATTTATCCATGTGATCGATTCCATGTTTAACCAACATGCTAAATGGTTAGACAGTTGTGATAAAATATCGTGGAGACAAAATGTGGCTTCATTAAATTTATTGGTCACTTCGACAGTTTGGAGGCAAGATCACAATGGATTTACGCACCAAGATCCCGGTTTTCTTGATATTGTGGTCAATAAAAGCTGTGAAGTCACTAGAATTTACCTACCGCCGGATGTGAATTCCCTGTTAGCTGTTGCCGACCATTGCTTGAAGAGTGAGAATAAGATCAACGTGATTGTATGCGATAAACAATCACACCTCCAATATTTGGACATGGATTCAGCGATAAGCCACTGTTCAAAGGGGATTGGAATCTGGGGTTGGGCAAGTAATGACCAAGGAACAGATCCCGATGTTGTAATGGCTTGCGCGGGGGATGTACCGACACAAGAGGCCTTGGCAGCAACAGCCCTTTTAAGGCAGGAATTTCCCGATTTAAAAATCCGGTTCATTAATGTTGTCGACTTGTTTACCTTACAGCCCAAATCAGAACATTCACATGGTCTAACTGAAAAGGATTTTGATAGTTTATTTACTCTCAATAAACCAATTATTTTCAACTTTCATGGCTACCCCTGGCTTATCCATCGATTAGCTTACCGACGCGCAAATCATGGAAACCTACACGTGCGGGGTTATAAGGAAAAGGGGAATATTAATACGCCTTTTGAATTAGCTATGAATAATGAAATTGATCGATATAGTTTAGCTATCGATGTCATCGATCGCGTTCCGAGCCTTCAACAGACCGGAGAACACATTAAAGAAAAATTCCAAGATGCCAAAATCGAGTGCAAAAATTATGCGCATGAACATGGAATTGATAAGCCCGAAATTGCCAACTGGCGATGGCCTTATCATGGGGTGTGACAAACGCTCGTTCCCCGCGTTTGTCACCCCCGAACTGTTGGGGCTATAATTCTATTTCAGAATTTAGTTCGGGCGTGGAATCAGATGAATCGCTATCTGTATCGGAAATATCCGATGAATCTGAAGATGTTACTTCCAAGATTGAATCTTGCTCAGAAAGCCTTTTAGCAATTGAAATAACAAGAATGCCGCCAACTAATGCCAAGCCACCGACTGTCATCCCTAAAAACATCATTGGAGCAAGGTTATTTGTTTGCTCATTGGCTGAAGAGGAGTTCAGAGAGGAACATTGAAATAACGTGATTGCACGAGCATCGCTTTTTCCAAAGCATCGCAAAGCAATTGCGCCATAATAATAATTCAAAACCTCTTCTATGGCATGCACACCAGTGTTCGAAAATCTTGTAAGAGAGCCAATTAACAAGTTCGTTCTATTAAACTTAAGTTCGTTCCACTTAACTTCGTAAAAATCCAGCTGCAAATTAATGTCTAAATATGGCCAAGGAGCCTTTATACAATTATTATCGTGTTGGGGCAATGATTCATTCAAGCATTGAGTCCAGGAGGTTGAAGGCGGGGCGGGTAAAGTTAATGTACGCCCCCCATGCTCTTTTGAAGGACAGTAAGCTGCAACCATTAATTGATGCTGTTCTACTTCTTTACGCGGCTCTTGAAAATTTTCGCCAGGCCCGCCCGCATTACATCTTTCTATAAATTTTTCTGGATGTTGTGGAAAGGTAGATAAGTAACATGAATACCGACCTGTGTTAGACTTAAGTTCATGTTTTACACATTCATAGGAATATTCTGACAATCCAGGTTTGGGTTTCAGTGATATCGTTGCTTCAATATTAATCCAAGGATCTCCAACTTTGATGAAATCCGCACCTTCTTTATAGCGGAACCAACCGGACAGTAATTCATCCAGAATAATGGGCTCTAAAACATCTTCTGAATTTTGTTTACGTGGTACTTTATGTTCTATAACAGGATCGGGTCTTTCTGTTTGATAAAGTCCAACCCAGGCCCAAAAGCGTATAGCTAACCTATCAATAATACCGTCGGGAGGGCCTTCTTCAAATTTGGCTCTAATATCTTTTAATGTGAGATTTGCCACTGCATATGCAGGAGGTTGATGAAAGATTTCTACACCCTGAAGGGATACTCGTTGCTTAGGATCATTTAGTTGTGGTGAGAATGTGTAGGGGGTGATTCCTGTTGTTCCGTTAAAATTGGGCTGAATTGTCATAGTTCATCCGTCGTGTAAAATTTATTCTTCTTTAGCCTGTGGGAACTATTGTGCGTGAGCCTTCCATCACCCAGCAGGGTCAATACAGCTCGTAGCATAGGCTTATGCCTAATGCAGGCACGGCCTTTCTTTTTTGTCTTTTTATTCAAATGTCAAAGCTCACAACGCTGACATCCGTTGTGAGCTTTGGTATTTGAATAAAAACCCTAAAAAATCTCGATCGAAATCAAACGGATTCTAATTTTATCACAGCCTCTCTACCTATTAGATATAGTTCCAAAGATCAATATCGAATTTTAAGAATAGGGATTTTAAGCCCCTTAAAGGTAAACCTTTCACGTTGTAGTAACAACCGCGAATTTCTTTGATTAAGAGGGCCCCACCATCCTGAATTCCATAAGCCCCGGCTTTATCCTGCCAATGCACTTTGTCTAAATAGATTTCAGTCTCTTCAGGCGTTAAGGAGTCAAACTCCACTTCCGCGCGGTCTACTACAGTCTCGATCCGATTACTCTTCCGTAGTGAAACCCCGGTGTAGACGGCGTGCC
>CAZENM010000062.1:0-14563 GCA_964513575.1 uncultured bacterium | reverse complement strand
CAGCGAAAGAATGTTATATAAGACCCCCGCAATAGCAAGACAGGAAAAGGACACTGCTAAAAGCAGCATGAGCTTCACTTTTGTCGAGTAACCGAACCTCAATAGAAATTTGACGACTTTGTTATCACGCTTAGTCATGATACACCAACTGGTTCACGACTGTAACAAGCCTTTTTTGTTGTTCAATAATCTCTAAAATAATTTGAGGAAGCTGCTTTACCAACACTGTATTCTCCCTGGCCGGCAGCATAAGGCTTTGTACCGCAGTGATCATATCTCGCGATGAAGAGGACTGAATTTTCATCATTTCGTCCACTTTTAAAAATTTAACCTGCTGATCTTCAGCCAGATGCGCAATCTGCTCTAACTGTTGACTCACTAATGTCAATTGTTGAGCCCCCGTGTTAATCTCGGAAAAACACTTTTCAGCCTTAGCCCTTACATCTTTCACATCGGCCGAGACATCTTTTGTGATTTTTTTAATTAGAGAAGTAGACTTCTCACTATTGTCAGAAAACCGTTCGATCGTATTGGTAATCTCGGAAAAATTTCCCGCGCTTTTATTAATAGTAGTGTTTTCGATTTTCCCTTTCAGGGAAAGTGTTTTAGCTTGCTCCCCCAAGCGATCCATAAAATTCACTTTTTTAAGCATGTTTTGAACCTCGTCAGCAACCATATCAAAGCTTGCTAGAAATTCCCTGGAGGATTTTGCCAAAAAATTCATGTGATCATACATTTTCTTTAATCCGCTACCGGCAGCCTCAGCGTGTAAAGATTGCTTGGAAGATTGACAGATTTCATTCAATAGGTCGGATAAAAACAAAGCTTTATCCGCTATATTTTGAGCTGTTTTTTCCCCTTCTAAAATAATCTTCTCCTGGGCCTGCAGAGCACCCTCTTGTTCTCTGATTGCAATAGCGACTCGCTCTGTGATTTCTCCAATTTGCTTGCTTAGCGATACTAGATCGGAAATAATAATGTGAATAACATCCACAACTTTATCTAGTGCTTTTCCGACCATTCCAAATTCATCGTCGGCATTGGAGGAAAAACAATGGGACAATTTCCCTACCGACAGGTCTTTGATGTGATCTCTAAGCGCCTCTAAATGGGAACTTAGAAGCTGATACTTGAGGCAAAGATATAAAATAAAGAGCAACAGGATATTGCCCCCGATCAAAAAGTAATAGGCAAAATAGATTTTTTTCTTTGCGTCCAGAAAAAAAGGATGTTGCAGGTTATAGAGTTCATTGAACAACTCATCCTTTGTTCCTACAGTGTTTTCATAAATTGATGTTTCATTCAGCAATTGGTATTGATTATTCGAAAGAATATCCAAAAAAGTAGCAATCGATTGGACGTAATTGTAAAAGGCATTTTTTGTATGATTTAGCATGAAGGATGGGGCATTACTTGACTCTTTTACGTACTGAGAATACTCTCTGAACACCTCCGAAAAATTCTGAACACTTTTCCTGACCTTTTCATCCAGCCCAATAACCTGGGGAGTTAAATAATTTTCATCCGGATCATTCGCCATGATCCGTTTGCTTTTCACCATCATCTGTTTAATCAATTCTTGGGTGCGCGGGATCAATTGCAGAACAAGGCGAGAATAATTTTTAATGTAATAATCTTCAGTTAGGTTAAGCGCGTAAGAATATCCAAGCCCTTTAAGTTTTTCCAAGATCTGATCAACTATTTTTTGATGCAACTCATTGTTTTCAAAAAATGTCAATTCCGATTCTCGACCTAAAAGATCTTTCCAAGCTTCTAAAATGGATATCAATTCAAGGGAGGGATCCTTGGTCTCGGAGAAACCGTCGGCAAGAACATAGGTGTCAGGATCTTTGGTTCGAGTGTTGATTGCTAATAATTTTAAAAAGCCCTCAATCTCTTTGTTAAGCTCAGTAGATACTGTAACTTTATTCCCTGCAATGAGTTGACTATTTGTGAGAACTTGTCGCAGAACAATGGTGCTCAGAAGCCCGTTAAGATTTTTTTGGATGGTATCTCCCGTTTCCTGCCAACCAGATTGTCGCATCCAAAAGTGAAAAGCTTTAAATGACACATAGCTTGAATAGGGAATACAAAGAGCAAGCGCCAATAGGGCAGTTATAAAAAAGCGCTGTCGATAGGTTAAAAGACCTAGGAGTCTACTGTAAAGATCCAACTCTTACCTACCCTTTCATATTGATACGCAGTCTACAGAGGTGATTCCGCAATTAAAACATCCTGTCTGTTGTGCCATTTTGTCGCTTTTGGAATGGCATTTCTTAGTAATATTAACCAATATTACCTGCTAAACGCTCTTCAAAAATCGAAAAAATCACTGGGCATTTTAATTACGAAATCACTTATATATTATGCGATAACTTTCAGTGCCCCTGAAACGCGTTTCACATCTTCCATCGTCATATCATAGTAAAGGGGTAAAGTCAATGCTTGTGCATAGTACTGTTCCATCTTCGGAAAATATTCTTTGATATCCCCTGAAATACGGACAAAGACAGGATGCCTATAGAGAGGGATGTAATGCACCTGAGTTCCAATCCCCTTAGATTTAAGGTGTTGTATCACATCTTTTCGGGTTGTTTTTAACTTTTTAAAATCTAACTGTACGACACAGAGATGAAAAGCTGTTTGGTGATCATAAAGATCAGTAAACATTTTCAGGTGGGGTATTCCCGCCAATTCTTGACGGTAGGTTTTTATCAGCTCTCTTCTTTTTTCTACGAATTGATCTAACCGTTTCAACTGACTTAACCCCAAGGCTGCTTGCAATTCATTGAGGTTAAAATTGTTAGATATTTCCTGAACTTCGTAATACCCTTCGTATCCACCCAATTCATCGACCTCTGTCCACAATGTCCCTTCTCTTTCAATTCCATTATTTCTAAAGCGTTTTAGCAAATGATAGAGGGTCGGGTCGTTTGTGGTGACCGCCCCCCCTTCGCCAGTGGTAATTGTTTTTGCGGGGTGAAAGCTCATAATCGTCATCTGACTATACCGGCAACTACCTACTTTTTCTCCGGAAGGATAGAAAGAACCCAACGCATGGGCAGCATCTTCAATGACAACTGTTCTTGGATCAGAAATCATTTGATCCAACTGTTTCATATCAACGGCGATTCCAGAAAAATGCACTGGGACGACAAATGTTTTGCCGCGGCTAGAAGGGATTTCCAGATTATGTTTTAGCTGATTTAGGTCAAGATTCCCTGTTTCTAAGTCGATATCGATAAACACATGATTAGCTTTTTCCTGGAGTGCCGGGGCAACAGTAGCGACAAAGCTATTTGGAGTTGTAATCACTCGATCATAAGAACTAAGCCCGCCCGCGCGATAAGCAGCAAAAAGTGCCGCTGTTCCGGAGTTAAAAGCGACTGCATAACGAACATCACATGCCTTAGCGATAGCTGCTTCAAAGGCCTCCACCTGGGGACCGCGAGTAATTACATTAGAAACTAACGCCTTGCTTACTTCCAAAATATCATCAGGAATAATGGATTGCTTAGCATAAGGGATAAAAGATTCATCATTAAACATGGGGGGCTCTCTTCATTTAGGTGGCGTTATTCACGATAACTATAGCTAAGACTCATTTATACACAAACTACTTTAAGAATTTGCCGCCTTCAACGGAAGATGATTTTATAAAATTTTTACGAGAGCAAAACGTTTATTCTATTGAAAAGTTAAGCAAAAATCGCTTACAACTTGAAGATTCACAATCTATTCGATGGGGTCTCAGATGGATTCAACTAGAATTGAAAGTTATGTCAAACAAGTCCAAAAACTTGCAGAAAAAACTGCTCAAAATCCGCAATCAAGAGAAGAGCTTTTTTCCCTGATAGAAGGGCATCGACAAGAAGCTAATGGAAATAGACCTTTTGAAGAGTTCTTCAAGGGTGAAGCTGCGTTTTTTAACGGACACTATGATCGTTCGCTAAAGCATTATATCCAGGCAACTTCGGTTCCTAATTTTCAATTTTTTTGCTATCGCGCTTCCGCATTTGTTAGCGCCGATCGGCAAGATCATGAAAAAACAAAATCTTTTTTAGAAAAAGCATTTTTAATATACCCAGAAGATTCATCACTAAGAAATCTTAAGCAAAAAATGGAAAACATTTCTACTCAGAAAACTCCCGAGCCTAACACACAATTTTTATCGCAAATTTTCGATGAAAAACCTACTTCGAAAGAGCTATTCAGTGAAGAGCTTCCCTCACCTTCGTACATCCCCCCGCAGAGAAACACCACTACAGCACCAATGAGAGACATGGAATCACCAAAAGCCCAAACAGCGTTACTAGATTCAGAACCTGATAACTGCTGCACATTTACCAATCCGAAATCCATATTAAAAGATTTGGAATCCACCTCCACAGACCCTTTAAAAAACACCATTCGAAAATTTCAACTTTCTCAAAAAACACTTACTGAATCGTATCTGAAATCGAATACCTATTCCGACATGGATGATTTTCAGCTTGAAGTATTACATGGGTGGAATCCTTCTTTGAGCCGGGGCGATGAAGCTTCCCTCCTGACCAGACATTCGAGAGTTTCTTCTGGCGGGTACTATATCCGTTGGAATGGCAAAGGGATCGTTTTAAATCCCGGTAAACACTTCATGCGTTATTTTCACGAAAATAATCACCATATTCGCGAGATTGACTATGTGATTGTTTCCCGTCATTCCTCGGATGCCTATGAGGATATCAAAGAAATCTACGAATTAAACCAAGAGCTCAACAAGAGCACTCCGGAACTCCAAATCATTCACTACTATCTTAACTCCGAAACATTCCAAGAGCTTTCTAATTACCTAAAACCAAGCTTTAAACAAGCGAGAAATACCGTTCATTGCCTGGAACTCTTTTACGACTCCCCTGATGTAGAAAAGATTGAAATCAGCGAAGGAATTCAGCTTAATTACTTTCCGACACACGCAACATCTCAAAGCTTTCAAACTAGAAAATCCGAAAATCTTTCCAAGAAAACACCTTCCAATCTAGGTCTTAGACTCGATCTTACCCATCGAAATGGGACCATGAACGAAAACCGCAAAATTGGATATCTAGGCGGATGTGCCTGGTCGCCATTACTGGCCCACTTAATGGGAAGCTGTGACTTATTGCTTCTTGGGTTTGGTCATACTCAACCCTCTGATTATGAAAAATTATCATATAATAACGACTCTTTAGGCCTCTATGGATCGTTAACATTATTTCAAGAAATCCTTCCCCGGCTTCTTATTTGCACAGAATTTGATGGTTTGGAAGGAGATGTTCGTTTTGAAGCGGTAAAACAAATTCGGGAGGAGCATTCGCTATCTCAAAACTCCCGAATGAAGCCTTCGCACGTGGTTCCGGGTGATATAGGAATGAAACTCGACCTATCCGCCCTGCAGCTACTTTGTTCTATTACGAAAAATAAAATTTTGCCAGAACAACTGCATGTGGCAAAATCGATGGATCGGTTTGGAAGACTAAAGTTTCTTTCAAAGGAATGCACGCTTTAGGGGCAAAAAAAAGAAATGTCCGTTTTTTTATTCGGAATCGTATCTTTTTTCTTGCACCCATTGACTTAGCGTGCTAGATTACCCGATGCAAAAAGCCCAGACGGGCATGTGGAAAGCTTGTTTATAACTCTATAATAAAGGTTCGATAATGACTCTTGCTAGCGAAACTCTCGATATCTGGTCGTTATTTTTACAGTACGCTAAAAAACACACCTCTCCTACTGCCTATGGAAACTGGCTCGCACCTATTCAATTGATTGAGGCTGCTGACAGCCATGTAGTCCTGGAAGTGCCTAATATTTTCGTGAAAGAATACCTTCTTTCAAACTACAAAAAAGAGCTTTGCTCCTTCTTACCCTTGGATGCTGAAGGTGAACCTTCCATCCAATTTATCATCAACGCCCCCATAAAAAAGGTGGCTCCGGCAACCACCCCTTCCCCAACACAATCTGCCGAAGAAGAAATTCCCGCTCCCTTCGAAGTAAAACTCAATCCAAACTACCGCTTTAACACTTTTATTGAAGGGCCTGCGAATCAATTCGTCAAATCAGCCGCCTATGGTGTTGCCATGCATCCTGGAAAATCCTATAATCCGCTTTTCATTCATGGTGGTGTCGGATTAGGGAAAACTCACATCCTGCACAGCATCGGACATTTTATTCGCGAAAACCATCGAAAGCTACGCGTCCAATGCATCACCACTGAAGCATTCATTAATGATCTTGTCGACAGCTTAAGAAACAAGTCAGTCGATCGCATGAAACGTTTTTACCGTTCCGATGTCGATATTCTCCTCGTCGATGATATCCAATTTTTGCAAAACCGTCTGAACTTCGAAGAAGAATTCTGCAACACCTTTGAAACCCTAATCAATCAACATAAACAGATTGTCATCACAAGCGACAAACCCCCATCACAACTTAAACTCTCCGAAAGAATGATTGCCCGTATGGAATGGGGTTTAGTCGCGCACGTAGGAATTCCTGAATTGGAAACAAGAGTCGCTATTATCCAGCATAAGGCACAGCAAAAAGGCCTTCAAATTCCAAGCCAGGTTGCGTTTTTTATTGCCGAACACATCTTTAACAACGTGAGACAACTTGAAGGGGCAATTAATCGCCTTAGCGCTCATTGCCGCTTGCTGAATGTTCCTGTTACAGAAGAACTTGTGCAACATACGCTTAGAGAAATGATGCAACATGCGCCCCGACAAAAGATCTCGGTCGATCAAATTCTAAAGGGAGTTGCAACAGTATTCCAAGTCAGAATGACCGACCTCAAGGGACCCGCTAGAACAAAAGAAATCGCATTACCACGTCAAGTTGCCATGTACCTCTCTTGCAAGCTCATCAATGAATCACTGCAAGTTATGGGGGCCTACTTTGGGCGAACTCACTCAACCCTGCTACACGCAAGCAAAACGATTGAAAAACGACTTTCCTCAGACGAGATCTTAAGACGGCAAATCAACATGGTAGAACGTAGCCTAGGAATCTAAATGGATACAAAAGCAAGTTTCAAGGTCAATTCTTGAGCAGCTTTTTGTATAGTCAAAGGATACTGGATGTCAAAGCATTTCAAGAAAAGGTCTTTAAAATCAGGGATGGAACCGGGGTCCTTGGTTCACATCGGGGAAATCTTTGCGGATCGCACGAAAATTTCGATCATAGAATACTCTAAAGACACCCTTCTAGAAAATGAAGACACGACAGTTAAAGAAATCCAGCACTATCTTTCTACCCCGCAAATTACTTGGGTAAATGTGCAGGGAATATCCGATACTTCGCTCATCGACACGATTGGTCATGAATTCAAAATGCACCCTTTGGTCATGGAAGACATTCTAAACACCACCCAAAGGGCAAAGCTCGAAGATCACAAAGACTATCTCTACATCGTTCTGCGCATGCTTAAATACAATCACGAAACAGAATCCGTTGATGGTGAACAAATCAGCATTCTTCTTAGAAAAGACTGCGTCATTACCTTCCAAGAATCAGACCAAGATCTTTTCAAAAGCATTCGAGAACGCATTAGAAAACCCAATACAAAAATCCGTGAAATGGGAAGCGACTACTTATGCTACACCATTATCGACTGGATCATTGACCAATATTTTGTAATTTTAGAAAAAGTGGACGACAAGCTCGAAAAACTGGAAGAAGATCTACTCAATGATCCCCACACAGGAACCCTTCTTAAAATCGAACGAACAAAGCGAGAAGTGATTCTTCTGCGAAAATCTGTTTGGCCGACGCGTGACCTCATCAGTCAATTCACCCGACTGGATAGCCCCCTTATCAATGACAGCTCACGTGTTTTTATGCGAGACGTCTACGACCATACGATCCAACTCATCGACACAATCGAAAGTTTTCGTGATATCGTTTCAGGAATGTTAGATCTTTATCTATCCAACCTCACACAACGAACCAACGAAATCATGAAAGTCTTGACCGTTGTATCCACAATTTTCGTCCCCCTCACTTTTCTTGCCTCACTTTACGGAATGAACTTTGATAATATTCCCGAACTCCACAATCAATATGGCTACTATTTCCTCTTGGGAGTAATGCTCATGATTGGTGTCACGATGGTTTATTATTTCCGTCGCAAAAACTGGTTTTAAGTTGTTAATGGGTTCTTCATTTCATCTAATCCAACGCCCTGCAGAAGGTCATTCCATAAATTTCACTCGGAAAACTACACTGCAGCATTTCTGCACAAACATTTAAAGTCCTCCCCGTAGTCATGACATCATCAATCAATAAAATTGTTTTACCTTCAAAAACATCATTATTTTTAAGGTAAAAAGAATTTAAAGACTGCTGTAAACGCTGCCCTCGACTTAATCCCGCCTGACTAAAATCACCTACGCGTCTTTTAAGGGACATGTTAACGGGGGCATCTATCATTTTACCTAATGCGCGAGCAATCAATTCGGCTTGATTATACCCACGTTCAAACCGACGTAACCAAGAGCAAGGAACAGGAACGATGTAGTCCGGACGAGGCCACCCAAGCTGAACCCACTGCAGCGCCATATAAGCCGCTGCTGTTTGAGCAAGCTCCGGCTGGTTCCCATACTTCATTAAACGTATCATTGTCGCTGCTGGCCCTATATATTCACATGCAGCAGAAACTTTTAACATAGGATGATGAGTTTTCAGGCAGGATTGACAAGAACGAGTCCCTTTTTGCTCGATTTCCTTAAAGCACTGCTCGCATCTGCCCTCAGAATTCAGAAGTTCGAATAGAATGACACAGCTAGGACAAAAATAAGATTGATCGGGAGGCAAAAGTGCACGGCATTCGAGGCACTCGGGGGCAAAGATAAAATATCTAAGCCCCCATTTGATCGATTTAAGGAGCCGAGGAAGGGGCATTTTTAAAGGAAAAAGGCTTATCAAATTCCTTTGTCAGTCTTTCTTCCATTGCTTTTGAAATTTCCGGGTAATATTTGGGATAGTTTAGAGCTACCCATGAATCAATTTTTCTCGCCACTTTTTCCAAATCAGGAGCAAAGTAAGCGGACTCTTTCATCCTCGGCTCTTTCGACATCTTTCCTACGTCTAAGTGAACAGCGACTATGGAATTGTCATTCAATGTAATATAACCCGTATTGTGCATGACGCCGTGGTCGCGATCATAAATTCCCTTTCGATATTCACTCATGTAAAGATCAAAAGTTTTATTGATCATCGCTATCGCACCGGCAGCATCGGCTTTATTTAACAAATCAATAATCACCCCACGCATCGGTCGCACTTTGCTCTGCAAGATGAACATCACTTGGTCCAAGTCTATCTGATGAGAAATCCCCAGCTTGTCATAAATCTTTACAGAGCCTAAAAGATGATCGGTTGTGTTAAAATGGAGAAATAGAATTCCACTTTCATTTCTGTGTAAACTGTACGCGGTGACATAACCGTCAAATACACTGATCAGTTTGCTTTCCTTTCGCTCTTCATCTTCTTTCTTCCATTTTGCAAATGGAGGAATCGAGGGAATATAAGACACCCAACCAGCTTGACGCAAGTGTTTAAATTTAAAAAACTTTAGAACGTATTTCTCATCAGCGCTCAAAAAAGCGTAAGACTGGGCTCCCTTACCTAAATAATGGAAAGGTTGATCTAACACCTGCTTTAACCGAGCAAACTCCTGTGGATCCAGGGGGGGTGTCTCCCACTCAGGTCGATTAGCGACTTCGTGAGTCATATTACCCAATCTAAAGTCGTCAGTGGCGCGGTAATACACTCTTCCCAAGACAAATAACGACACAACGATTATTAAAAAAATCCAAATTCTATTCATAAATTTATACCCTGTAAGACCACAAGAGTATCATAAATCCGAATTAAACTCGACTTTGTAAATTTTTTTTTCCTGAATAAAGCTCCGACTTGCACACAATTCGCCTCTTTCTCTATTGCTTGCAGAATTGCAAAGGTATTTCAGTGGAAAGCTTAGATAGAAATTCATAATTTGTGTGAAGCCAATAGACTATGGGGACTGAAGCGGTAAATTCACATCCTCAGAGATTAACGATTAAAAGCTTTCTCCTTCCTCTTGAATAGCCTTTAAAATTTCCTTTCGAATGGTTTCGCTGCTGATATTACTTGGACCGATCTCTAACGTGTTAGCATAATCCTCGGAACCCAACACAAAAGCAGCAACCGTGACACCCAAATCCGCTTGGGATGGTGGCAATGGCTCTTCAGGAAGTATTTTTATGACTTCGCTAGCGTCAATCGGATGTAAAGGTTTGTGCTTTTTCTTCATAACTCTAATTTAATTATTAGATCATTTCACATTAACTTTCAATTATTTATTATCCCCCTCTGAGGCTGTGAAAAAATAGAGATCCAGCTTGCTTTCACCGATCTTTTTGGTCTTTTCATTCAAATGCCCCCGCTCACAACACTGACATCCGTTATGAGCGAGGGCATTTGAATGAAAATCGTAAAAAATCTCGATCGAAATCAAACGGATTCTAATTTTTCACAGCCTTTCTCCAACGGCATAAAGCATAACTCCCCAAAAAAACCTCAATAGCCGTTTTAATTTCGGAATCACCCCTATAAGCTCACTAATTCTTCCAACGCCCGCCTTCCTCTTCCTCTTTGACAGCCTTTAGAATCTGATCCGTTACACCAAAGGGATCTAAATCCAGGAACATTCTTAAATCTTCCTGGACAGCAATAACAGCAACTGAAATATCTGTTGGAGAATACAAGTCGGTATCTTTGTATCGTTTTGGTTTTTTGGAGGCAGGCTTAACTCCTTCACCTAAATCTTTTTTAGTATTATCAACAACAGTCATATGCGCGGTAGATGCAAGAATGTCACCCGCTTTACTTAACAGCTCTTGCAATAATTTTTCATCAGTATCCTTAAGCACAGAGCGTTTGATAACTTCATCGTTGCTAATTGTAGAGTCTTGAACCCATTTAAGTGGATTTGCTCCCAAATCAGGATATTCTGAATAAGAGTCGAAAATTTGAGTAAGATCCAAAGTGCCAGATTCTATTATCCCTTGGTTGGAATGAGGAATTCTTGTGATTTCGTGATTCGGTAAAGGATTACTAATGGCCTTAATCTTAATATCCACTTGTACAGGATCACTCACAACACCTTGATCATCGACTCGAATTACAAAATAATCACCCCCAACGAAATCCACTTCAGGTTTATACTCAAAAGACCCGTTGAGTTTTAATTTCAAGACCCCATGCCGTGGTTTCTGTACTAGTATTACAGATAGATCTTTATTATAATCAGCAACAGAACCTAGCAAGCCGGAAGAGCTTACAGCCAAAACACCGTTTTGGAACAAGTTAAATTCTAAGTTTTCATTAACTAAAGGTAGGCTTCCCCCCATAATTTCTGAAAATTTAAGCGTATTACCTTTGCTTATGCTAAACTGATTCCCTACAGTTTTAATGCCCTTATTTGCAGTAAATGTCTGTGGCTTTCCAGCAAATAACTTATCCAACTTTTTAGAAGCAATTTGATAAACTTCGTTTGTCAAGAAACTTGCCTGTAGGGCATTTAGAAGTCTTCTAGAAAGTGTAGCGGCTTCGCTTTCCTTATCGATTGCATATACTTTCCAGTCCCCTTCAAGGAATCTCACACCGAAGTGAGCTGTCATTAAAGTACTTTCTTCTTGCGGTCTAATTTCGTAAACCTCGCCTATAAAACCGGCCCCTGTTTTTGAAACAATATCATTTGTAATGACATAGTTAACCACTTTAGGACGAGTATCGGGATTAAAAAGATTCCATTTTTCATAATAATCAGTTTCAACACCTGGAGAGTTAAAGAAAATAGAATGGTTTCGTCTATCTTTTTGCATATATTCATAAAAATCAGTCACAGCGCGTTGACCTAAGACTCCACCCTGACTATAACCAAACACTCTGAATTTCAACTGGTGCTTAGGATCTGTATACCAATCTGTAAAGAAGTTTTTAAGCTCCTTGGTAAACACACTATAGTGACCTCTAGCTGGACCATTAGCATTAAAATTCTCAATCACTGAACGGGCGTCTGAGAGGGTATCAAAATTCATCTTCGTTCCTCTGAATACTATCAAAGGAGCTGCAAATTTTTCTTTGGCTTCGAATAAATACACAGGAATCTCAGAATTACCCAAGCTGAATACGCGAATCAATTTATAATGGATAGTCACATATTTCCCATCGGCTTTAATGTGTGGGAATGGGAAGGTAAAGCCTATGGATAGAGTTTGTGCGACGATGTATTTAGTTAACAGCTCGGTAGCTAGCGCCTCTTTGACCATATATTGGTCTACGCCGAAATGCATTCCACAAATTTGGTTTAAGAATTCAACATATTTGGGAAGAAACTAATCCCCGAATTCAGATAAATCAATGTTTTCTTTGAATCCATATTTTTGTTTTGAGGACAGTTTTTCTTGAATAATAGGTGTTTCAGATTCACGTGCGTATGAAATATCTAAACTATACAAGAAATCTAACATGTCGGTGAATTTTTTAGCTTTTTTACGTTTATCGCTTAATATATTAGCTATATTAGCAGTGTTTATTTCATCTGCTAACCCCCTTAAACTTTTCTTTGCGGAAAAATCGATGGTATCAATAGCAGTACCAGTTAACAATATCGCCTTAGCGACACTATCACTTCTACTAATTTGTTCACGGATTGTTGCGACTTTCATCATTTCAGTAGGTGCAAAGATCAGGAAAGAACGTTCGTTGCTTGAGTAATTATTCGCGTAATCTTCGTTAAGAATTTCACGAATAAAATTAGCTTTATCTTCGATAATTTCAGCTAACAACGCAATCTGTGGAACCTCTTTAATAGGCTTAGCATCTATCACTTCGGAACGAACCGGAATATCTGCGGAAGATAAAGACTTAAATGAGTGATCTGTCACATCAGAATTTGTATTTTCAACCACCTGTACGCCCATATCAACCGGGGTATTAACAGCTTTGTCAACAACCACTTGGGTATTGCTATTGGCAGATTTTTCACCGGAAGTTGTAATAAAAGTACTCGTATTACTTTCAACGGTTGTGGGTTGTTCAATCAATACGGGAGATGAGGCAGCATCGGAGGAAGCTGTTTGAGAAGTAGTAGGTGATTGAGGGGTAGCAGGTGGTGGTGTAGCAGCAAATACTGGAGGTTCTGTTGGTGCATTCACAATAGGAAGAGAAGCATTAATTTGAACCGTCACATTTTTTGGAATACTATCAACCAAACCATCGTTGACTTTGAAAGTAAACGTATCGATACCGCTGAAATTCTGATCAGGAATGTAGTTAAAAGTACCGTCAGGATTAAGAGCTAAAGATCCATGAGCGGGACCAGTGACAATGGAAGGTGTAACAGAACTCAGAACTGTATCGACATCGCTAAAGATTAGAGAACCGGTTACCGGAACATTTTGAGTAGTGCTAATGGTACTATCACTTGCGATAGGCGCATCATTAACGCCATTTACAGTGATATTAATGATCTGGATTGCGCTATCCGCTTGACCGTCATTAACTTTATAGGTAAAGCTATCGCTGCCATTAAAGTTAGCGGCTGGATTATAGAGGAATGTTCCATCAGCATTTAGGATCAAAGATCCATGAGCAGGTCCTGTGACAACATGTGCTGTCAATGGATTGCCATCAACGTCTGTCATGACCACATTCCCTGCAATTGCAGTATCTTCTGGTGTAATAATCGCTCCATCGGCACCTACTGGTACATCATTGACTGGGGTAACGTTAATGCTAATGGTTTGAATAGCACTATCAACTAATCCATTGTTAACTTTGTAAGTGAAGCTATCATTACCGTTGAAATTTTGAGCAGGAATGTAGTTGAAAGATCCATCAGCATTAAAGGCTAAAGCACCATGGGAAGGACCTGTAACAACAGAGGCTGTTACAGGGTTTCCATCGACATCGATCATGATAACATTCCCTGCAATTGCGGTATCTTCAGGAGTGATGATAGTGGCATCAGCGCCGATAGGGGCATCGTTAACAGGGTTAACAGTGATGTTGATAGTTTGAACCGCACTATCAGCTAATCCGTCGTTAACTTTGTAGGTAAAACTATCGCTTCCATTAAAGTTTGCGGCTGGGGTGTAAGTGTAGGATCCATCAGCATGGAAGTTTAAAATTCCGTGTGTTGGAGCATTGACAACAGAAGCAACCAAGGTGTCTGCTGGGACATCAATGTCACTGAAGCTGACTGATCCAGTGATTGCAATATCTTCGTTAGTGGTAATAGAATCGTTTAGAGCTACAGGCGCATGGTTTACTGCTGTAACAGTTAAGTCTACAGTTTTTGGCGCACTGTCTAAGAAGCCATCATTCACGACATAAGTAAAGCTGTCTGGTCCATTATAGTTGGCATCTGGCGTGTAGACGAATGTTCCGTCTGCGTTGATGACTAATGAACCATGAATAGGATCTCCGCCTACGGCAATATGAGCAGTTAAGCTGTCATTTTCGATGTCAGAGGCACCGATCAATAAGCCTGTTCCATTGA
>CAZENM010000061.1:0-14876 GCA_964513575.1 uncultured bacterium | reverse complement strand
AGGGGGGCATTTTGTTGAAGCTGCCTCTTTAGCCGAGCAATCTCTGCGGTTTTGGTGCGGAGTAAGTTGGTGGTCGCGATTGATAAACTCCCAGATACGGTGTTTGTTGTCGTTAAACGGGTGATTTCGTTACGGCTAGTATCCAGGCTGTTTTGTAACGTTTCTGCATTCCCATTAGCCTCGTCTAGGAGGGCTTGAGTTGCTCCAAGATCATTGTTTAAGCTCTCCAATCGAGCTTTAAGTTCAATCGATTCGGTTGTTAGCTCTTGAATACGTGCTTCTCGTTGAGCTTTCTCAGAATTAAGTAGGGCATTATCATTTTCAAGCTGGGTATGTGCAGTATTTGCTTGCGCTTGTTGTTCTTGTAATAGTGCGATTTCTTGGTTTAGGAGCATTGCTTGAGCTTCTAATTGCTCTGTGGTCTGCGCTGCGGTTTGTAGTCTGCCTTGGAGTTGAGTAATCCTTGTTTGAGCAGTATCTAGATCTTGCTCTAAGATTGCGGAGCGGTTATTAGCAACTTGTAGTGCCTCTAGAGCTATTACTGCATTTCGTTCATCGGCATTATAGATTGTAGGGTCGATTAGGTTGATGATTGGTGAGGCTACAATGTCACATAAAAATAGTGTCGCTAAGGCCAAGTGTTGAAAGGTGTGAGTGACAAAGATTTTTTGATTGAATTGCGCGCTTAAGAATTTACAGGTGGCCCAGTGGAGCGGAGTGAGTGTTAATCCAAGGGTAAGGCTTCCTAGAGCGTAAAAGATATGTTTAACGACGTCGATGATCAGGGGAATGGGCTTCAGGATTCCTACGATGCGGCCTCCAACGAAATTGCATGCATTTAGGAGAATGTGTCTTCGATCGTTTTCGACAATTCTAATCGCTTGATTCTGAAAAAATTGGCCTAATGAATTGTTTTTGTGAGTTTGTATGTTGGCATTATTCATTTAATTACTTTTGTTTTAAATGTTGAGTTAAAGAGTAGTAATTTTAAATGGTTTTTGGGATTTAACGCAATGTTTATGTTTAGGAGCTTCAAAGGGTGTTTTGTTAGAATAAGTTTAGTTTTTCACAGCCTCTTCGGGAGTGCGAAATTACTCCTTCATTATACCCAGGGTTACGAACCTCAATCCTCGCTAGGGCTCGGTTGAGGATCTCACCCTGGGTTACAGTCCGAAACCCCCTTCGGGGGTAATAAACGATGTTTTTGGTGAGCTCAGCCTCTCCGGGAAGGAAAATGAATGTTGAGGGGTTTGTAGTTTGATTTTATTAAGGGGAAGGGGTGGGCTGTCAAAAATTACAAGAAAACAACATCTGATTTTGAATCTATATATCTTCCAATAAGTAGATTGCCCTAAGTCCGGAGGACGTCTGATTTTAGAGCCCATTGCGACGAGCGGCAGCGAGGAGCTGTGGGTCAGATAGAAGGAAGCCCCAGGAGCCCGGAGGGCGATTGATGTGATTCCAGTATATAGATAATTTTCGACCATGATATAGGTTTCTTTTCAAATAACAGAAAGAAAATCGATAATAAATTTATTTTTATCTACTGCGAAAACATCACCTTTTATATTCTTATAAACCACATCAGTCGCCCTCCGGGCTCGAAAGCTTTGTTCATTCTAACCCACAGCTCCTCGCTGCTGCTCGTCGCAATGGGCTCTAAAATCAGACGTCCTACGGACTTAGGGCAATTCATTTCTAGGAAGACTTTTAGGCTCAAATATAGATCGTGTTTTTACACAATTTTTTCACAGCCTCGAAAGGATGTGCCGGAATCACCACGTCTTTGTCGCAGTGTAACCTCCAGGATGAAAAAATGAATGTTGAGGGATTTTTAGTTTGATTTTTCTAAAGAGGGGGTTGGTCTGCGCTCTAATTAGAGCAGGAACGAGAGGGATAGTTTTCCATCTCGTCCCAGCGCTATTTATTTCAACTAGCCGATATTAGATAGTTTGTTATGTGATCTTCTTTGTTTTCTGTTGGGTGTTTTCTCTGGTGTGCTTCCCATGTAACGAGCTCGCGATGAACCTAAATCTCCTCCATTCAAGCTAGAAAGAGGGTTATGAAAACTAGACGTAGGAGGAGTGGATTCTTCAGAATCAGATCCCGTTTGGTTAATAGTTCTAGTGTTAGATAAACGTTCAAAATCAAGCTTCTGTTGAGGTGTCATACCATTAACACGGCTCGAGGATGATTGGGATTCTGGAGTTTTATCAAAAAGGCTAACCGTTTGAAAAAGGCTTTGCGTTTCCGTTGATAAAGGCATGTTATTATTCTCTTCTACACCACTAAGAGCATCATTGAGGCTCAGCTCTGTCTCTTCTTCCACTGCGCTGCTGTCTGCCTGAGTGCTGCTAGCTGCTTGTGTGCGGTTATCTTCAAATGAATTATCGGCGCGGGAAATATCCAACTGTGTTAATTCAAATTCGAGTCTGGTCACATCTGCTTCGAGTCTGGTCTTATCTGCTTTGAGTGTTTTCTTCTCTGATTTCAGTTCAGCAATTCTAGATGCAAGCTCATTCATTTTCTTTTCCCAATTAGGACTTTCTACAATCAATTTTTCAATCTTAGCGTCCCTGTCTGCAATTTCAGCGCGAAGTTGATTTTGACTCTCTGCGTTTAATCTTTCATTGTCGCTGAATTCGATATTGAATCTGTCTCTGTGCGTTTCAATAATTTGTTCTAATTTTCTTACTTGCTCTTCTCTTTCATTTCTAAGATTGCTTAGTTCTGTTTCCCGTTCGCCTAGCTCACTTGAGAGTCTCAAGATTTGATTAGTCAAATTCTGCGTCACACTAGACTCTTGATCAGTACTTGCAGATTCTGCTGTACGTTGGGCTATTTCTGTAGTGAGCTCGTTAATGCGGTCTCTTAATGCTTGGAATTCTTCAGGTGTTGCGGTTGGTTCAGTAGGGACGATCGGTGGAGCTGGTGGAGTCTGTACTTCCATGAGGTCAACATAGATGCGGGGGTAGAGTAGGTTAAGGACGGGGCTTACCACGGCGTCCATTGCGAAAAGAGCTGCAATAACGAGGTGTTTTTTTGCGTTATTGAGTTCGGTCATTCTTGTTCCAGTCGCATAAGTCGCTTTTGCTAGGGATCCTAACGTTGCAAAAATTTCAAAGACGGCATCGGCGATACGAGCGATTGGTTTTGCGACAATTCCGGCAGCAAGGCTTTTAAGGAGCGTAGAGTTAACAGCTATATTTTGGCATCGTTGGCCATAAGATTCTTGAAGTGCAGCTGATGTTATGTTCATTTTGTTGTTCCTAGTTTGTTTTTGGAATTACAGTGTATGCAGAGGCAGAATTGAAATCAAGATCTAAGGACAAATAAAATTTGAATTCGCGTTTTTGTTTAGTTCAAATATGTGGGAGCGATTCTTTGACCATTCAAAGCATTCCAGTAGCTTGTTAGGATCGACCCGTCGGGGTTTGCGACGTCGATTCTATAAACCGGCAGAAAGACCTCTTGCACATGTCTAATGGTAAATTCAGATCCAAAGGCTGCTTTAGAAATCCTTTTAACCTGAGTAGGTGTGTACTTTTTAGACACTCTTTGGGCGTGATTATACGGCTTGCTAACGAGCCACTGAGTAATTTTTGTTTGGGGAGTCACTAGGATTTTGGGGTTTTGGAAATGGAGCTGTACTTCATTCCCGTTTAACAGCACTAGATGCTTTTGTTTGACACTTGTAAGCCAAGGCTCGATCATGTCGTGATCCATGCTTAGGGTCTTTTGTAGCTGGTCACGGGACATTTTCCCGCCATTTTTTGCAAGGGCGTTTAATAACTTAAAATCTTCGGGATTGGCGTCGGCATTGATAGTGTCCTCGAAGCCGTGGGTCTTTTCCCAAGTTTCTGTGTTCAGCACCATTTCCCCGTCTACAAGGCTCCAAAGGATCACTCCTTCACGAGTTTTCTTATCGGGAAGGGCGTATTTAACATCCATTAGGATATAGGGATGAAATTTAAGATCTGTGGCGTAGTAGGTGCGGGCGGTGCTGCCGATCAGTTCGGCTTGCCGTTGCTCCATAATTTGCTCAACGGTATAACGAGCTTCAAGGGTGGTGAAGTCTCCGTTCTCAACATACTGAGCGATAAGATTCCGAGTGTGTTCATTTTCCCATAACCACCAGCTACCGGCTGCTGCAAGGGCCAAACAAACGACGAGATTGAGAGAACGCATAGCCACCCCTATTCAGTATAAAACACCAGATTCATGCATGATTTTCGGTGGAAAATCAAGAAGAAAATGATGGTGGGTTATGCCAGTCTTCTTGCTAACTCTAAGAATTTATCCCCTTTTTGTTCTAAAATCCACACGGGATCTTGGAATAAGGGTCTTGAGTGTGTCCGGTCGTATAATTCTGAGAGCTGTTGCTGAGTTTGATACTTCTGAGTGATGAGCTCGAAGTATTCTTTGCGGACCGCAGCAAAAACTTCCGGAACGTACAGGTCAACGGCTTCGATGAATTGTACATCATCACCCGCCATTAGCTGCTCGACGGTGGGGACTTTCTCGGGTATTGGAGTAAAGCGAGATATTCCACCAAAAAAACCTTGTTCATGTGCTTCTAGCTGGATAGCTTCCAATCTTCCCTGATTTTCATTCACGGAATTTTCGATTCTTTCCTGGAGTCTTCCTCTAACCGAATGGCTGCCTCGAGCTTTTAAGAGCTCAAATTGCCATGATCGGATTGTTTCAGCCAATTGTGTGTCGATGTTGGTCAGTCGAGTTTTTAGTTCATTTTCAGTCGCTTCATGGGAACCGGAGTAAGAGGCGATATTCAACACTTTCAAATACTCTTCGATCAACACGCGAGTTGTTGCGGGTTGTTGATCACCGGCTATGAGATTTATATAGGTGTCTCTTTTGGCGGTAAGATCAGCATGAGTTTTTCCGAAGCAATGTACAAGCTCTTCTTTTAGTTTGTTGTGTCGGCGAACAAGAGGTTTAACTCTTGCATAGAGTTCTACCCACGCCTGTTTGTCAGTGTTCGAAGTGGCGTACTTTAATGCCACCCTGCTTAAGGCTGCAAATTCTTCTTGTGTGTCAGTGATAGCCTTCTGAATTTGAACTAATTCAGCTACAGGGACTCCGGTTTTTTCAATTTGCGCCTCGTTGAGCGCGTTAATGACACCAGCGATACCGTTCCAATTCTCTGGAAGATTTAGTCTTTCGCAAAGATTGTATTGGTTGTCTAGCAGGGACGAATAATCGATAGTTGGAATTCCCTGGACAGTTTGTAGGTTTTGTTCAGCAACAAGGCGTAATTCCATGGTGCGGTTAAAGTCCGGCATTAAGACTGCTTGTAGCGGCTGCAGGTCTTCAGGTGTCGCTGCGATTCCTTTATCGAGCTTTGCTCTTAAAAGATCACATCTCATTTTGGCTTGAAAATTTGACGGAGTCAGAAAAAAGCGGCTTGCTGCCAAAGCTGTGTTGTGGATGAGGTGCGCCCAAGAGATGTTGCCGTTTTCAAAGTGAGATTGCTCTTCAGAGACGATTCCAAATTCTCCGAGCGTTTTATATCCGGAGCTCAGAATCGAGTGTGTCGCACCTAAGTTACTTTTATTCCCTAGGAGTGTAAGCATTGAGCCTTGGATCCAGATCATTGAACGTTCGACGAGAAGTCTATTTTTTTCCGCATTGGTGTTCCGGGAAAAGATTCGGACTGCAAATAATGTGATTTTACGGGAGATCGGATTAACAGTAGCGATCCCGATAAGACCGATGCTCTTACGTGTTGTCCAAAGAGCCATACGCGCACAGGCTTTTACAAATCTGGGGTTTCTCAATTGGAACAGCGATGGGCACAACAGCTTGAACATGTTTGAGAACTCTAAAATAAGCTCTCCAATAAAAGCTTGCGGCCGCTGAACGGTGCTCATCCCTTCGGCATCTGCTGCGGGGATTGGTCTATCGAGGATCGATAAAACACGCTCTATCAGCAGGATTGGGGCCGACATTAATGCGGGGTTGTATACGTGCCGTAGAAGGTTTTTGGATATTTCATCCGAGATCACTTCGGCAGAGGGAAGGCCTACAAAAAAGTTTGCTGTATGGTACATTCCTTTTAGCGTGAGGTCGGTTGCCCAAAGAATTGCTCGCAGGAGTGGGGCTAAAATTCTTCCCAAGTAAGGAATTCGTGCAATCTGACGGCATAATAGATCACGGAAGATGCGGGACGGTTGTGATAAAACAGCTTTGATCACTGTTTTAATCATTAGGCTTACAGGCTGATGACCTTGGATGTTGAATCCTTCACCGTTTACAGCGTTGACGAGTTGGGATATTTCGTGGGCAAGGGGTTCTTGTTCAGTTTTTCCTCTATTCCAGATCCGCGTAGCCAAAGCTCGCTCCATTCCCGGCAAAATTCCTAATTCACGAGCCCGATCCGCAGCGAAAAACACCACTTGTTTTCCACCAATTTTTTCGTAGACGATTTGTTGGTTAGGGGTAATCGCTCCGGCTTCCGGAGTTTCAATTTGAAATCCATGTGCTCGCATCCATCCTAAAAAGGCTGTAAATTTTGTTTGCAGAGCAGCGTAAGCTTGCTGTTGCTTTTGGTCTTTTATCGGAGGAGTGATTCGCCCTTCGACTTGCTGATTGATCCTGTTTTCGATTTCGTTATTCACGATTTGCATTCCTCTGTCCAAGAGAAGATTTTGAACGATCGGAAAACCGGGTAAAACATTCAATTCACCAACGACGACATTTTTAGCTCTTTCAACAAAATTATGTGCAAAGTCGACCAAGGGGTTTTCGTCGGAATCGGAAGGCGCGGTTCGAAGCGCGGGGTGGTAAAAGTTTTCCATCGCAGTTTCCCATGCAGCTTCTTCACGTGAAGTTGACGCAAATTCGTTGTCAAGAAGTTGTGTATAAACCTCATGGTACCGCTTTAAAAAGTCAGTGACGACATCAAGTGTTTCTCCAATTTCCCGTCCGGAAGTGTTGGCGGCAATTCCTTCGACTTTTTCCATTACAGTTAGGATGTGTAGTTCGATCGGAGATAAATTGCCTTCCAATGCCTGGAGGGTGTTGATCGCCATCTCTCTTAATCTGAGATTGGTAATTGCTGCGTCGGCTTGTGTGCCGACTTGTTGTTTAATATGATTGGTAAAGTCTAGGGCGATTTTGCGTGATTTTGGGTTTGCTCGAGCTCTTGCGGCTTTTAGGGCTATTGGAGCTTTTTCGATTGCGTTTTTAACACCGAGAATTCCTTTGGCTGCCATTTTTGCGGCTCCGAGGGTCAAAAAAATACTGGGGTTTGAGGAAAGCATTAGAAGGGGGCTTTCTGCAATGTTTTGTAACACTTTTGTGGCAATGCCTTGTGAGGAGGACGCGGCGATAGGGGAGCTGATTGGCAAAGTTTTAGGGGATCCGTCATAGGAGTAGGGTGTATTTTGTGTTTTAAAGCCCATTTTTTATAAACCTTGTTAAGTGTAGTTAAATAAATTTTGTTAAGGGTTAATTTTAACATAAATAAAGATTAAGATCAATGGTTTTGTGTTGGGAGGTTGTTGTTTTTTTTAGAACAAGATTTTTAGTGGTTTTTTTTGGTTAGGAGGTGATTCCGTAATTAAAATGCCCCGGATTTTAATTACGGAATCACCTCTTAAGTTCGCGTGTTTGATTTGTTTTGCTAAAAAGTATATTTGCTGTTATAATTGTTTTAATTTATTAAACGATAAGGGGTGGGATGTCAATTATAATAGGAATAAATTCTTTGAAAGATTTGGCGTTAAGGGCTTATGTTTTTGATCATCCTTCCGCCTTACCGACGATAACTCAAACTAGGGTTACACCAAGCTCCTTTGCAGCTGTCAAATTATTACAATTATGGGATAAATTAAAAAGTAACCCGTTCCACGGTCCTATAAACATTTCTAAGCACGTGATAGGTGTCGAGAATCAATACCGTATTGCCAATGGTGGATTCCAAGAGGGCTCAACAAGTGATCTTGCTACTGATTTGGAATACTGTAGAGCAGTAAAAAAAATAAACCTACCGGTAGAAACAAAAATTAATCTGTTATTTCTCCAATTAACCAATAGCTTAAAGGGAGAGTGTTCGGAGCTAGAGGTGAAAACCCTTATTTGCGAAGAAGATTTTAAAAATTTACAGCGTGCGTTGTTAACTAAATATGAAAATGAGGCGTTAGAAAAGATTTGGAGTCAGCGTTTAATCGAACGGTTCAATTTAGCGGGGCTTCCGGGACCAAATGGTCATGAAGAAATTAGGGCTTGGTTAAGGAATCCTGAAAACTTAGGGCAGTTGCTATTGATAAGATCGTTAGAGCTGGATAACCTTTCTCTTAAGGCAGTACCGCCAGAGATTGGTCTTTTTAGTCATCTTGTGGAGCTTTTACTCTCTAAAAACCAGCTAACAAGCTTACCGGACTCCATTGGCGACCTCCATGCTTTAAGAGATCTTCAGGTGGATGATAACCAACTCGCCAGCTTACCTGACTCTATAGGTAGCCTTCAAGCTCTAATAAACCTTAAGATTGATAAGAACAAAATCACCACCCTGCCGGACTCTATCGGCAATCTTCGTGCTTTAACAGATCTTCAGGTCGCAGATAACCAGCTGACCCACTTACCTGTTTCAATTGGCCTGCTCCAAGCTTTAGTCTATTTAGAGGTGGATAAAAATCATCTCACCAGTTTGCCTGAATCTATCGGTAATCTCCAAGCTCTAACCAATCTTAGGGGGAATAATAACCAACTTGCCGCGTTGCCGGAGTCAATTGGCAACCTCCATGCTCTAACTGAACTTTCCTTCGATAAAAACTTCATGACCAGCTTACCTGAATCTATCGGCAATCTCCAATTGTTAACAGAACTTTGCTTCGATAAAAACCGACTCACCACTCTACCGGAATCTATCTGCAATCTCCAGGATCTAGAATTTCCTAGTTTTAACGAAAATCCTTTAATGTTCACTGATAACCATTCAGGCAACATTGACATTAACAGGGAGTTTATCTCGGAAGTTTTCCAAAATGTTCGCAATTATCAACCGAAGACCATATTTGGAAATCTTTACAAACAGTTATTTGATAGAAGCAAACCAGAGAATATCATTTCGGCATTCCGATCATGGCGCCCCCACGCAAATATTACAGATCCCATGATCATAACTCGGGTGGATAATTTGGCGTGCAATCTTAGATTGAAAGTGCTGGCGGAATCAGCGGCAACGCTAAATGTATCGGATATGAACGCATTAAAACAAAATCATCCTTACACCTATATGTTGGAGCTTGCGGATAGAGTAGAGGCACCTTCGGTTTCACAAAGTCAATTGATAAGAGAAAAAAGAGACAGGTCTGAAGATGTGGTCAATGAAGATCAAAAAAGGACTCGAGAAGATTAAGTGATCGAATAAAATTGTGTCTGAAAACCTCCTTGTGGGTGTTAAAGAGTTTTTCACAGCCACAGAGCGTAGGCAAATGGGACTACTATAAAAAACTCATTTTTTTTCTGCACTTCCCCGGCTCAAATGGTGTCAACTTAAGAGCTTATGTCGCCCTTACAGGGCTCTGGGTTGTATATCGCCCTTTACCCATGCCTCTGCACGCTGACGCTCGCTTCGACTTGGGTAAGATAGAAAGTCATTCAGAGCCCTGTAAGGGCGACATAAGACCTTAAGTTGACACCATTGGCAGCGACCTAGGTAAATCGATAAAATTGGGGATTGATTACTTAAACCAGATACTCATTTTCGCGTTGGGCCAAAATTCAGTAAAAAAACAATCCTTTTTACGTTCATATTTACATTCAAAGTCGATCATATTAAAGTGCTTTTTTTAAACCTAAAAAAACAGGCTTTTTATGAGTTTTAATAATATCCCCCCATCCCCACCAAAAACTATAAACTTCACACTAGCTGATCGCGAATTAAGCCCACGAAGACATCAAACAACGAACGAGGATCCTTCTCTAACCGAAAAAACCTCCTTGGTAGCCATTACACTTTTTGATGATCAACAAACCTGCGCTAGCAGCTCGTCCTCTATTCAGATTACCAGAACCGCAGAACCCCAATCACAACTTGCTCTAGCTGTATCAAACTTACAATGGTCGGAAGTCGAAACACTTATTGAAGCGAATGAAATTATTTCAGTAAATGAAACGATCGTTTTTGAAGGCCAAAAAACAAACATTTTGCTGCTAACGATAGGATTTAAAAAGTTCGATTTGGTCGAGTTGATGCTCCATAAAGATCCTGACGCCGACATTAACGCTACTCCTGCTGAGGGAACAAATCACGGAACAACTCCTCTCTGGTTGGTTGCTAAATACAAACAGTGGAATTTGGTGCGGTTGATGCTTGAAAAGCATTCTAATGCCGACATTAACGCAGCTGTTGCCGTGGGAGCAAGTCGCGGAATGACTCCTCTGTGGTTTGCTGTTTACTTCAAACAGTGGAATTTGGTGCGGTTAATGTTGGAAAAACACCCTAACCCTGATATTAACGCAACTCCTGCCTATGGACCAAATCGCGGAATAACTATTCTATTATATCCTGCTTATCACAAACAATGGGATTTAGTGCGTTCGATGCTCGAAAAATGTCCTAACCCCGATATTAACGTAGCTCTCGCTGAGGGACCAGATCGAGGATTCACTCCACTATTATATGCTGCTTGTTTCAAACAGTGGGATTTGGTGCGGATAATGTTCGAAAAACATTCTAAAGCCGATATTAACGCAGCTCTACCTGGGGGACAAGATAGCGGATTTACTCCACTATTATATGCTGCTTGTTTCAAACAGTGGGATTTGGTGCGGTTAATGCTCGAAAAACATCCTAACGCCGATATTAACGTAGCTCCTGCTAAGGGACCAAATCGCGGAATAACCCCACTCTTGTTTGCTGCTAATAACACGCAATGGGATTTAGTGCGGATAATGATCGAAAAACATTTAGGCGTAAAAAGAGATAATGGACCAATTCAAGACAACTTGAAAAAAGTGTTTGCACAGATTCTAGCGAGTGAAAAAACACCGTTAAGAACAACGCTCATTTATTATTGTTTACTACTAGAAGTTGACACTTTTGACACCCCTGAAAATTATCTTGAAGACATTTCAGAGCTAAGATCCAAATTAAAAAAGGGGCTTACACCGGCCACTGAGATTCTGCTCAACAATTGGAACCACGATGGAAAAGGTTTATATAGCCTACCAACCGAGTTAAGGGTCAACATTTCACTGCGAATTATTTATAACGAAATACCCGCGCTCCGCAATCTTCCACAGAAAAAGCTTTTAAGCATCATCACCAAACAATCTCTAAATAGCAGCCGACTATTACATAAAAAGTTTTTGAGAAAAATGAGCTTGCTAGCCTTTAGAGAGTTTCGCTGGAACAATAACGCGCTGATGTCGTTAAAACCCTTGCAAGTTCAAGATGCGCGGGCTTGCATCAAAAACACCCTCGAAGACTATCCCATTGATCGCGTTAGAGATCGTTACCAACAAATTATTCAAGAAATCGGTAAGGAAATTACCCCTATCCTCCTAAATAAAAGGGTGATTCATGAGGCTATCTGCAGGGCTTTGGTTTAATATAATATTCGAACCAAAAGCTCCGGGCTTAGCGAATTCAACCCGTTGGAAGAATTATGGGTTCGACTTTTTTGTTTATCTACTAGAATACGCGCTCACACACGCATCTAATAAACACAGTTAAAAAAAATCATTAACATTACATTTACACTTACATTAAAACACGATTTACACTAGAATTTTTTCTTCAAACCTTAAAAATCAGGCTTTTTATGAATTTTCACAACATCCCCCCTTCCCCACAAAAAACTATAAATTCAGCACTACCTGAAGGCGAATCGACCCCTAAAAGACAACGGTCAACTAAGGAGGACCCTTCTCTGACTGAAAAAACCTCCATAGTAGCTAATACACTTTTTGATGACCAACAGGCCTCTACAAGCAGCTCTTCCTCTATTCAGATCAACACAATCGCAGAACCCCAATCATCACTTGCTCAGGCCGTATCAAACAAACAATGGGGGGAAGTCCAAACTCTTATTGAAGCTAATAAAATTATTTCAGTAAATGAAATGATCGTTTATAACGGTCTAAGAGTAAACATTTTGTTGCCAATGATAAATTGTAAAAAGTACGATTTGGCTCAGTCGATGCTCAATAAAGACCCTAACCCCGACATAACTTCAACCGCCAAAGAAGAAACGTATCACGGAATAACACCCCTGTGGATGGCTGCTAATCACCAACAATGGGGTTTGGTACAGTCGATGCTCAAAAAAACTTCTAAAACCGACATAAACGCAACTGTTAGCAAAGGACCAAATCACGGAATTACTCCTCTGTGGATGGCTGCTAATCACCTACAATGGGATTTGGTACAGTCGATGCTCGATAAAGATCCTAACCCCGACATCAATGCAACTGCCAGTAAAGGAACAAATCACGGAATAACTCCTCTGTGGATGGCTGCTAATCACCAACAATGGGGTTTGGTACAGTCGATGCTCGAAAAACATTCTAAAGGTGACATAAACGCAACTGTTAGCAAAGGACCAAATCACGGAATTACTCCCCTATGGTGGACCACTCATCACCAACAATGGGATTTAGCGCGGTTATTCCTCGAAAAACACCCTAACGCAGATATTAACGCAGCTCCAACTAGGGGACCATATCGCGGATTAACTCCTCTGTGGCTGGTTGTTTATTGCCAACAGTGGGATTTGGCATGGTCGATGCTCGAAACACATTCAGAAGCCAACATTAACGCAGCTATTGCAGAGGGATCAAATCGCGGAATAACTCCTATGTGGTGGGCTGCTTATGACAAACAATGGGATTTGGTACAGTCGATGCTCGAAAAACAGCCTATCACCGACATTAACACTACTCCTGCTGAGGGACAAAATCGAGGAATAACCTTGTTGTGGTTAGCTGCTAGAGACGGAAAATGGGATTTAGCGCGGTTATTCCTCGAAAAACACCCTAACGTCGACATTAACGTAACTCGCCCTGAGGGTCTAAATCGCGGGATAACACCACTCTTGTACGCTGCTAATAACAAACAATGGGATTTGGTGCGGTTGATGCTCGAAAAACATCCTAACGCTGACATTAACGTAGTTCCTGCAGAGGGAGAAAATTGTGGAATAACGCCACTGTTGTATGCCGCTAATGACCAACAATGGGATTTGGTGCGGTTAATGCTCGAAAAACATCCTAACGCTGACATTAACGTAGCTCCTGCCGAGGGACCAAATCGCGGAATAACCCCACTCATGTATGCTGCTAATGACAAAAAATGGGATTTGGCGCGGATAATGATCGAAAAATATTTAGGTGTAAAAGGTAATAAAGGGCCGACTCAAGACAGCTTGAAAAAAGTATTTGCAGAAATTCTAGCAAGTGAAAAAACACCATTAAGAACAACGCTCATTTATTATTGTCTATTACTAAAAGTTGACACTTCTGAATCACCTGCAAGCTATCTTGAAGAAATTTCAACCCTAAGATCCAAATTAAAAAAGGGGTTTACACCGGCCACTAAAATTCTGCTCAACGATTGGACTCACGATGGAAAAGGTTTATATAGCCTACCAACCGAGTTAAGGGTCAACATTTCACTACGGGCTGTTTATAGCGCAATACCGGAGCTCCGCAATCTGTCACAGAAAAAGCTTTTAAGCATCGTCACTAAGCAAGCTCTAAATAGCAGCCGGCTATTGCCAGAAAAGTTTTTGAGAAAAATGAGTTTGCTAGCCTTTAGGCAGTTTCGCTGGAACAATAACCCGCTGATGTCATTGAAACCCATGCAAGTCAAAGACGCGCGAGCTTGCATCAGAAACACCCTCGAGAACTATCCCATTGATAGCCTTAGGGATCGTCACCAACAAATTATTAATGAAATAGGAAAGAACATTTATCCCAATCCGCTGAACCAAACAGTCATTGATGAGGCTGTCCGGAGAGCTTTGGCTTAATATTCGAACCTAAAAGTCTTCCGTGAAATGAATTTCCCATCAAGATTCGTAGGCAAGAAAAACGCCAAAAAAATGGGCGAATCGAGAGCTCCGGACTTAGGTCCATCAACCCATTGGAAGAATTAAGGGTTCGATTTTTTTGTTTATCTACTAGAATATGCGTTCGCACATGTAATTAATAAATATTAGTTAAAAAAACAACACCATCCTTACATTTACGTTTACATTTAAACCTAACTACACTAAAATGTTTTATTTAAACCATAAAAAAACCAGGCTTTTATGAATTTTAATAATATACCTCCATCCCCACCGAGAAATTTAAATCCTACACTACCTGAAGGCGAATCGACCCCAAAAAGACAACGAACCACGAGGGAGGATCCTTCTCTGACCGAAAAAACGACTTCGGTAGCTACTACACTTTTTGATGACCAGCAGACCTCTACAAGTAGCTCTTCCTCTATTCAGATAAACACAATCGCAGAACCTCAATCACCACTTGCTCAAGCTGTTTCAAATCAACAATGGTCGGAAATCCAAGCACTTACTGAAGCCAATGAAATTATCTCAGTAAATGAAACGATCGTTTTTAAGGATCACAAAATAAACATTTTTGTGGTAATGATAGTATGTAAAAAGTACGATTTGGCACGAATGATGCTCGATAAAGATCCTAACCCAAACATTAACGCAACCATCAACGAAGGACCAAATCGAGGAGTAACCCCTCTGTGGATGGCTGCTCATCACCAACAATGGGCTTTGGTACGGTCGTTGCTCGAAAAGCCTTCAAAAGCCGACATTAGCGCAACACCTCTTGAAGGACCAAATCGAGGAGTAACCCCTCTGTGGATTGCTGCTTTTCACCAACAA
>CAZENM010000060.1:0-14966 GCA_964513575.1 uncultured bacterium | reverse complement strand
CTATTGAATTAAACATGAGGTCAGATTACGGGAAAACCTAATTTTTCGTCACTATGAGAGTGTATTAGGAAAGTTTTTCGAAATCGTCAAGGAGAGACTTGGGTGGAAGTTCTTCTAAATTCATGAGGGGTTGAGTCGTATTAGTGTTGATAGGCGGAGAGTTTTCTTGATCGGTTTTCCCGCGTGGTCCGCCGCCGCCGCGATTGCAGTTGTAAAGTTCTCTGTGAACAATATTTTTATAATGATTAATTGCGGCAACTTCCATTTTACGGGGGGATCCGTCTACTTGTAAAATTCCAAAAACAAAGTGGCTCGGATTAGCTTTAATGGCGTTGTAAAGTCTTTGAGAAGTCACTTTCGCTGAGGGTTTTCCAGACTTATTTGCTGTGGAAATATGAGCTGAAACTCTGCTGTTTAATTTTCTTGATTCACCAATATAAATCTCACCGGTAATAGTGTTTTTAAATTGATAGATGAAATTTCCATTCTTTTTCCCACCTAATCTTAGGGAAACCCGAGGAGATCCATTTTTTGTTTTTTTAATATCAGGTCGATAATATTTTTCGGGAGAATAAGCCGAGGTTCTTTCAGTGTTGTCAAAGCTGCTAGAAGCTGCGCTCATCTTTATACCTAATAAAAGTTTAGTTTTAATAATTGTTTTATTATATTATAGCATAACCTCTAATTCAAGTAAATATGTTGGGTTTTTTTGGGGGAGCGAGTTCGTTTAGCCCAGGTAAACTAAAAAACAATTCAGATCAGAGCTTCATCGGCATCAAGTGTGACGTTGATGCGTTGTGTTTTTGCGTTCACTAGAATTCCCCCCTTCTTTAAGTAAAGAGTATTACATGTGGCACGGATTTGTCAGTTTTTGGACGAAATTAAACCAATAGGGGTGGCAATTTAGGTGACATTTAAGTCCCCGTTCTGCTAAAATCCCTCGAACAACGAGGAAATAAAAGAGATGAAATTCGCCCTTGCTAAAGAACATCACGATTATTTTGACCTAAACGGTTTTATTGAATTTGAAGGATTGATCTCCCAGCAGAGAATCCACATTCTTTCAAAAGCAGCGCGACGGCTTGTGGCAAATCGTCTAAATAAGCTGCCGGAAAGACTTTCACTTGAAAAACCCCAGGATCTTTTCCTTGCCGGACGTGATTTATGGCGAGAGGAGCAAGAAATACGAAAACAGGTGGTTCACCTTAATTTAGCGAAGATAGCTTCCGGACTTGTTCGTCAACGGCCTATCCGACTCTGCTTAGATCAATGGATTCCACCCGGTTTAGAATTTAAAAATCCCATTACTTTTGAAGAGCTCACTTCGGTTCAAGGAGTCCTTGCGGGTGCTTTTATTGCTCTCGAATCGGCTATTACCGAAGACGAAACCTCTTTTTTTCCAAAGGAAGCTGGAAATATCGTTTTTGTAAAACCCGATACAGTAATTCCCTACGAACAACTCACCCTGGCCCGCGGACAAAGCATGCTTATGGTTGTGTATGGCAGCCGACAGAGCGTTTATGTTCAAAAAGATACAGACCCGCTTACATACTATCTAAAAAGCTCAGGTTACGTTTATGGGGATCGCCTTTCCGACAACTTACATCCGCTCTTGCTGCAATAAGACTGCTAGATTTTATCACCACCATAGCGACTTGATTTCCGCATACGGGAGATTAGCTCTCTATACGAATGTATTTGCTCAAAAAATCTTCCGTGGATTTCCTCCGCGAATTGCTCACTTGTCTCAGGCTGGGCTAAGCTACACTGGGGTGATTTATCTAAACCTTTCTCTTAGGGAACTCAGGAAGGGTATGCATGATTTATCGACCTTTTATCAACACAGAAAATTTATCGGAATGACATTAACCGCCGCAAAAGTAGCGTATCAATCGATAGATATTCTATTAGTCGCCGGAGGCTTCGTCGTGTCAGTGGCCGCGGTACTGGGTTATACTCACTGGATGGCCGCGTTTTATTTAGCGATTCGTCCACTCGCTGTCTCTTCTTTGGCTTTATCAGCAATCTCCCAGCTTACTGATTACATCGTGAATAGAAGGCTTAGCAAGGGGACAATGCCCGATCGTCAATTATGGGTTCATGCCCAGTTAAGTCCCTGGGATCATCAAAGGCTACGGGATGAACCCAACTTGTCCTTAGAGACATTGATAGACGTAAAGTTGACCTCTGCAAGGAACCGCATAGGAATAATGATAACCGACTACGTCCTTCTTGCCACTTGCGCTCTCCACCCAAATACAGCGATCAGCGCGTTTTTAATGTTGGGACGTTCTATTGTTGCAATTTTAATGCTTCATCAAGAAAAATTTGGACAACGAACAGGATGAATAAATGATGACAGAAGAGTCTTGGGAGTTGATCGATTCAGGGGTATGTTCCGCGAAAGAAAATATGGATAGGGATGCAGAGCTGTTAGCGAGCCTTAAAACCCATCCAAGGCATATACTTCGCTTTTACGAATGGAAGTCGCCAAGTCTTACTTATGGGCATTTTGTGAATCCGGAAGATTTACTTCATCTAACGGAAGCGGAACAGTTGGGGGTCGATATCGCCCGAAGACCTACCGGAGGCGGTGTGATTTCCCATTTTACCGATTTTACTTTTTCAATTTTGGTTCCCAAAGATTCTCTGTTTTACACCTCGGATACTTTAAAAAACTACTGCTTCATCAATCGGAGAATTGTGAAAGCATTGCAGAGCGTCTCCGAAGAGACGCTAGAGCTTTTAGAAACTTCAGAAGAGGGAGGGGATTCTTTAGATAGATTCTGCATGGCAAAACCAACTGTATTAGATGTTATGTGCGGTTCTTCAAAAGTTTCCGGGGGAGCGCAAAGAAGAACCAGGTATGGTTTTTTGCACCAAGGAACGATTTCTTTGACACCGCCGAATTGGGATTGGCTTTTCCGGATGATTAAGTCAAAGGAAGTTGTCGACCAGATGCAGCTTAGAAGTCATTATTTGCCTAATACAGAAAGAGATCAGCTAAAACAGGCAATTATTCAATGTTTTCCAAGTCATGCAAGACCTCCTCAAGAGAAGGCCTTTGTTCCCATTCATTATGAAGCATCTTAGTGAATAGCTCTACAAGTCTCTCGTGATCAAACCCCTGAGAGCGCAACTCGTTTTTGATAAATGTCGGTGTGGCAAATGATAAATTAAGATTGTGGTCTTTGAAAAGCCCCTTGTCATATTCAAAGGGGTTATTTGTGATAAGTTCAAACATGGATAGTCCAATCCCGGTAAGATCCTTTGCGTAATGGATCCTCAGCCACATCTCCTTATCATTTTTTTTCGCAGCTATTTTCATTTGTTCATGATCTCTAGGATTGATGCTAATCGGTGCAGAAATTGTTCCCAAATAGTTTTTGTCTTCAATATTGACTGTTTCTTCTGTATCGCTTCCACCAAAGTCACCTAAATAAAAATTCAGGCCTCCTTCATTGATTTTAAAATAGATATTGTCGCTCTTAATGTCGCCATGGAGGATTCTAAGGGATTTAAGAACGATCAGCCCTTGGATAAGCTGTTTAAACCCTTTGATCATTTGATTTAAGGTAAAATGGGATTTATAAGGGCTTCCTTTGTGAGTATTGAAAAGAACATCTTCAAGATTACCTAAATAACGTTCTTCAAGGGTCTCGTAATAAGGTACCATTGAATCATTGAAGAAACGGGCAAGTAATTTAGAAACGATTCCGGGATGAATCGCATCTTTTAAATCCCCACCATAAAGCAATTTTTGAATCATGATTTCTTTTTCGCGATGGTTTAGCACCTCGCGAATAATTCGTGCATTAGTGATACAGCTACCCAGTTTTGGTTTTTTCAAAATAATGGAACGGCCCGTATTACAATCAAACGCTTTTACTGCGTGTGAATAGGTTCCTCTGCCAACTTGCTCATTTTGATCGATGACTAATTGGTATCCCGATTTCCGCTTTAACATGTAGGCCGTGAGCCTAATCGTTTTAAATGATGAAGGCATTTTCAGATTTTTCTTACCAAACTTCTCCATAAAGGAAAAATTATCATGAACGACTTTAGTGATGTTTTGCTTGGTGCAGGGGGGGCAGTTAAGGTATGTTTCTGTGGGATGTAATTTAATTTCCTGCAGAGCCATGATGGTATGAATGAAAATGGGGTGAAAAGATGTTAAAGTAACCTTTTGTGTGTGTGTGAGGTTTTTTAACGCAAGGTTAACGATGTTATAGAGGCGTGCGTTGTCGTATTTGTCCGGGATTTGAGAAGGTTCTATTCCTAAAAGCTTCAGGCTATGGAAATAGATATAGATGGTTTCAGGCTCCACCGCGCTGCTTTGTAAATCTGTTGGGGTGTTTTCAAGACTCTCCGACCTCTCTTTTTCCGGAAGAGGAAGAATGAGTGGAAAGTATTTTCTGGTGGTAAGTTTTTGTTTTTCGGTCAATTCCGTAAAAATACAGGGGATTAGAAATTTGAATCTCTCCCTTTCTTCTTCTTTGAGCAATAATAACCAGTGTGGAGGGGAATCTAATTCATTCGTTAAGGGGGGCTTTAAAACACTTCCTGACGCGCTCATAACCCTCCACTTGATTAGGTGTAATGTTGGACTATAGGAAATTTTCTGCCTGTTGTAAAGGCTTTGGTTGAAACGCGAAGCCCGGGGGGAGCTTGACGTCTTTTGAATTCATTTTGATGGATTTTGCGGATCACCTCGTTGACGAGTTCTTCAGAAAACCCAAATTTTTTAACAATTTGATCTTCTGACAAGTAGTTTACAATATAGGCTTGTAGAATTTGATCAAGGACTTGATAGTCGGGAAGTGTGTCAGAGTCTTTTTGATCGGGACGAAGTTCTGCGGAAGGGGGTTTGTGAATGGTGTTTTGAGGAATGATTTCACCATTCCTGTTAATCCACTCAGCCAGTTGGTACACCTGTGTTTTTGTAAGGTCGCTAATAATGGCAAGACCTCCGCAAAGATCCCCATAAAGAGTACAATAGCCCATTGCGATTTCGCTTTTATTCCCTGTGGCCAGCACGATTGATCCGAATTTATTTGAAAGAGCCATCAAAATCATTCCACGTATACGTGCTTGAAGGTTTTCTTCGGTGATATTTGCCGGAGCATTCTCGAAGTGAGGGGTTAAAAGGTCTAAATAAGCGGCGAATGTGGATTCGATTCCGATTTCCTTTGTTTTCAGCTTTAACTTTTTTGCTAGAGCGTAGGCGTCGTCAAGACTGCCTTGGGAGGAATATCTAGAGGGCATGAGGACCCCTAAAACATTTTCGGAACCTAAAGCCTCTACAGCTATGCAGGCAACTAAAGCGGAATCGATCCCCCCGGATAATCCCAGGCATGCTTTTGAGATGTTAGACTTTCTGCAATAATCTTTTAGCCCCAGCACAAGAGCGTTATTCAGCTCTGAGTTTGAGTCAAAAATATAGTGGATGGGTTGCGATTCGGTTTTTGTATCGAAAAGAAATTGGTCTTCTTTGAAGCCTAAACCTAAGTGTTGAAGCTCTCCATGACAATCCATAGCGATGCTGTGGCCATCGAAAATGAGGCTATCATTACCTCCAACCTGGTTGCAAAGGACTACGGGGCAATTAAGCGTAAAGGCTGCTTTTTTACAGAGGTTGATTCGAGTATTGACTTTGTTAAGGTGGTAGGGGGAGGCGGATAGATTCAAGAAAAGATCGGGTTTTTGCTTTTGAAGCTCATCTAGAATGTTTTTAGCGTATTTGGATTCTTTGACCTCTTCGCATCCTTCCCAGATATCCTCGCAGATGGTGATCGCTACACGTTCCCCAAAAATGTCCCACGTCTGTAATTCAGTTCCGGGTTCAAAGTAGCGTCTTTCGTTGAAAACGTCGTACTCGGGAAGTAGGATTTTATGTTGGTATCCGATGAGCTTTCTATCAATAATGATTGCCGCGCTGTTGTACAGGGGTTTTTCATTGATTGTCTGATGTTTTGTAGGAAGACCGATGACCGCGCAAATCCCTTGAGTATGTGGGATAATCGTCTGCAGGGCTTCTTCAGTCTTTTGAATAAATTCAGATAAAAGGAGAAAATCATCTACCGGGTAGCCTGTGATAGCTGATTCAGGAAAAAGAACTAACTGCGCCCCCTGCGCTTTTCCTTCTTCTAAAGCAGAAAGGATCTTTTCGGTATTGCCGAAAAGATCCCCCATAATGGGGTTGATTTGAGCTACAGAGATTTTCATTGTTTTTTCAGCTTCCAAAGTCGTCGAGGATGATATTTTCCCTTGGAACCCCATAATCGTCAAGCAGTTTTAATACGCTCTTGTTGTGAAGTGGCGGACCGCACACATAGAAATGACACTCTTCGGGCGCTTCCATCCCTTTAAGTTGTCCTATTTCAAAAGCTTTGAACAGGTAATTTGTTTTGATAGGATCTTTGACAGGCCATCCAGCTTCAATATCATCAGGAAGAGGTTCGGAAAGAACTAGATTATACTTGAAGTTTGGGTGGCGCTTCTCCAGTTCCTCATATTCATCCTGGTAGATGTTTTCCTTAATCGAACGGGCGCCGTACCACATTGTCACTTTTCTTTTGGTATTCTCTGTGTTGAATAAATGAAGAATATGACTTCGCCCAAAGGATGATCCGGCGCCTCCAATGAGGAAAACCAGTTCGCTGTTGTCATTCACCATGAAGGATTCTCCGTATGGTCCCGAAAGGTGTACGGTATCCCCGGGTTTTAATCCAAAGGTGTAGGTCGAGCAAATTCCCCAAGGAATATTTTCGGCAAGCTTACCTCCGACAAATGGAGGAGTTGCAATCCTGATATTGAATCGAAGAGTTCTCCCTTCGGCAGGATAAGAGGCCATAGAGTAGGCGCGGATAATTTCAGATGTTCCGGTAGGAAGACCGCTAAAATCCACTTCACGACCAAATAAACCAAATTTTTCCCAATCGGCATAGTACTTGGGATCCATGGTTTGTTTCCACTCATCCGTATTGGTTTTAAAGGGAGGAACATGAAATTGCAGGTAGCCTCCGGACTTATAAAGAACTTCTTCACCCACGGGAAGCTCGACGATCAGTTCTTTAATAAATGTGGCCACGTTGTTGTTGCTGATAACCTTACAATCCCAGGAGTGGGTGTCATGCATTTCTATATGAAGTTTCATGTCGCCTTTGACTTTAGTCTGACATGAAAGCCTCCATCCTTCTTTGAGTTCTTTTTTGGTAAAGGTTGCTTTATCAGTTTCAAGAGGTTCGCTTGCCCCATCTACAATATCCACGCGGCATTGTTTACAAGTTGCTTTTCCTCCGCAGGGGCTGGGAATGGGAATTCCGCTGGATGTTAACGCGTTTAATAAGGTGCCGCCTCCCAAAACCACACGGGTCAGTGTAGGGTCATCATTAATTTCGATGGTGCTGAGGTTAGATGTGATTAGCTTCGCTTTTGTATAAAGAATCATTCCTGCTAGGCCAACGCCAATAATGACAAAGGCTGCAATAGCATAAAGAGTAAGTATTGGATCGAATCCAAATGCTTGCGCCTCAGCGAAGATGTTAAGCTGATTCATGATGGTTCCCCTTGATTTTCCGCCTGCGCGTTCCTTCTTTTATGTATAATGCTATTTAAATTTAATTTCTACCTCAACGGTTCTAATTTCAGAGAGGCTGTGAAAAAATTAGAACCCGTTTGATTTTGATTTTTTTTCAGCCTTAGAGGCTATTCCCTGCCAGCCATTAAAGAGTGGGGCGAATCCTTGACCGGAACGGTAAAATTGGTTAAAATCGATCTCTATACAAAACTAATAGGGGAATTCAATCATGGTTACGAAAAATTTAGAAATCCACAGTGAAAATATTTTACCGATTATCAAAAAAGCGTTGTATTCCGATCGCGATATTTTCATAAGAGAGTTAGTTTCAAATGCTTGTGATGCCATCTATAAGACCAAGATCCTTCGTGATCGTGGGGAGTTGCAGTGCAAAGACGAAGATTTTAAAATCGATATCACCATCAATAAAGAAGCTCATACCCTTGTTTTTTCCGATACAGGAATCGGCATGACCGCTGAAGAAGTACAGAAATATATTGCCCAAATCGCTTTTTCAGGCGCTGAGGAATTTGTCGAAAAATATAAATCCAATGATGAAAAAGACCAGATCATCGGCCACTTTGGATTGGGGTTTTATTCCGCCTATATGGCAGCCGATAAAGTCGAATTGAACACACTTTCCTATAAGCCCGATGCCGAGTCAGTCTTTTGGTCCTGTGATGGGTCTTCCCAGTATACAATCGATAAAGGAACAAGAACTGAGAGAGGGACCGAAATTATCCTTCATGTCAGCAAAGACAACGACGAATTTTTAGAAGAAAGCAAAGTTCGGGAAATCCTAAATCAATACTGCTCTTTTTTACCCTATCCTATTTCCCTAAATGGTCAACGAATCAACGAAGAAGAACCGCTTTGGGTGAAACCGATCTCTGAGTGCACTGATGAAGATTATAAAAACTTCTACCATCACTTATATCCTATGGATGGAGATCCTCTTTTCTGGATTCATCTAAATGTGGATTATCCATTCCACTTGAAGGGGATTCTTTACTTTCCAAGAATCAAGCAAGATTTTGATTTTAATAAAAACAGCGTGAAACTCTACTGCAATCGTGTATTTGTTTCAGACAACTGCAAAGATGTGATTCCTAATTATTTAATGGCCTTAAAAGGGGTGATCGATAGTCCGGATATTCCATTAAACGTTTCTAGAAGCTACCTCCAGATGGATCGTACCGTAAGACAGCTCTCCAGTCATATTTCCAAAAAAGTCTCTGATAGCTTAGGAGTCTTGTATAGAAATGAAAAACCCCGTTTCCTTGAGTGTTGGAAAGATGTTTCTGTGATTGTTAAATTTGGCTGTATTGAAGATGAAAAATTTTATGAAAGAAGTAAGGAATTTTTGGTTTGGCGTAATTCGCTTGGAGAATGGACAACCATCGAAGACTACCTAGAGCGCAACGGCGATAAAATCAAAGATAAGATCTACTATACACGAGATGAGCAGCATGGAACGCATTTTAGCGATGCTCTCAAGGCAAAAGGAATTGAATACATTATTGCGGATTCCCCGATCGATGCCTATCTCATCGACTTCCTGGAAAGAAAATTGTCCAACGTTAAGTTTTGCCGCGTCGATTCAGGCATTGACGAAGCTCTTGTAGATAGTGCCAGAGAAAAAGTCGTGGTCGATGCCGATGGACGCACCGATGCCGCTCACCTAGTCGATTTTATTAAGGGTAAACTGGGAATGGATCAGGTTGAAGTTGAAGCCAAAAGTTTAGTGCTCGATTCGACTCCGGGTGTCATCATCATCGATGAACAACAACGTCGTTTCCGTGATTATATGCTAAGAATGGATTCTAAGGGAATGGACCCTAACCTGTTCGGCAAAAAAACATTTGTCGTTAATACAAACAGTAAACTGATGGAATCGATCCGAAAACTCGATCAAATTAATCCAGATCTAGCTACTGACCTTGTAAAAGAAACATTCGAGCTGGCTCTTCTTTCACAAAGAGAGATGGATCCTAGCGGGCTGAATGAATTCATCTCAAGAAGTAACCGAGTCTTAGAAAAATTGGCCGAACATTTAGTACGGCAACAAGCGTAAAATAAATAGGATCCCCAAAGAAAAAATATGCGCCATTTACTGATATTATTCCTTTTTGCTGTTTGTTCCCTGAACGGATGGCAGCCTCTAGCCGTTTATACCCTATTGGAAAACCATCCGGAAGAACGTATGGCAATCCAGTGGATTACAACAGATGAACAGACAAGTTCATACTTGGTTTTTTCGGAAGAGGCCGCAAACGAATGGTATAAAGTAAAAGGAACTAAGCAGGTTCTTCCCGGGCCTCATACGCTTTATGTTCACAGAGTGGTTTTGGAAGGATTAAAGCCGGATACAACTTATCTTTTTCAATTAAAAAGAGTGGGGGAAGCTTATCGTTTCAAAACCCTTCCCAATACCCCAAACGCGCCAGTTTCTTTTGTTGTAGGTGGAGATATCTATCACGACACGATCGATATTGTTCGAAAAATGAATAAGGTCGCCGCAGGCAAGCATCCCCATTTTGCGTTGTTAGGGGGGGATATTGCCTATACGGCCTCTAAAGCCTCGTTTCTCCCGGGAAAGCTACTTTATTGGTCAGAGGAAGTCCTCGCAAAACTTCATCTGCGCCAAAGCAGAAGAGTGCGTTGGATAGAATGGATTCGAGCTTGGAGTGACGATATGATCACTCAAGATGGCAACAAAATCCCCCTTTTCACAACAATTGGGAATCATGATGTGGATGGCGGCTTCCACCAGACGAAAGAAGAGGCTAAAATGTTTTACCTCCTTTTTGTTGGGGATAGCCCCACGGTCTACCGAACGGTCGATATAGGAACCGCTCTTTCTATCATCGCCTTGGATTCGGGTCATACAGCCCCTATCGGCGGTACTCAATCAGGGTGGCTTTATCATACCCTGCGGGATCGCCGGGATGTCCAGCATAAGTTTGCCTTTTATCATGTTCCTGCCTATCCTTCGGTACGTAACTATCAGTATAAACAATCAGCGGCCGTTCGACAGCATTGGGTTCCATTATTTGAAGCTTTCGGAATAAGGGCTGCCTTTGAACATCATGATCACGCTTATAAGCGTACAGTCCCTATTCGAAACGGTAAGGAAGATCCGAACGGAGTTGTCTACTTTGGAGATGGTGCCTGGGGTGTAAAAAAACCGCGTAAACCCAAGAGTGATCGTTGGTACATCGCTGAAAGCGCGCAAAAGCGCAACATCATTCATGTGGAGGTGGAGAGCTCAAAAGTGACCTATCAAGCCGTTGATGACGAAAATACCGTGATAGACTCGATTTCGAATGATTTTGAAGTACCCCTTTTAAGAGAACCCTCTCGATTACATTAAACTCGTTTAACTCGTAAGATGTGTCTCGATCCGCTGAAGCTCTTCGCCAATAGTTCTTAAGCTATGGAAGAAAAAATAGAAGTTTTCCACGTCTTCAAGCTCAAAACGTCTTGTGGAACGGGTGGATCGAAACCGGACAAGTTCAGTATTTAGGGCATCCAACGCGTTTGATTCTTCCGCAAAAGGATAGGAAATTTTTGAGCTTAGGTGGTTTTCAAGTTGCTGAACTAAAGAATCGAATGCGATAGTCGTTTGATCCCGATATTTTTCCAGTTGATTGGAAAGGTTATCATCAAAAATTTTTGTCATATTATATTGATAGACCGATCGAATCGCTAGAATGCCTTCATAAATCCTGTCGATAGAATTTAAGATCAAAGACCACTCCTGCTGGTCGTCCCCTTTGGAAAATAGCTCTAGCTTGGATTGCTCAAAATTTTTTCGAGCGTCAATCATCAGCTTATCCACTTCTAGTTTAATTTGGTCCGCCGCAAGCCTGTGCATTTCGATGTGTTCACCTCCTTCTAACGAGAGTTGAAACAGTTTTCCAAGAGCGGAAAGTACTTTAGCTAAATTTAAGTGAATATCTTCTTCCGCTTGCTTAGGAAATAAAAAATAAGAAACAAAAACCGCGATTAGGATTCCTACGGTAGAATCGATAAGACGAAATAAGCTAAACATCCAGGGGTTATGTTCCGGATATATCCCATTCATCACCATAATCACAGCTACCGAAAGAGATGCAATGAGGATGCTCTCCTTGATGTTAATAAGTAAGCAGGCCATGGCTGTAAAGAAGACTCCGATACCTAAAGAAAATCCCGTAGAACCTAAGTAATAGGCAAAAACTCCCCCAAAAGCCGATCCAATTACTATTCCCAGAAAACGGTAAAAAGCCGCTTCATTAGTCCCCCCAAGGTTTGATCTGATGACCACAACCGCGGTTAATACACACCAAAGGCCGCTAATCAAAACATCGGGGCGGTGTGTGAATAGAACTAAGTTCTGACCGGCATAAAAACTCAGCGAAGCAGTCACTCCCATTTTGAGAGCAAGGGCGTAGTCAAATCTTTTTAATTTGTCGATTAGAGTGAGTTTTTTCGGGTTGCTCATATGTTCTATTTGTTTAAGCGAGCGTAAAATTCGCAGTTGTTTTTGATAATCGACAACAATAATTTTCTTTCTTCGGAGATGTTTTGTTGGTTTTGTTTTTTACTTATAGCTTTTATAAGGGTCTCAGCAAAGACTTGACAATGGTCAGAAGTCCAGTAAAATTTATCTTTATTTATTTTTGACGAAGAGGAAGCCGGCGATCTGCTATTCATCACCGCAATAAAGGTTCCGGTCGGGTCGTCTGTTTTTTTGAGGGGGATTGGAATAGGCATCGAACGGAGTGTGGGTGAATTTGGTGTGGAGTGCTGCGCGCGGGTTGTTAGTTTTGGGGATGTCTGAGAATGATGACTGGCTCCATTGGGGTATAAGTGTTCACCAATTAATTCCTGAATGTTTTTTAAGGATCTCTCTGTTGTCCATTGTTTTTTTCCTATGTAGATGCTGAGTAAATCGGAAATTCCTTGATGGGCGTGGAGGAATGTCGTTCTAATATTCTCGTCTTGCATTTGGTAATGTTCACATGCATCCTTAATAGGTTCATAAAGGCATGCAAGCTGATCTCCATTTTGCCCATACAGCTGTCTGATAGCTCCATTATAGACGAAACTCACAGCGGCTTTTAGCCCCCAACTCTCCTCAGATGCTTCCAAAATGTCGAGGGTGCCATCGGTATTGATCCAAATTCGAGAACCTGGGGGAAATAACACGAGACAGGCGAATATGGCAACAGCGCTCATTTTTTCTACCCTTATGGATTTTCCTGTGGAAGAATCAACGGGGGACATCGAAGAGGCTACTTGTAATTCTTGAGTTTCTTGTCGAATGCGCCACTGCGCATCAACTTTTTCGCTATCTTCGGTAGGGAAATTCAGATCTAATAAATCAACGGTGGGGGACCCGACTGATGATTTTAACGCTTCTGTTAACAAAGACGTCCGTGGGGAATCTGCTGCAGACATATAATAACCTCCGTGCTATTGACGAAGTTTTACTCATAATCTATTCCAATGTTAATTTCAAATTTTACCATGCAGCCATTGGCGGCATTGAGCATAAAATTGCTTCTGGATTACCCCCCGAAAGAAATCCGAATTTTGTTCCTCTGTCGTAAAGAAGATTGAATTCGACGTAATGGGAGCGCATTTCTAATTGTTTTTGTTTTTGTTCGAGGGTATAGGGGATGGAAATGGTTCGTTGATAAATGGGGATAATCGCCTCTAAAAAGTTATCTCCGACAGATTTCCACATGGAAAAGTCTTTTTGAGGGTCTTCGGTATTGTAATGGTCGAAGAAAATACCGCCTACCCCCCGTTCTTTTTTCCGATGAGGGATATAAAAATATTCCCGAGCTTGTTGGGAAAATTGTTCATAAAGCTCCGGATCTAATGAGGCTTTCGCGATACGATGAAAATGGTTGGTGTCTTCTTCATAGGGAAATCCCATTGGGGTTAGATCATAACCGCCGCCTAGCCACCGCCGCTTTTCGGTTTCGATATAACGAATATTCATGTGAACCGTGGGTGCATGGGGATTTTTCATGTGGGTGATAAGGCTGATCCCTGTTGCAAAAAAGGCACCTTCACCGTCTGACATCGGAAAACGATCTCCGGAAACCGCCGACCAGTTGACCGCTGCTTTTTCGAAATGGTCTCCTCTGATCACAGAGATTTCTCCGCCCCCTCCGGAAGTATGATCCCAGTTTTTTCTTTCAAACCGATGTTTCGGTTCCAGCGTTTCAAAGCGGGTGGTGATTTGATCTCGGAGTTGTTTAAGGTAGGCTATGATGGATGCTCTATCGTTCATGAAATCACCGTAAATAGAAATTTAAGCTTTGTGTATATCACGGGCCATTCCAAAATTCAACAAAATTTTATGTTTTCGTCCTATTAGGAAAACGGTGAAATTGCTATAAGAAAGTTCAATTTATTTTTCGGCGGTTTTATGTTCCGTTACCTTATTCTTTTTTTGGCCTGCTTCTCGGCATTATTTTCTGAAAATTCGGGGAGTTTGATCGTGTCTTATCAGACAGGTCCAAAAGGGGAAAGATTAGATCGCGTCCGTTTTAGAGTGACGGGAGAAAAAGGGTATTCAGAGCTATATCCAAAAGGCGGAGCTGTTGTCAGCAATCCCTCGAACCACACGAACCTCGTGGCTATTGAAGATCTTGCTGTAGGCAGTTACTCCCTAGAATTTATTATTCCCAACCATGACTCCCTCTTTGATGACGTTCCTCCACGTAAAATTGAGATCACTCCGGAAACCGTTACAAAAATAGATCAACACATACGCCCTCGCTATGGGAGCATTCAAGCAAACGCTACGCCTGCCGGAGTTCCTTTTTCTGATTTACCTTTAGTTGCCGTTTACGATCATAAGGGGAATTTACGAGCGGAATCTAGCGTAGGAAGATTAGTTGCCCATTATCTCGTTCCCGGGACTTATTCAGTAAAGTTTGGTGAAGTTCCTGGGTACACAACTCCGGAGTCAAAAGAAATTGTGGTGGGTCCAAACGATAAAGTGGGGCCGATTGCCGGTGTCTATACCCAAATTAGGAAAAAACGAGGGGTTCCTTTGGCGAAAATCGACGATTCTCATGCCATCGGAATTTATGAGGTCACCAATAAACAATTCGCCCGCTGGTTGAATCGAGCTGCCCAGGAGAAAAAAATTTATATCGTAGATGATCCCGCCCAAGAAGGGTGGATTTTGAACGAAGAGGGACAACTCTTATTTAAGTGTTCAGAGGCAGATTCCACAAGTCAGATTTCCCTTAACAAACTTCTTTTCTTTGTGGTGGTTCCGGGTAAAGAACACTATCCTGTCGTTCAGGTCACATGGTATGGAGCTGAAGCGTTCTGCAACGCTTATGGATACCGTTTGCCTACTGAAGCAGAATGGCTC
>CAZENM010000059.1:0-15154 GCA_964513575.1 uncultured bacterium | reverse complement strand
GATGAACCGTGTCGGGAATCAATGCTAAAACAATTTGTAAACCTACCCAAACGGCAAAAAGCAGAGCCGCGCTCCAGGAAAAGGGAGGAAGCATCCCATACAGATTAGAAAGCGTTAAATGCCCACCCAGAATTTGCTGAATCGGCATCCAAAGCGAACCATCGAAATGAAAGGCACAAATGTAATAATAAAAAACGGTGATAGGAGCTACGAAAAAGAGGAACAAACACCCCAGAGTAGTAGATAAGCTTGCTTTTAAAGCTCTTCCCCATGGTTTTGCCCCTGTTGTTTCTAATGTCGGTTGAACGCTCATAAGACATAGCTCCTGAATTTTACATCAAAACTTGAGGTATAACCAGAAACCATGTCAAATGTAAACAATAACCTGACTATTTACCAATACTCTTCATCGGCAATCGGCAGGAAATGCTCTCCCGCAAACACTTCTTTTGCATGAGTCGCGATTTTAGCGGAATTATCGGTGAAAAACTTAAAGATAAGTTGTTACTTAATCCCCAACTTTTTTCGGACGCCGGCGCCATACTCGGGATGTACCTGATCGAATAAGGCTATTTGCCTGTCGACAATATTCCGGGGAACCCCTTGCATAGCGTCTGCAACGTTGCTAAAAAGACGGTTTTTCTGCTCGGCATCAAACAGCTCAAAAAGAGCTCGCGGCTGAGAAAAGTCATCATTGCCGACACGATGATCATAACGTTCGGCATCTCCCGAAATCTTAAGAGGCGGCTCAATGACAGAACGGTCTTCAACAGCGCCGCCCATGGAATTAGGCTCATAATAAGCGTTAATATTTCCACTCTTTGGCCCAAAGAAATTCATCTTTCCGTCTTTATGATAATGATGGACTGGGCATCGTGGGGCATTCACCGGCAATGCTTCATAATGTGTACCTAAACGGTATCTATGAGCATCGGCATAGGAAAATATTCGAGCTTGCAGCATTTTGTCCGGAGAAAAGCTAATTCCCGGAACGATATTTGAAGGGGCAAAAGCAAGCTGTTCGATCTCCATAAAGTAGTTCTCAGCATTCCGATTCAACTCGAAATAACCCACATCGATCATAGGAAACTCTTTATGCGGCCAAACTTTTGTCAAATCAAAAGGATTAAAACTGGTTTTTAAAGCATCTTCTTCAGGCATAATTTGCACTTGCAATTTCCATCTAGGGAACTCTCCTTTTTCGATTGCGCCAAAAAGAGCCTCTTGATAGCTTTCGCGCGTTCTACCTACCACCTCAGCAGCTTCTGCATTTGTGTGAAACTTGTGTCCCTGTTGTGTTTTAAAGTGGAACTTTACCCAATAACGCTCGCCTGCGTCATTCCAAAGGCTGTAGGTATGGGAACCATATCCATTCATGTTCATCGGTGATTGTGGTAAGCCGCGATCAGACATTAATATCGTCACTTGATGTAATGATTCGGGGCTTAGAGACCAAAAATCCCACATGGCAGTTGCTGAGCGCATATTTGTTTGTGGATGCCGCTTTTGAGTGTGTATAAAATCCGGAAATTTGTAGGGGTCGCGCACAAAGAATCCGGGTGTATTATTACCCACTAAATCCCAATTTCCTTCCTCGGTGTAAAATTTTAAGGCAAAACCGCGAACGTCTCTTTCGGCATCCGCAGCTCCTAGCTCACCGGCCACAGTGGAAAAGCGGGCAATCATTGGCGTGACAGTCCCTTTTTGCAAGACTTTAGCTCTGGTGTACTTGGAGATATCCCCAGTGATCGTTAAAGTCCCATGAGCCCCCCACCCTTTTGCATGAACAGGTCTTTCGGGGATTCTTTCTCTATTCTGATGGGCAAGCTTTTCGAATAAAATGTAATCTTGAATCAATACTGGACCTCTAGGGCCCGCTGTCAATGAATTTTGGTTGTCGCCGACCGGCGCCCCGGCTGTTGTTGTAAGCGTGGGATTTTGTTCTTTGGGCATGATCAATTCCTCTTTAGATTTCAAAGACGAGATCATGCATTGCTGACAAATTTTGAGCAAATTCTATAATTATTTTTTTAAAGTGGAAAATAGCGGTTAAATTGATTTCTCCAAATCAAGAAGATACTGCCAACGACTATAAAGAGCCTCGATTTGATGTTGGGCATCTGCCAGCTTTTGATAAAGTTCTGTAGAGGGCCCTGTCGGATTAGCGAGCTGCATGTGAAGATCTTCAACATCTTCTTCTGCCTTAAGAATGATCGCTTCCATGCCCTCAAGTTCTTTTTGCTCTTTGTAAGAGAGTTTTTTTGCGCGTGTTTTTTGAGGGATAACTTTTGGTTTGTCTGAAGCGGCTTTTTGAGAGGGGGCATTCAGGCAGGCAACTTCCCATTGTTTATAATCGGCATAGAACTGAGATCCTTGAGCATCATCATTCCCCTCACCCATTCCCAAAATTGTCGTGCACAAGCGATCCATCAGACAGCGATCGTGTGAAATAAGTACAACGGCGCCGGCGAATTCCTTTAAGCTTTGCTCGATCACTTCCAAGGTAGGAATATCTAGATCGTTGGTTGGCTCATCCAAGAATAGGACATCAGCAGGCTCTAACATCAACTTCGCAATTAAAATCCTTGCGCGCTCGCCCCCGGACAAGCATCCTACGGGTAATTCTAAACGATCGGGAGAAAACAAAAACTTTTTAGCCCATCCATTGACGTGGATAGAATTCCCGCGATAATTAACTTCATCACTTAGTGGAGCGAGGGCGCGCCTTAAGGTGACGTTCATGGGGATATGTTCACGGTGTTGGTCAAAGTAAACCAACTTCAAATCATCGGCGTATTTAATGGTCCCGCTATCGGAGGGTATTTCTCCGGATAATAGCTTCAGAAGAGTTGTCTTTCCGGTTCCATTTTTTCCGACAATACCCAACCGTGTTCCCGGCGCTAGAGTAATATCTATTTTATCAAAAAGTTTACGTCCGCCCAACGATTTACTTAGGTTTTTAGCGACGACAAGTTTGCGTGTTTCCCGCTCAGAGGCGGAGAATTCGAGTTCAACCCGTTGGACTTTATTTCGTTTTTTTACTTCAGAGAGCTCTTCGATTAATCCGTGAGCTCTGTCGACTCGGGATTGAGATTTCGTTGTTCTAGCTTTGGGGGATCTTCGTAACCATTCGGCTTCTTCGCGAACAATGGAAGCGAGTCCTTTCTCTTTTTGCTCTTGAGCATATAAATAAGCTTCGCGATGGGTTGTAAAAGCGCTCATATTTCCATCGCTCATAAACAATCCTAGTGGGTAGCAACTATTCAGCTCCACCACTTTATTAGAGACGTTTTCTAAGAAATAGCGGTCGTGACTGACCACTATATAGGCAAAATTTTCACGGGCTAAAAGTTTCTCTAACCATAAAATCCCTTCTAAATCCAAGTGATTAGTAGGTTCGTCTAGCAATAAAAGATCTGGCTCTTGCATAAGCGCGCGGGCGATGTCGAGTCGTTTTTTCCAACCGCCGGATAGTGTAGCCGCGGATTGGGTAAAGTCAGTAAATTGCGACTTACCTAACAATATGCGCGCGCGGGTTTGGAGCTCAAACTCATCTCCATGCGGGGCATCGCGGAGTAGAACCTCTTCTACAGAAATTGGGGGAAATTCGGGAGTTTGGCTGACATAACCCACTCGTAAACCTTGACGGCGAGAGACATAACCCTCGTCAGGGGACTCTATATCCATCATTATTTTTAATAAAGTAGATTTCCCCGAGCCGTTTGGGCCCAGAAGACCGATACGGTCCCCTTCGGTAATAAAGAACGAAATTCCCTGATAGAGAACCTCTGTTCCATACGATTTATGTAAGTTATGAATACCAAGCAGTGATGACATACTGTTATAATAACATCCAGAAAGATATTTTGTAAGCAGTTTATCGTTGGAAATTTATCCTATACAGGCGATAGAAGTTTTAATCCGACAATTCCAGCCAAAATAAGCCCCAAACAGCAAATTCTTAGAAAATCGGAGGGTTCATTCAAGTAAACAATTCCGACAATTGCTACCCCAACAGCGCCAATCCCCACCCAAACAGCATAAGCCGTTCCCATGGGAATGGTTTTTAATGAGAGGGAAAGAAAGATAAAACTAAACGTCATCGCAGTCAGGGTCATTAAAGTTGGGTATAACTTGGTAAACCCTTCCGTATATTTCAACCCAACAGCCCAAAAGACCTCTAATAGCCCCGCAGCGAGTAAATAGACCCAAGCCATATCGACCTCATGATGAAAAGAACCTGACTATATATTTTTCTTACCTTCTCGGCTAGCACAACAAGTCGTTAATTGACTGTTTCGGCTGAAGTGTAAGCTCCCGCGAGAGCTTTCTGTAACCGCTCCTGAAATCCTGAAAGAGAGAAGACTCCACCGGTATGAACAAAAAGCACATTCCCCTGCAATTTATCATTTTCGATAATCTGTTTTCCGGTGAGGAACATCTTTGCGGAGTAGATTGGATCTAGAAATAGACCTTCCTTTTTTGCAAAATTAATCATTTGATCAAAAAGTTCGGAGTTGACTGATCCAAATGAGGGAGCGATCTGTGGGACATGGATTTCGAAATGAGTTGGAGTGGGTAAATTTTCAAAATATTGTGAAAATTGGGTTAATTTTTCTGTAAACTTTTCGCGATCATCCGCGAGTAAGATCACATGCACATGCGCGTGGTGTGAGATCCAATTCAACCCCATGATCAAAGCAATTGCCTGAAGACCCGTTCCTGCTTCTATAAAAATGTGGTCGAATGTCGTTTGGTTTTCAAGTTCATTTTCTACAATATCTAGAGCGAGGGTTAAAGCTCCGGGAATAGCTTCTTCCATACAAGCACCCTCAGGAATCACAAACGAAGAAACTCCCTTTTCTTCTTGTTCCTCAGCGTACCTATTGGCAATCAAATCAACATGACCCCATTCCTTCCGGTCAATCCAATGAATTTGACTTTTATCCACCAGGATTTCAATAAATAACCGGTTCCCCCTAATCTGATCACACCCAGCCTGTCTAAGGAATAAAACCGGTTTTAGACCATTTTCAATCAATAACTGCGTTAACCCCAAAACATTATTTGACGAGGCGCCGCCGATCAAGATCACTTGGTCTACTCCCCTCTTTTTTACATTGGGGATCAGGGAAAGATATTTTCGAATTTTCGATCCCGAAATCGAACAACTCAGCTCGTCATCCCGCTTTATAAAACACTGGACAAGCGAAGTAGAAAAGGAGCGAATCGGGTGCACCCGAGAGTGAGACCGGTAAGGTGCCATCTCTATTTGCGCTAGGGAGTCTTTTAAACTCTGAAGATTCTGTAGATTAGTCATAGTTGTGGATTTTTTTTTAGAGAGAAAGACCATCAGCGGATGTTCCTGAGTTAGAATTATCGTCTATATTCATCTTTCGTATGTAACACCAGAAAATAAGTTTCAACAACATTACTAATAAGTCCTCAAAAGTTTTGGCCAGCTGAGCCATAACTTTTTGAGGACTTACCTATTTTTGCGTCAAATCCCCGGGGTTCGCCGCCTGCTAGGACATCTTACCCCTGTTGTCATTAATATTTCTCGAAATTCACGCTCCTTTGGGTCCGACACTTCTGATAACTCACGCTCCCTCGCTGCCTTCACCGCCTCGTCACACTCCCGAAGTTCCTTCTCTTTTTCTAGAGATAAGGGGGTTGTACAGCTTGCGCAGGTAAATGGTGTGGGTTTCGCTTCGCTTGAAAGTCTTGCTTTTCCCACGGTAGCTGCTGAATAAAATATCGATTCTTCAAATTCGCAATCTGCAAATACCTTATCTTGAGAAAGGGGGGTTATCTGCTCTAAAATGGCTTTACCAACGAGCGTTACGATTTTATTTGTTTCATCCACATAATAAATTTTACATTGATGCTGATGATGGAGACCCCCTAAACAGAGACTTGAAATTTCAAATCTTGTAATTTCCGGCAATGAACCATTAATACTTGCGGACATGTTGACCTCACTTTACAAAAAGTTGATAGTAAACGTGTATTATTTCAAACAATAAATTAACAATCAACAGTTTTAACAAATATTAAAAAAAAACATCATCTCAATTTTGTTATAGGGTATTTTTATGAAACCGTTCGCGAGAAGGACACTGCTGCCGAGATAGTAAAAAGAGAATAACCGGTGATAGCAACAGGGACTGCGGCAAAGGTGCTTAAGCTCAAAATAACAACTCCGCTGATATCTAGAGCAGTAATGATTAGATTCAATCTGGCCGCGCTGACAGCCTTGTGAAGGTCATCTACAGCGGCGCCGTTTGCATATAATTGCCCTGGCTGATGCGCGGCTAATAACGAACGGGAATGTGTATATTCCCCGACCTGTGCACATAAGCGCCCTGCCATAAATACACTTCCGATAACACAAATCAGAGGTGTAGGTTTTAACACCCAAATAAAACGTTCAGGCAAATACCCAAAAGCTTTCATTCCCTTCAGAACATCGAAAATATTCATCGCTATTAAGCCTATCTTATGGCCAACACTCATTACGTACACGCATGCTGTTTTAAAAGAATTAATTTTGTGGGTCTTTGAAAGGGAAACCCCGCAGCTATAAACCGAGATTGGAAATTTTACTACTGAAAAAAAATACGTCCCCTTTCCAAACAAAACAACTTTTGAGGGTATTTGAAATATTTTACTTGAAAGTTCGATGACAGATCGCGTTAATTTAGCGGTTGCACCGATTGCAGCGACTGTAAATTCAATATTTTTACTTTTTGGGAGATAAAGTAATGGTCGTTGTAGATGATGGTAAATATTGGATTGCATTTATTTTACAATTATTTTAGTGATTACCGAAACAAAAACATTAATCAAATCAAATTATATTAGATCTGAAAGATCCGTTTTTACAGTTTATTCCTGGAACTTGAACAAATGTTATCACAGGAGAGAATTCTAGGCCATAAAAATCAATTAATCGCTAAATAAAAAAAACAAACCCAACCAACAAAAACAGCTTAAAAATTAAATCCAAAAACAAACCAACAAAAAAGTAGACTTTTATTCAAACAGCCATTAAAATAAGTCTCTACAAATAATTTTTTTGGAGTTCCGATGGCAATTCATTCAAATATTCACCAGTGCAGTGGCTGGACAAACCTTGATAAAACATCACTAATGGTGGGGGGTGAAAATTTTGTTGGCTATCGCATAAAAAAAAATCACGAAGGTTATATTATTGTTGCCTTACAGGTAATACTAAGTAATGTTTTATCCAGACAACACGAAAAAATATTATCCCTAGTTGAAAAGAACACGGGTGCGCCAAAAAAATATTTAGTTAAATTCAATAATGCCACGGAAGAAGTCGTAAAACCAATTTTGGAACGCATTAATAAGCCTCTGGACATCCAAGCATTGGAACCTGGAGTAATTCGATATTGCAAAAAATTTGGTTTAACCCCAGCGGAACTGCAAAACGCCACCGAATACACAGTCAACTTCGCCCGTGAAAAACTCAAAAAATTCACCCCTGTTGTCGCTACAGTGGAAGATTTCAAATGCTGGACTGACATTGGACATCAGTTTTTGCAGGAGTACTACACGGAAAACGGGTCCAAAGTTAAACCAGTGCAACTCCATGAAAAATTCAAAATGATTGAGATTAAAAAATTGAGCTGCATTAGTTTTGTTTTTTTGTATTTAAATGATTTAGAATTTATCGCTCAGTGGGATGGGAGTAGCTGTCCTACCTCATTATTCTTCGGCCACCATGAAAGTTTTCTAACTAAATTGAAATACATCCCTGTCGAGACACCGGAAGTAAATGATTTAGTCGCTTACATTGACGACACTTCCAAAAAAGTTGCCGAACTTCTTCACCTAGGTATCTATAAGGGAAACGAGAATGTGCTGTCTAAAAAAGGGGGCGTACAAGACCCCTGCATCTATAAACATAAGCTAGACAGCATTCCCGGGAATTATGGAAATCTGATTCGATTTTATCGTAAATCTTAACGAAAAAAAGCGACAAAAAGGGCTCATCGAACAAATGAGCACCTAAGCAAAGCATTTTTTTTTCACAGCCCCAGATCCGAATTGTTTTTTTTCCGCTAGCTATTTTCAAGAATAAAATAGATAATTCATCGAAAAATCAACATCAAACACAATCAAAGGAATACACATGAAAACTCAAGGAATTTATCTTAGCTGGATCGTTGTTAAGGATATCAAGCAAGCCATTAAATTTTATACAGAAGTCGTAGGCTTAACTTTAAAAGAATTTCACCCGGAATTCGCTTGGGCAGAGCTAGCGGGTCCCGGTGGATCCATCCTTGGAATCGGAGAAGAAAATCCACAATCACCGATGAAAGCCGGTATTAACGCCGTTGTAACAGTTGCTGTCGATGATATGGACACTGCAAGACAACACTATATCGAAAAAGGGGCGACTCTAATTGGCGAAGTGATTGAAATCCCGGGACATGTCAAAATGCAAACATTTACTGATGTTGATGGAAACACAATGCAAATAGTTCAGAAGCTAGATTAATTTTTCTGTAATTTCTTCAACAACTCCAACAAGGATAAAGAGATGTCGATGACAATACGCCCAAACGGTCAGTACTGTGAAATTATAGCAGTTAGCACAGACGAGAAGGCTGAGAAGACAGGAAGTATTTATATTACCCAAATTGAACCAAAAACTTTAAGAGCTGGGATAGAAGTCTGGATCCCTTATTCATTTGCAATGTATCTTTTTCAAAACCTGCCAGCAGCTGAAAACCCGGCAGCCGCAGAATTAGTACACTCTCTTGCCGAACTTCCCCTTGATAATCTTTTACAGAAACGATTTGACCTTGGCGCCAAATACGATTGGACAGGAAACGACTGGCACAACAATGAACACTGTTACCGGTACTTGTGTGAAATTGCTGCAAAAGATAGAGGGTTAGAATCTTACTCTCCGCCTAGTGAGGAAGATTTCTTGCTCGATATAGCTTATGGGATTCATAGCGGATACAATTTATATTCCGCTCATCTAATGCTTATCACTGTAAGGGACATTCATAAGCTTTTTCAATCAATTCTTGGAATCAATAAATATGCTGAAGACTCTTCTACGCCCCAAAACAATGGGTTAGAGGAATGTTCTTTAGCAGCTTCTTCTTCAGAGGCCGCAGCACCCCCAACAGAGGAAATTGCGACACGGCGCACACCCATCATTGAAGAGGATGCATTTAGAAAAATGATATCCAAGCTCGAAGGGCTGATTCAAGAGAGAGTTCCCGAGAGTAAAATCTCTTTAGAACTTACTACAAATCTATCTGAAGTACACAAAAAATTTAGAATCCCCCTTTTTTATGGCGATGAATATTTCGAAATCTTTATGAAATATACAGTAGAAACCGAGGGGAAGACAAAGGTTAGCTATATTCACTTATCCCCTTCTCACTCACCTGTACAAATTCTTCAACCTCTGCCTTATAGGCTTAGGAATGTAGTGTTAAAAAATACTATGATCAGTACATTCACGTCGCACCTTCCTCAGAAGAGTGAAGGAACAAACGAGGCTTCTTAAAAGATTAAGAATAGACTCAACAAAGCCGCTCGGGCTGAGCATCAACCGAGCGGCATAAAACATATAAATGTTATGGAGTGCTAATAGAAATTTATTCGAGTTCGAGCTTAAGAAGTGCCCCAATGAAAAACAAACTCCTGTGAGATTTCAGGATGTAAACTTTGTTTGACGGGGCAAGTTTCGACTGCCTGAATGAGTGTTTGAGTTTCTTCTTCTGTGAAAACATAAGGACAAAAGATTTCCAAGTGCAATACAGAAATCCTTCGTGGTGGTTTGGAAGCCATCTGTTTAACAACTGTCAATCGTGTATTACCGATATTTATATTTAATCGATTGGCGGCGATACCCATAAGCGTTAAAGCACATGAACCAAGAGCAACAGCAACAAGATCAGTGGGTGAAAATGTCCTACCCAACCCTTGGTTGTCTTTTGGAGCATCGGTGATGATCTCTGATTCGCCATGACTATATGCAGTACGGGTTGATAAATTCCCCTCATACCAAATGACCATTTCACTCATATATCTCTCGCTAGTGTTAAAATAGAGTGTACCATTATCGCAAAAAAAAACTGAAGGAAATTTATCTCTTAGGTAGCTGCGGAACAGGGGCTTCTACTAAAATGATACAGGGGGATTCTATTCGAAACAATAAACAAGGCTGACATTTTAGAAATTCAACAACAAAAATTGATTCTATTTGTCTATAATTTACCTTTTCGCCACAATCTAGCTCAATTTTTAGGAAACAGCGAAGAGATTATCGGTTTAAGACCCAACTGAATTTACAGCTTCAGATGACAGCTTAGTGATTTCCTAAAAAAACGACAAAACCAACACAACATCATTTAAATGCTACTCTAAGGACTAATTTATGTATTGCATCCCTAAAGCCCCCCTTGAGAACTGGATGGATAGGGTTCAGGTTTCCATCGATAACGTAAAAAAAGAACGACAAATTTTACAAGATCAATTGACCAAAGATTTGCGACTGGAAAAAATAGAATGCATAAGGTTTGCTTTATTAGATAAAGTCTATCGTGGCATGAATGAAGAAATGTTAACTATAGAGCGTTCTTTGCTCGAAAGAACAATCATTAAATTGGAAAAACACAAAATACTAAGGCGGGGAGAAAGCTCAACAGCAGCAGCGTCAAGCAGTTCATGCAGCTCCTCTGATTCTCCTGTTGCAGGTTGTGAGCTTCTTCCTATCCATCATCAATGGTTTTATCGAAGATTCCAAAGAAAAGTTACTAAGCTGAAAGGAAGAATCTGGCAGAACATTAGTGAATATGTAAACGAAAGAAGAGGAACTGAAAAATGCAAATTATTTTTTGTGAAAAGTGCTTTAAATCGCATATCACTCCATTATCAAGAATTTTTATTCGGCTTTGAACAGGCTGATAAATCTCTAAGGGGGATAAAGAACCTCCTTAACAGGGTCAAAGAGTTGTCAACAGACTTGGATTTGTTTAAGAAAGGAGCTGAAGAGACCTCTTATGAAAAAGTATACCCCATTAATAGGTGCCTAGGTTCTTTAATAAAGATCCAAAATAAAACAGAACAATTGCTCCAACTTAAAAGGGAGTATGTCCTGCTAGAAACCGAACTAAAATCTCAACGCTCAGCATATAACGTTTGCAAATTGGGAGATGATGAGGCCCTTGAGCATTTATTAAATGTAGTCAATGTGGACGTTAATACTATCTGCAAAATGGAAGAATTAAACTATTTAAATAATTTGTACACAGAAATCGAGATGCAAATTATTTACCCGAAAAAAAATGGTTATAGAATGCTCCACATAGCTGCTTACGCCAATCATCTATCGCTTGTCCATATACTTTTACAAGCAGGCGCTAACCCAGGAATCAAAGATGAATATGGTTTCCTGCCGATCTTTAGCGCTGCCGCACGAAAAGATTCTGATCCAAAAGATCAAGCCACCACAGATCGAAGAAGTGCTAATATTATACAACTGCTTCATCAAGCAGGCAGCCCAATCAACCCTCCCGGAGGAAGATGTCTTTTTATCGAGAAAGGCTTCTTTGGAAATGTTAAATTGCTACCCAAACCCGAGGGAATAACTCCTTTGCATGTAGCCGTGCACAGTTATAAACCAAAAACAGTAAAAAAACTTCTAGAATTAGGCGCAAATATCAATTCCCAAACCAGTAAGTATCACTTTAAAGAAACCGCTTTAATGATAGCAATTCAACGCCACAACCACAAAATAGTACCATTGCTGTTACAATATCCTGAAATCAACCTTAGGCTTGAATCAAATGATCGCTTTGGTATAAAAAAAACAGCATTTCACTACGCCATTGAAAGTGGAATCACAAAAACAATCGACACCCTCTTAAATCACCCTAGCATGCCAAGTTCAATTTATTTTTCCGATAATAATTTTTTTTACTCCCTATTGAACTACGCGAAAAAATTCGCGCTCTCTGAACAACAAAGTAGAGCAGAAATTATTTACACGATACGGATGTATGAAATCAAAGCACAAAGGGAAAAACTGCGACAACGTTTCCATGTAGAAAAAAACGAGCAAAAAGCAGGAATTTACGCACAAATTTGCAAAAATAATCCCACCCTAAATCCATCTGCGCAGGCTGTCCTATTGGAAAAAGAGTTCCGTAAATTAGATTTAGGCTATAACCAAAAGCTAGAAGAATTCTCGAACAAAGAATTATATGCCCTGAGAAGAGAGTTGATAAGTGAATACCCCGGAAATAAAATCTTCTCACATCCAAATAAAAACATTTTTTCGAACCTTGGTCACCCAGAAACTACTTCAGAATCAATTTCTAGTGTTTTTCATGATCCTCTCGCATTCGCGAGTTCGCAAGCCTCTTCATCATCAGCTGCTTATTCAACAGACTTACAAATATCACCTGAAGTAATTAATCCTAATAAGCCCAACTTAGAATTACCCCAAGAGCTCTTACTTAAAATTTTCACAAACTTAAATTACAATTCGCTTTGTGAGGTTTCTTTGGTGAATAAAGAGTTCTATCAGATAGCAAATGACTACAACACTCATAAAGATAAAAAAGCTTTTCTAGAGCATTTTGCCTTTGGCAATGAAAAATGGAAAAAATATTTCGGAAGTGGTGTCGTCGAGGGTGAAAATCCACAAGATGAATACTGTTCACTTCCTAACAATATTATAGAGATCCTTAAGGGTCCTTGCCCTATTCAAAAAAACAAAAGACTAATGGATACCCACACTTTAGTCAGAATTCCTAAAACTCTTAATGGGCAATTGACTCTAAAAAGTTTTAGAGAACTCACAAAAAAACATTTTGACAACCCTAACACAAGTTTTAATCAGATCTCTAACCAGACTAGTTATGATCTAGGGGACGTGTCTATTGACAAATCCTACTGGGTGCTCATAACAAACGAAATTCTTCCAAAAACGAACACTGTCGATCAATTAAACAAAAAACAACTTGTAACCACGCTCTCAGAGGAAACAGGTATCCAATACAGAATCCCAAACATATTAGAAGCGGCTGTTTGTTTTATGGCGCGTAACGCGGTTCTTGCAAATTGCATTCGTTCTAAAACAACCCGGTTTAGTTATCCGAAAGTAAACGCCTTATCACTCTGCCAATCAAATCCGAACGACGAATTGCCAAGCGCGATTGTTTGGATGAAATTTACTCCAAACAGGTTTAAAGATATTCGGACTCTTGGCGTCAATAAAACTCAAGATTGGTTTAAGGATGGGAGTGGGCTTAGAGTTATCGATCACGAATACTCTAGTTCTCTAACCTCAAACACGGGAATTACCCCCCTTTACCAACTCTAAAGAGATAAATTGCAACAAAAATTACAGCTTAGCCCTACTCGAATCGTTTTTTTCATAAAAACCATTTTTTATCCATTACTTGGGTCGGGGGGAAACATTCCTAGGGATTGTCCATCGTAGACACCAAGGAAACAAGCCTAACTCAATTATTACCAAAACACGTTAAAGATGAATTTTTATTGTATAAAATAACCCGTTTTGTAAAAATGTGCTCGTTTTAGACCCAGAACCATACAAAAACAGCTAATCTAATAGCCTATGAGTTTTGTATTGAAATTTAACACAAAGGAAAACCTTTTATGATAACACCTGAAATTGATCGTGCATCTCGTATCAACGAAGCCTCCCTAGCGATCGCCCGCGAAGAAAGAAGTCGTCAAAACACACAAAACCTGTTAACGGAACGTCTTGGTTTGCAGGAAGGGCCTTTGCTTGCGCTAGCTTTCAGAGAAAACGTTACCCTCGGAATGCAGGGTGAAATGTTAAAAATTGAAAACATACTGCTAGAAAAAACCATCGCCGTACTCGAACGGAGAAGAATATTAGACACAGACGAAGAGCCCACGGCTCAATGGTTTCTAGAAAAATTAGAAAAGAAAGTTAACAAGCTCCAGAATGTAGCACCTGAATCGGCGCACACATACATCTTAGCTAGAAATGGAACCATAGAAAACGCTGAAACATTTACAACCGGTTATATCAATAGAATCAATGAGTTGTACAATAAATTTAAAACAGTTTTCGAGCAAACTGCATTCTCTGAAGAAGGGTTGAAAAGTCTTCTTGACAACGTTAACGAACAAGTAAATGCCCTGGAGATTGATAAGGGACAAGTAACTAAAGATCTTTCAGAAATTGCGATGCCTTCAGCAAATTGTGAAGAACTGCTAAGTATAATCCGTACCAAAATACGAAATCTACACACGCTGAAAGCTCAGCTCCATCGAGAAGAACTTAAAAACGAAGAACAACTTACAGCCTTTGAAGCAAGTCAATTCGGTAAAGCTGTATTTTTTGAACGTGCGATTAGACATGGTGATTTTGACCTCGCAAACATCAATGAACCTGATGAAAGGGGCTATACAATGCTCCACATCGCAGCTTGTGCTCACCAGCTATCAATGGTGCACCTTCTTCTTCAAGCAGGGGCTAACCCTGAAATCAAAGATCCTGAAAACTATCTTCCAATCTACTGGGCTGCTGCTCGAAAAGAAAGCGACCCTGCAGCACAGGTTGTAGCGGATACAACAGGGGCGGATATTATCCAACTTCTTCACCAAAGAGCCAGCCCAATCAATCCAGCGGGCGGGGTTAGGGATTTTTACACAAAAAACATCTTTGGCGTAGAAAGTATTCAAAAAAAACCAATCGGAAGAACTCCCTTACACACAGCGGTACATGGCAATAAACCTCAGACAGTGACAAAGCTTTTAGAGCTAGGTGCTGATATCAATATCCAAACCAGCAGGTATGACGGCAAGGAAACCCCTCTAATGCTGGCGATTACAGACTGTAATTTTAAGATGGTTAAAATGCTGCTAAAATTCCCAGGGATTAACTTGTGTATTGAATCCCACCACCCTAGTAGAGGTAAAAAAACAGCCTTCCATTATGCCATTGAAGGGGGGTTTAAAGAAATGGTGAGGAGTCTTTTAAGATATCGGGTGCTAAACGAGGCGCTATATTTCAAAAACCCAAGAATGTTTAAATCTTTACTTGCATATGCTAAAAACTTGGAAATTGTAAAAAACCCAAAAAAGCACACCATTAAAA
>CAZENM010000058.1:0-15412 GCA_964513575.1 uncultured bacterium | reverse complement strand
GGATTTTACAAGCGCTGTCAGCACGCGTTAACTCATATTACAAAAAACATTGGAGCTCATTAATGAATTCAATTTCAGGGCGCATAGCTTTTGCCGACAAGTTTACTGATTGCATTCCAGTGCTAAGTACATTCAAAAATTTAGGCTACCTTTATTATCAAAAAATTCATGAAGTCAATCGCAATGTTGGCCAAGCGATAGGCTGGAAAAATCATTTAAGAGTGTGTATTATTACTAAGAACAGGTACCTATGCGGAATTTCTTCAATACCTGTATTAGGGAATGTCGCCTGCATAGCCTACTACATCTCCTTAACACTAGCGAATTCAATTGGACCCACTCGAGCCACGCAAAACCATGAATTAAAAAAATGGATCTCTATCCAAGAGCCCATCATCAGAAAACATCGTATCGAACTTGTGGCCCTACACCTTTCGAATCAAACCGAAATATCAAATGAAGAACTTTGGGAAAGCATTACTCTAGCATCTCAACAAGAGGATGTGGAACTATTTAAACTGATTTTTGTATCGAACAGAAATGGTTGGGAACCCTCCGCTCTCATGGATGCGATGAGCTATGGAAACAACCTCGAAATCATACAATTTATCGTGAACAATGTGGACTTTTCTGGGCATATGAAAATTATCGAAGACATTTTAAACCTAAAAGCAATGAATGGTTACGACGAAATAGCCCAGTTTCTCCAACAAAAATATGAGCTTTAACTACGCAGCATGACACGAATAATGTTTAGCTTGTAAATATCTTAGAGCCTATCCGTATCATTGTAGAACCCTCTTCGATAGCAATTTTATAATCGTTCGACATCCCCATAGACAGTTCAACAAGACCGGCATCATCTCTAAGCTTTCTTAAATCTGAAAAGGCCCTTCTCACTCTAGTTTCATTATCCGTCAGGGGTGCCATCGTCATTAACCCTTCAATGGAAATCCCCGCTAATTGTTTTAAATCATGCAGTTGAGTTTTGAACTCTTCCGGAGTAAACCCTTGTTTTGAGTGCTCCCCGGATGTATTTACCTGAATTAACACGCGAGTCACAGTATTTGCTTCTTCGCTAGAAGCGCTGATTTTTCTTGCAAGCTCAACCGAGTCCACGGAATGAACGAGCGTTGTTTTACCAATAATTTTGCTGACTTTATTTTTTTGGAGCGGACCTATAAAGTGCCAATGGACCGGGCCATGGCCTTGAAAACGGTGGGCGCTCTTTTCTAAAAATTCGGGAACACGATTTTCTCCAAACTCCCTACATCCCACATTATACACCTGTTCCAAAGAACTTAAAGGCTGCGTTTTGGAAACCGCAATCACTTTAATGTCCTTCTGCTGCCTCCCGGCTTTATGAACGACTTCATACAGTTCCGCCAAAAATTTTAAGTAAGAGCCGCCATAGTCTGCCATAATCACCTCAATCCTTTTGGGGGGCCGAAAAGTTCATAGAGGATCACCATATTTTTTCGTGATCCCTCTTGAAGAAGCAACTGCTTGGTCTTAGAATTTGCTTCTTTGTTATCTGATATTGTAGGGTTCCAACTTTTAATTGGCTCGATTGGTGTCGGTTCCGGAAGGGGTTGATAGACTGTTTTTTTCTTTAAAGCCGTTTTTCTAGCTTGAATTAATTCTTCTTCTTCATCCTCTTCCGAAACTTCTTTAAGGACTCTACCCATCACACGGGGGACTTCATCTCCTCTTAAAAAAGCCTTGAAGCGGCGCTCTGCCTCTTCCTGCTGCGATTTATACTTGGAGGGGTCTTTCATGCTCACGAAGGTGTCATAAATAGCCCTTCCCACCAGGAAGAAGACAGAGATAATGCTTATGAGGAATCCAACCCATTCAAAGCCGTTCATTTTTTCCCTTCATCGGGTTTTGCAATGGAGTTGCGCATGTCGGTGTCGGATTGGATGTTTTGAATCCGTTGGTAATCCATAATACCCATGTTGCCGCTTCGAAATGCTTCCGCCATCGCTTTTGGCACTTCTGCCTGGGCAGCGATAAGCATTGCTTCCATGTCTTTGACTTTGGCTTTATTTTCCTGTTCGCAGGCTACAGCCATCGCTCTTCGCTTTTCGGCTTCCGCCTGGGCAATTTGCTTGTCTGACTCTGCTTTTGCCGCACGTAAGCGAGCTCCAATGTTATCCCCCAAATTCATTTCAACAATGTCAATGGAGAGTATCAAAAAGGCTGTGGAGGAATCTAACCCTTTTTCCAAAACGACCTTCGAGATTCTTTGCGGAGCTTCTAGGACTTGCAGGTGTGTTTCTGAACCTCCGATCGCGCTGACGATCCCTTCACCGACTCGCGCGATGATGGTCTCTTCTCCGGCCCCACCCACTAACTGGGTGATATTTGTCCGAACAGTGACCCGTGCGCGAACGTTGATTTGAATACCATCTTTGGCTACCCCGGTAATGTAACCGCCGTGGCTTGGGCAATCGATCACTCTTGGTGTTACAGAAGTTTTAATCGCTTCGAAGAGGTCCCTACCGGCCAGGTCGATTGCTGTCGCGCGGCGCCAGTCTAGGGGGATATTTGCTTTATCGGCAGCGATCAGTGCGGTAGCAACTTCTTGGACGTGTCCGCCTGCTAGGTAATGAGTTTCCAAATCAGAAATCGTAATATCTTTTAGTCCGGCCTTAAATAGATTGATACGGGCATTGACGATCACTCTAGGGGGAATTTTCCTAAGACTCATCCCGATGATATTGAATAAGGGAATGGGCGTACCGGAAACGAAGGCTTGAAACCACAAGCTGATAAATTTTCCCACGATGAGAAGAAACACAATTGCAACGATTGCGAGAAGAACGAATAGGAAGAAAAAGTCTCCCCCTTCTGCAAGAAAAGTTTGGAACACCATTTTTATTTTTCCTTTTTGAGAGCTTTAACAATAAGACTTTCCTCTTGGCCGCCAATCACTAGAACTTCGGCGCCTTTGGAAAGGTATCCACTTTCGGAGATTGCCTGATGGGCGATACCGTCGACGAGGACATGTCCGCCAGGCTTTAGATCTGTTTTGACGACACCAATCTTGCCGATCGCTGTGGCGTCATAGGAAGAGGCAACATAACCGACTTGGCTGCTATCGGAATAAATCCCGAATTTTGTGGAGGATGATTTAATCTTCCAGATCGCAAATTGAATGACTAAATAAACGGCGACGCAATTGGCGATAAGAAACAGCAGAAAATAGAGCCCTGAGGAGTGTTGCGTGGCGAATAATACGACTGAAGCGATGAGCAAAATAACACCCATAATGGCCATAATGGCACCTGGGAGATAGAACTCTAAAAAAATCAGCAACAAACCCACAGCGGATAATAAGTATGGAATCATGAGTCCTCGGTGTCGGGTTTTTCTCTAACGATGATATTACCATTTTCGGTTCTTATTACAATGACTTTAGTTCCCTTTTCTATGAAAGAGCCTTCTGATATCACATCATAAAGGCGATCATTAAAAATGACTTTTCCCGAGGGTCTTAAGGTGGATACAACCTCCCCTTCAGTGCCGACGGGAGGAACTGTCGACTGATCGATGCCAGCGGTGTAGCCTTCATCGGTCATTTGTTCGTCTCCCACCAACACAAAGCGTTTCAGGAATCTTGTGGATGGCGTAATATAGCGGCTTAAAAACAAGGAGGAAACCACAGTTACCACAAAAGTTCCCAGGTACCAAGTGAGTCGATCCAAAACAATTTCCCCGGCAGCATTCACAGTTTGCGTATCTACTTCATAATCAAACGACGCAACACCCGGAAGCATAATCGCAAACAATCCCATAAGGAACATCAACGTTCCGAAGATCCCTAAAATCCCAAAAGTTGGGAGGAAGACAAAATCCACCACGAGGATCAGGGCGCCGAGCATCATTAGAATGACCTCCAACGACCCTGCGATCTCCTGAGCAAAGCTAGAAAGCACTATAAGCGTAAGGCATATCGCAGAAAGGCTTCCTGCGACACCGAATCCGGGTGTATTCATTTCTATATAGAATCCCATCATCAACCCAAAGAAAAGGAGGGAGGCCACCAGGGGATGAGCTAAAATCATGAAAAAACGAGTTTTCCAATCGGGTTGGAATTCGTGGATGGTAACATGGGGAATGTCTTTAAAGAAAGGCTGCCGGAAAAGCAATGATTTTGCGGCGGGCCAGCTACCTTCAGCTCTTTCCGCCGGTGTAATCAAATCAAATTTTTCGGGTTCCATGACCAGATCGGCAACTTTGTATTTTAGCATCTGCTCAGAATTTAGGGTGAGCAGCTTATCCTTTCCCGAAATCATGACATCGGAGGGAAGGATTTCATTTTCAAGATTTAGCTTAGTGATCGTCCCGGCTCTAATCACTAGAATCGAAGATTTATCCACCATTTTTTCTGCGATCAAAGGATTACGGTGATAAAATTCAGCGCGGTTGGCGAAATCAGTGCGAAAAGCAGAATTAACTTTTTCAGAAGCGCTTTGCATTTGCCCATCTTTAACCGTGACAGGCTCAGCCGCGCCCATCACACCATCTTTGACTGTGGTGATGTAGCGGGAGGAATAAGCTAACATTGCCCCCGCGGAGATGGCCCAGTTATTGATTACTGTTACAATCGGGATATTGTATTGGGAATCCATTTCTTTTAGGGCATCGGAAATCTTCATTGCGGGAAAGACCTCGCCGCCGGGAGTGTTGAGCTCCAGGACGATAAAGATTGGTTTGTTGACTTTATAATACTCTAAAGCGCTTTTAATATAGAGGTAGGTCGATTGGCTAATCTCCCCTTCACGGTCATCCACACGGATGTACCCAACCCTATTTGGTTGCTCTTTATTGAAAAGGATATGCTCGGAAAAATCTTGCGCGCAAAGAATTTGAGAAATACAACATAGGAATAGGAACAAGTAGCGCATCTTTAACCTCTTCAGAATCTAAACCTTATTGTTGGTGATTACACAGTATTCGTCAAACAAATAGACTAAACTTTAGTATCGCATCTCGTGTCGCAATAAGGTGTTCCTCTGTATGAACTGTAGAAATAAACCACGCTTCATGTTGGGCAGGAGGGATATAGATCCCATGCTCTAACATATGGCGGAAAAATCTCGCAAACATCTCACTATCAAGGTTTTGCCCATCTTCCATGCTAGAAACCTGTTGTCTGCCAAAAAAGATTGTCAACATAGAGCCTGCTCTTTGAACACAGGCATCGAGTTTTTTCTGTTGGATTCTTTCGGAGATCGGATCAGCAATTAACGCAGTTTTCCTATCTAATTCCTCGTAAACCCCTTTGGCTTCCGCAAGTTTTAGTGTTGCTAGCCCTGCTTCCATCGCCACGGGATTTCCGGAAAGTGTACCGGCTTGATAAACGGGGCCCAAGGGTGCCAGGTAGTCCATAATTTCCCTTCTTCCCCCAAACGCTGCCGCAGGAAATCCCCCACCGATGATTTTAGCAAGGCAGGTCAGGTCAGGTTTGACTCCTAAAATCCCTTGAGCGGAGTTGAGCCCTACTCTAAATCCAGTCATCACCTCATCGAAAATCAGGAGCGCGCCGATCTTTTCAGTTTCGTGGCGCAGCATATGGATAAATTCCGGCGTCGCCGGTACGACACCCATATTTCCTGCAACAGGTTCTAGGATTACACCCGCAATTAGATTGCGAAATTTAGGATTGTAAAAGAAATTACGACAGGCTTCTACATCATTATAAGGAAGGGAAATGGTATGACGGATCATGTCCTCGGGGATTCCTGCCGAGGTCGATTCAGGGTTTAACCCCACAAGCCCTGAGCCTGCGCGGACCAACAAAAAATCTGCGTGGCCGTGATAATTTCCGGTGAATTTAATGATAATCGATTTACCCGTGTATCCACGCGCTAGTCGTATAGCGCTCATAGTTGCTTCGGTGCCAGTGGAAACAAAACGGATTTTTTCAATCGAAGGAAGATGCTTGATGATCATTCGGGCAAGTTGCTCTTCAATGGGCGTTGTGACCCCGAAAGAGCTGCCTTTCTTCATTCTCTCTGTAGCTGCGGAGATGATGACAGGATGGGCATGCCCATGAAGAAGAGCCCCCCAAGAGCCGCAGTAATCGATATAATGATTGTCATCTACGTCATATAGAAGATCCCCTACCCCCTTTTCGGCAACAAGAGGAAGGACTCCCATTCCTTTGCAAGCTCGAACAGGCGAGTTAACGCCGCCCGGAATAACTTCGCAAAGTTGAGCGTAGATGGACGCGCTGATGGGTCTTTGCTTCATGTAGATCCCTTTTTGAATAGATTTTATATCATATAAATAAATATACACACAATTCGAATCTCTATTTTTTCACAGCCTCAGGGACAGTGAAAAATTTGGAATAATTTAATAGCTTTGTCGCGGATAGATGTAGTATACAATTTCATAATAAAAGGATTTTGTGCCTCATGGTTACCTTCAATCCATCCGTTAACCCTTACAATGAACCACCGGATTATTTCCTTTTCCCTGAATTAATTTTCGATTCGACAACCCCTGAAAGAGCCCTGCAAATATTATCCGTTGCGCCAAACAACCCTGTAATGCGTCAATGGGTTGTTGAGAACGCTCGCAGGCTTGTGATACGCTTTCATATTGCCGAACTTCCGGCATGGATTAACCTGCCCCGAGATGCTTTTAGATACGAGTATCTATCCTTTACCCCCGAGGCTCTTTTAGATGAATTATCAAAAGACTACCCGGATGCTCAGCTTCTTGAAAGTCTAAATGGAGAATCTTATCGCGACAACGAGGGACAAACGGCTTTTCATTCGGCTTGCAAATGGGATCACGGGGATAAATTTTTATTAATTGGAAAATTAATTCAATATGGGTGGAAAAGCTACAGCGTAGATAATAATGGTGATTATCCCTTTGATTTGCTTCAACGGCATGAATGCACGGACCTAATCCGGGCTTTAGCGCTTTATCATCACCCTGAGGAGATCAAGAATTGGGTTTACCCTCTTTGTTTATTAAAAGACCTTCACTTTGCCACCTGTTACCTTAGCCGGACTTGCGACACTTCCAGTAGTGATGATGTGTTAATTGAAGATTTTCCACCAGTCCCTTTGCGAATACTTACAGGGGTATGTAATAATTCAAACGACATAAACACTCTGATTACACACCTCAACGATGCCTCTGACAGCGTTTCGGATGAAAGAGTTTGGGAAATCATTAAGTTTATCCTCTTAATTTTCAAGATCCCGGACGAAGATGATCGTGACGCTTATGATGATATCTTGATTCATTTTACTACTGCCTATTTTCATATAGGAACTACCGCAAATGAAAACCGTGTGCTTATCCAAGCGTGCAAACTCATCACGCTTATCCAACATTGCGGGGATAAACGAGAACAAGAATATTTTCTTGAGCTATTATATGATCACTTCGAAAAAAAGCTGTTGGGCTTGCAAATCATCCATCAGATAAGTGTAAATTATTTGAACACCTTTTTTAACAGTCTAGATGCGCCGGTTCCTGAAAAACTTCAGCTGATGATAGCATCCACTCACACCCTCTTGTACATGGATACACCTTATTATACTAATATGAGCTGCGATTCAACGATCAACTATCTTGATATTGTTCTTCCTGGTTCATCTCCGAAAAAGGCACTCCTGACTCATATTAATCATTTAAAAAAATGTAGCAGCAGGCTCAATAAGTACATCATCGCAAAGTGTGAAACAACGATTAATCCCATCCTTCCCAACATCGAAATTTTATCTAATGAATGGAATAGTATCATTTCTCGTTGGTTACAGGTTGGGGGGCAATTGGACGAGGTCAATTTATTCTTTAAATTAGACTTCCAGTGCGGCCGTACGTGCGAAATTATTAACAATGCCCAAGAGTTGCTAAGAAAGACACCCCAAATTAAACCCTTTCTACATAAGATTTTCGCAAGATCTAACTTCAACACGAAGAAAATCCAGGACGCGACTACCGCCCTTGCTTTCTTAGAGTTTTCGACGGAGCTAGGAAATGAGTTATCTCCGCACGACTTCAACTATCAAAACTATTTAAACCTTCCTGTTATAAAGAAAATTTTCAATCAAATCGGGTATTTCATTCCAAACGACATAAAATGTTTCGAATCGAAACAAATTAAAATCAACACCATCAGAAATTATTTGAACGATGTAACAAACGAAACCTTTGTTGATCTAAAAGAAAGAAAATTAACAACCTCCACGATCTTTGGGGTCCGTTTAAATACATTTTTCACCTCTGAAAAATTCAGGAAAACGACCACTCTTCAAATAGGAATTACCGCTAGATTCGCAGACAAGATTCGCACGGTATATGGTTTTTTCACAAAGAGCGGTTATGAGATTTACAGAAATAAGTTTGCTTTGGCAATGGTTCAGAATATGTCTATCAATCTATTAACAGATAGATCATTACGATATATCCATCAAATATTCCGAAAAAACTTCAATGAAAAGCTCGTTTTAGAATACAGCAACACGACAAGGAATACCCTTCCTATTAAAATCAAAATCACTAAAAATTTTGATTCGTGTGTCATCGAAACTAAACATTTCGATTTCCAGCATCAAAACGTTTTAAACTCTTACCTATTAGATATCCCTCTATCTAATCAAGGGCTTGTATTCGGCATTAAACATCACGTAGACAACCTCTTAGAGACTTATTATCACTGCAATATAAACCACATCAAAAAATTTCAACAAGATTTAATGGAAGTTTTCCCCTTAAGCTGCGGAAATCCCAGTTTGATAAAATTCGATTTCAAAAAAGGTCTTTGGCTCGAACACGTCGTTGCCAAAGAATTAAGGCGCCCCGAAACACTCTTTTTAATCGGAACAAAACTTTTTCCGGAAAAAGATTTTCTAGACGCGCTAAAATCCATTCCCGAAATCGAAGAGGAAATCTTTAGCCTGGAGGCACAAATCACGGAAATGATATCGGCTTTGAAGTTATTAAAAGAAACGCGTATCTGGAACTGCTACCTCGAAGCTCAGTCGCCCCTCTCGTCATTTGTCGACCAAGAATTTGTTGAAAACTCTCGAAAGCGAGTCTGGATTTTCGACTCTGCCGACCCGAATAAAAGTCAAAAACACTTCATTAATAACAGGGTCCCTTCCATGTTTGCTAAGAAAATGACTTCACATCCAATCATTAAAGAGATCTTAGACCTCACGAACAAGTTGATCGCAACTGAAGAGAGTGTTTATGAACGCTTAATTACTCATGCTGTAAATCGGGGCTTTCTGACTTCTGAATCAGGAAAGCTTGATTACCAACGAACTGTGAAGGGGGTTCTTTGGCATTTAAAAAACAAATCCGTCATACGCATGATCGCCCCTCCCACCCTATTACCAATCACTCCTATTCCTGTGGCTTGCTCATCCAACTGGGGGTTGAATGAACAATCTTAGTCGGTATGGAAATTTTCAATATTTCTCTCTGTGGTCGTCATTAGATGGAGCCTCCCCTACAAACGTTTGCAATAGTTCTTCAGCTGACTTCAACACCTCTGACCCGAACGATTGCTCATTTGAATATGTCAAATTATGTTATGAAGATACTACACCTGAAGAAGCCTGTAAAATACTTGCACAAGAACCTGTGGACAAAGATATTTCTGAGTGGATTATTCAACAGGCGAAGGCTTTTATTATTCGTTTTCACCTGTATCCGTTACCGGAATGGCTTACGCCTCACATCCCCGATGCCTTAGATATTTACCTGTTCAGCCATCCGGAGTCCTTATGGAATGAAATTGGAGATCAGAACTACAATATAGAGTTGGTAAACCGTTTGGCGGGTGAAAATTGCAGGGATTTTTTAGGGTTGCACATCCTGCACTATACTTGCATGTGGAAAGACAATCGGAAATTTATTTTGATAAAAAAATTGATCGAGTTGTGCCCTGATTTATTAATGCGTTGTGATTTTGAATCTCAATACCCCTTTGACAAACTCTTTCCCCAAGACGTCGATAATCTACTTAACATGCTTGAAGCAACCCCCTATCCCGGTTTTTGTGAATGTTCAAAGGGAGAATCCTACAGGTGGTTGAGTTTATTGTGTGGATTGGAAAAACTGAATTTTGCTGAAGCATACGCGATTAAAAACCCCCACTCGCTGCTTCCGATTGAATTTTCAGACCCGGAAAAAATTGATATCGAGGGACGATTTGTTCCGCATCAGATTGAAAATCTTCCGATGTCGGTGCTTGGAAAAAATGATAACGCCGGTGAATTGATCTCTAGGTTCTTAGAGCTGTGGAATTTTACAATGAAGAGAAGAACGGGCATTGACTCCAATATATTTTCCCTCTATCTACCCGAGGAATATGCGCCGCCCTATTTGGGCATTAACGCGCCCAACATTGCTGAGAACAACGCGCTCTGGAAATCCTTTCCTTTAGATATAGATGTATTATTTGGAAACATCCTGGAGACTAATAAAAACCGCAGTGTCATTCACCATGGGCTGCAACCCCTTTATGAATTGTTGGAAACCAACGGCACCGACGCTCAAAAAATCACATTTCTTAACCTTCTCCACAATTACTTGAGATCTAAACCCCACTTGCCGACAGTACAGCTCATCACAACACCTTATTATCTTTTAATCTTTTTTAATTCTTCTCAAAAAACGTTTCCGGATGATCTATATCCAGATTTCCCCAATCTCCACTGTCTACAGCATATGATACATGTTTTTTTAAACTATCCTAAAATAATTAACTTTGAAGAGTGCTTTGAACCGATCCTCAAAACGCTAAATCAACGCCGTATCCATGAATATGTAGAAAATCATATGTTAACCCAATCAAATCTGATCCCTCTGAATCACAACCTCAACCGTGCTTTATATTATTGTAAATGCTCCCCTTTATTTAGAACACTTCTTGCAACTTTCCCCTATGACCCTTATTCCGAAATGGAAGGCTATAGACAAACACGTTTTGAATTAAGCCAGCTCATAAACACTCCGATTTTAAATCCCTATTGGCATCAGATTACTCCTCCGGACATCTATGACCAATTCAAAGCTGCCGGCTATTATATTTTCCAATCAACAGAAGCGCCCTTTACCTACCCTGAAGCCATTCATGAAACTAGCGTTGTTTTTCAAAGTAAGCCTAAAGAGCTTAATTTTACCCTCTCCTCAGAAAATCTCATCATCAAAACAAGCATTATCCAACACGGACTTATGCAGATTACCGTAAAAAGTGATCGGACTGACTTACAAATTTGCCTTCGCGGATACTTCACTTCGCGTGGGTATGATAATTTCATCAGTAAATTTATCCGGGGAATTTCAGAGACTTCGCAATCCAGCAGATCCAATGATGATGTTCTATGCTACATTCAGCCCAAACCCCCAACAATAGAAGAGTTAGAAGACTCTATGGAGAGGATGTCACCGATAAGATTCGTGATCAATAAAACCCGACGAAATTTAAACTGCTACTTCTATAATTTTAAAATGGGCAGGATTTTTTCTTATGAGATTACTGTCCACTGGAACCCCGGATTTATTTTAGACCTTAGGAGTCATCTGGAAATAGCCATCTCCAGATATCACATGGCATTTGCAAGAGAGATGCATATTTGGAAACAAAATAGAGAGGCTATTTTAACTGAATGGCCTGAGATCATTGTAAAGACCTTATTCGGGGGGCCCGCCAATCTCTTATACAACAAATTAATCCAGACTCTAGATAACATCCCAACTTCCCCAGTCATCGTCGCTGACCCCTTTAACGATCGCTATTTCTTTGGCTGGAAAGATGGGGACCAACACCACACGATAGTCCTTCCCTTTAACTCTTCAGAAAGGTTGAAAACATTAACTCTTTTGAAGAAAATCAAACAACAATCTACCGGACTTAGGATCGATCCCGCTCAATTAAGCTATTTTGTCAACGTCGACAAAGCTGAAGTCCATTCTGAACCCGTCAAAATATCGCTTGATGAGGTGATGGAGGATTTTCATTCACTCTGTATTTCCGGGCAGTTCAACATGTCCCCAGGAAAACAAAATGAAATTCGACTAAACTTACACTCGATGAGCGAAAAAATATTATTAAAACAAGGATTTCAAGAATTAAATCCGGAACATGACGCTCTTATTTATGATTCAATTAACATTCTGTTTACGCAAGCCTATTCGGCTTATAAAACCAACAACCGTGAAGGTTTAGCCTCTTTCATGTTGGATATTGCCAATCATGAAGGGTTTTGTGTAACCGGCGTTCGGAAAGAAATTTGGCAACACTACTACATAAACTTCCCCGACTCAGTTGTTAGCAACCAGCGTGGACATTTCGAGCGCGCTGTCACAGAAACCCTAAGCATCCTTATGGATCAGCTTCAGAGGACTGCCGTTAGTAACAAAGGAAAAAAACAATCGGTACACCTTCGAAACCACCTCTTTAAACACTTGTCCAAAGTCGTTAAAATTCCACCCGACCCTTTGATGCTGCACGGACAAGACCCCTTCAAGGATCCTTGGACATCGCCTCTTGTTATCGGAAAAGACTTCGATGGTGTCGTATTAAGCCAAATAGCGACACACACCTTACTCCCCTCCTTAATGCTGCATCTTATTCGCTACTGGGAGTCCGCTCAAAGCGATTATCACGCGGAACTTTTGCACGAGCTGAGCAGCTTATACAGCGATATCTCCCTTGCTGACTCTGCCATAGAGAAAATTGTTATCGAGAAGGAAAAGTTTCAGAACTCCGTTAAAGAAAAAACCATACACCTCCTGGAAAGGCAAAAAAAATATCCCTATTGGAGTACCTACTCGAAAACAATAGAAATTTTTCCAAGAGCAATTCAGTCTCGGAAGCGGGAACGAGATGTTGAACTCCTGAATTCTGAAAAAAAACAACGAGACGGAGGCTTCACAGCGATCAGCGATAAATTAATGCTGAAACTTTGCCTTAAAGAAATGAAGCAGGATAAACACATCGCGGAAACCATTCAACTCCAAAGCCAGATCCAACAAGAGGAATCAGTGATCACCGGCCTCACGAAAAAACATTTATCCACCATCCGTGAATCTTTAGGAGATCACCTACATAAAAAAGAAACCTTAACTGAACTAGATGAAATGGTATATACCCAGGAGTTAACTCCTAAAGGCGCTTTAGATTGGCTGAGATTTAAGGGGGTCTTGGTCCAGACAGAACCGGTAGCTTCTTCATCTTCGTCATCTAGTTAATTTCTGTTGCTCTCATTACTCAACCCATTTATAATCAGCGTTTTTAGTAATATTATACTCGACACACCATGTTTTTACGTCATATCATCTTTATTGTTCTGTTTTTGTCATTACCATTACTTGGGGATCCCACCTACACGGTTTCTTTGGAGGGTGTCGATGACACCATTCGCCGTGCGTTTGATGAGTATTCAAGCCTGATCAAACAACAGGATGCCCCTGTAAAGTCTGATTCTCAGCTGGAGTGGAGAGCTCAAGACGACCTCAGCCTCCTAAAGCGTCTATACCAAGAACAGGGGTATCTATCCCCTGTTTTAGAACTCACGATTAACCATTCCGGACAAATTCCTGTGGTGAGATTACGCGGGTCTCGCGGAGATCTTTATCTCCTAAAAGAAGTCGAAGTGAGGGCTGGCGAAACCACCTTTGAGCTCGCCGGAAAGGATCTGGGAGAAACAGCCACATTAGACCGCATTCTCTATATCGAAGTGGAGTTAATCGAACAGTTACAGAAGGGTGGTTATCCCTTTGTGGTGCTAAAAGAACGGAAGATCATCGCTCAAAAAGATGAGAAAAGCGTTAAAGTCCTTCTAGAAGTCAATCTAGGACCGAAAGCAACTTTTGCAAGCACGACAATAGAAGGGAATTCCAGCGTTGACTCTAGCCTAATCATGCAAAAAATCGGATGGAAGGAGGGCGATGTCTACGACGCGGACACCGTAGAACGCACCGTTGCCGCGCTTGAAGCCACCGGACTCTTTACTCATATCACTGTAAAGCCTTTAAATACTTGCTTCGATGAAGTGCCGATGTTAATCGAGGTTGCCGAGGCAAAACACCGCACCGTGGGCGCGGGGGTTGGATTCACTTCTCAATTAGGACCTGGAGTAAACCTTGAATGGGAAAATCGCAATTTTCGAGGACTTGGAGAAACTTTAAGCTTTAAGACGAATCTCTGGTTCAAGCTTCAAAACGCTTCGCTTTTATATTTAAAACCCAACGTTTTTAGAGAAGAACAAAACCTCATCTTAAAAGGAGAAATCCAACGGGAAGTGACGGAAGGATTTACCGAATCTTCCTGGGGAGTTTCCGCACTTTTGGAAAGGGAACTCAACTCAAGAACACAATTGTCCTATGGACTGGCTTTTAAACAGCTCCACAACACACGTTCGGATAATGACCGCCACTTCACTTTGGTGAAAACACCGATTAAACTCTATTACCACAAAACTGACAACCTGATGGACCCTACCAAGGGAAAGACCGCGCTTCTTAAAGTCACACCAACTCTGCAAATATTGAGTCCACAATTTGCCTATTGCATTACCCAACTAAATGCCACACAATACATTCCTTTGTCTGATTATTGTGTGCTTGCGGGTAAACTTTCTGTGGGGAGTATTTGGGGTTCATCTAGAAAAGGAATTCCGCCGTCTGAGCGGTTTTACGCAGGAACAGAGTCCTTGCTTAGAGGATATAAATACATGACAGTGAGCCCATTAGACGAAAAGCATAAACCCATTGGGGGACGCTCTTTGCTTGTAGGAAGCCTAGAACTTCGCACAAAAATCCGTGAAAACATCAGCCTGGTCACTTTTTATGAGGCCGGAAATGTTTATGCCTCGCCGTATCCTGACTTCAAGGAAAAAATCTTGCATAGTGTCGGCGCGGGTATCAGATATCACACTCCTGTGGGTCCTGTGAGGCTTGACATCGGAATTCCCTTAAACCGTCGAGGTCACGTAGACAGTGCATTCGAAGTATATTTTAGCATCGGTCAATCTTTTTAGGAGCGTTGAATGAAAGAGTGGATAGTTAAGTGCGGGATAGTTTTAGGAATGTTTTTATTTCTTCTTAACGATATTTTGAATTGGACTTACGTAAAAAACCAGATACAAAAAGAATTAGAAACTCGCGGGATAATCCTAGAAAGCATTGAAAAAATTTCCACTGGGGGGATCACCGTCCACGGGTTAAAGATCCTGGACAATCAGATCGAAACAGCGGAAATTAGCTTTAATACTGTCCATGCCTGCGCAAATGGCCTGAAATGGCTGTTGAACCAAACAAATTATTTCCAAGAATTTACGATTCAACGGCTCGAGGCAAATGTCAACGTTCACACGATCCCCCTTCAAACCCAACTCCCCTTTTGCCCAACCCCCGAAATAAA
>CAZENM010000057.1:1733-15839 GCA_964513575.1 uncultured bacterium | reverse complement strand
AAAAGACAAAAAAGATCGGCGAAAGCAAACTGGATCTCTATTTTTTCACAGCCTCGAAGGGCTTTTTTTGATTAAAATTCATACGTGACAGTTTGGAGCTGTCGTACTGTTATGCGTGATTCCTTTACCGGGTTAGATTTGGAATGGCTCGGACCATGAATTCGTCGAATAAGGGAACTGTGAAAGCTATTTCTCCATGTGCAGGGCTCCAAATCATACCTTTTTTAATAAGTTTTGCTCTTACAGGTGCTAAACTGGTAATTTTTTTGTTTACTGTGTCGGCAATTTCGCTCATCCGATGGGTTCCAGATCCTAACTCCGCCATTGCACGTAAAAAAGTTTTTTCACTCGGAATAAGACGGTCAAAACGTACACGGAAGAAATTTTTATCGAGTCTTTGGATCACTTTATCGGTAGCTGCGTGGACAATTTCGAGGGTAATTGGGCTTCCTTTGGCTTGATTCCACGTTTGATATCCCCATTCTTGGAGAAAATAGGGGTAACCTTTCGTCAAACTGTAGATTTCGTCTAAGGCCGGCGATTCAAAAATTACCCCTTCTAAGAGGGCAGGTTCTGTTAAGGCCTTTGCCGAATCTGTTTCCGATAGAGGGCCTACATCTGGAAAATTAAAAAGTCGTTCGGCATAGGATTTTGAATCTCCCGCCAATCCTGGAAGCACCGGCAATCCTGCCCCTAAAAGTACCAGTGGAAGCTGTCGCTGCTGTATTCTGTGCATCGCCATAATTAATGCTCCCAGTTCTGTTTGAGAGAGATATTGAATTTCATCGATCAATATGGCAACAGCGCAGCCTCGCTCTTCAGCAGCCTCGGCGATAGCAACAAACAGGTTTGGTAGATCGATTTCAAGGTCACCACTGTCTGCTGATCCTCTTTCCGGTTCAATATCCAGACCAATGGTCACATCATTCACGGTTATTTTTAGGGCGCTAATAAAACTTCGGAGAACGGATAAGCTTCTTCTTACTTTACTGCCAATTCCTGCAATTCGATCTAGGTCGAAAAGAAGTTTCCAGAGGTGCGGAGCAATTAATGGACCGAGGGATTTATTTTCGTGGGCCTCAATCAAAATTGTTCGATATCCATCCTCCCTTGCCATTCGTTCAATTTCATTCAGCAACACCGTCTTTCCCACGCCTCGAAGTCCTGTAAGAAGAATGCTTTTTTCGGGGCGCTTTCGCTTGATTCTACCAAGAAGAATTCGAGCCTCTTCAAGAATTGGGTCGCGTCCAACTAATTCAGGAGGTGGAGCGCCTGCGCCGGGTGAAAATGGGTTTTTGAATGGATCCATATGTTTTATACCTATTTATACTCGTTTATATCTGATTTCGAGTATAAATGGGTATAAATTTGTAAAAGTAGGGATAAATGATCGGAAAAAAGGGTCATACCTGACCTTGGCTGAAATAATGAGCTAAAAATAGAACACGTGTTTAAGAGGTGAAAAAAATTAATAAATTTTCATCAAAAAATACCGTTCGTTTCAGCTTAAGTATGCCCCCGTTTTTGGGTCTGTGTGAAAATAATCTGGTAGAATCAAGCTAAATCTGGAAGAATCTGGAAAAAATAACGTAATGCTGTTCGACTCCTTTATATTTGAAAAAAAAGATTACAACTTAATGATGAAAGAAGAATTTTACTATCTCTGGACAACAGGACGTGGGCTTTACGTTCTTTTAGGCTTACTTCTTTTTGGAATTTTCATAGCACCTTTAATGATAGCAGACGGCCTAATCTCGGATGTCTTAGTTGAATGTGTCTTTGCGCTGATTTTGATTACAGGCGTATTCACAACCCCATGCAGTATAACTTTAAGGCTCGGAATGCTGTTAATAGCAGTTTTAGCGGTTGTTACGAGGGCATTAGACAAATTCAACCAATCAAATTTTACAATTATTAATGCGGATAACATTCTTGCAGTCATAACGCTTGTGGCATTTTCTATATTGATTGTTAAACATTTTATTTTAGAAAAAGTGATATTAAGATATCGTATCGCCGCTGCCGTTGCTGTTTATTTGATTTTTGGAGTCATCTGGGCAAGACTTTATGAAATTGTCTATTTATTTAACCCGGCCGCATTTTCTTTAGATGAAAAAATAAATCCTATTTCCCTCATATATTTTAGCTTTGTAACGCTTATGACTCTTGGCTATGGAGATATTGTACCTGTCAGCATAGCGGCAAGAAGCCTAGCTATTCTTGAAGGAGTGACAGGACAGCTTTATATGGTGATCTTGATTTCTTCATTAGTCTCTGAATTCTCGGCTTTAGCAATAAAATCTTCTAAAGAACAAAATTGATTTGTGATTTTTCTAATCCGCTGATCCATTTAGCCTTTACGCTAGTGACGAAGGCGTCATTGAAAGGAAAGAAAGCATACCGCAAGTATGGTAGCCTTTTGGAAGACATGATAAATTAATTCAGCCACAGCCCCCTCCACAGTTTTAGGGGGAGATGTATCGAGCAGGTAATAGGGTACTTGGAGAGGTTCGATTGCCTGCATAACCTTCAAATATTCGTCCAATGTTCTTACGCCACCGGCATATAAAGGATCTTGATTACGACGTTCTAAACGTCTTAAAATCTCATCTTCTGTTGGTGTTAGCATACAACAGTTTACTATCTCAACTTGTTTTGGATACTGTTCCATAAACTTGTAGAGAAGTTCTTGCCTCTTTCCTCGCATAAAAGTTGCAGTAATTATAACGTCACGGTTAACCTCCAAACACCCCGCTGCAGCTCCCAACATGGCTCGGTAACAGATTGTTGTGTCGGCATCATGTTTTCCATTCAAGCTGTCTGTAACAGCCCCGGGATTACCAAATAAGGTCTGCCGAAACAAATCATCGATGTCCCAACTTGGGATGCAAAGACGATCACGAATTATTTTCGCTATACAAGATTTACCCTGCAGAGGAGCACCTGAAAAAACATATGCCTTTGCCATACCTCCCTCCTCGAAGTTTTTTGTCACTAATAGATATATTATGTTATTCCATTTTTGCAGCGAATTATTTTCCCCAATTCCCTATAAAGGGGTCAGGCCAGACATTCGGACATTTGATGCTGTATCTGCAACAATGCAACTATACCGCAAATACAAAATTTCTGAGCTCAGAGATCTCTTATAGGCATATGGCTAAACATTTCTTCATAAAAATAGCGCTCTTCTTATGGATCGCATGTATTCCTTCTGAGATAAGGGGATTTTCTTATGAATATATTTCTGATGGATATTTTACTTCTGCTCATGTTCTGAAAGTTAAGGGCTGGATCTAAGAGCTTAAAGAAGCAGTGAAAAAATTAGCAATTCTTTTGGCGACTTTACCGAACGTCGTCCGCTTGATGGACTCTCTTTCGTGTTTTTCAGCACATTGAGAAAAAAGATCCACAGCGATGACATCATTAGAATTGTCCGTTGTGTCATTTGTGCTGCAGCCTTGAAAAAAAAGGTCTGCCATGTTTGCGCTGATGTGTTGTGCAAACGTATTAACATTCTCGGTAAACTCGTGACCTAAAGATTCGACAACAAAGATTCTTTTTTTGGATTTATACTTATCGTAGGTGCCTTCATTGTTCCAAAAGGGAATGGTATTATCTTCCCGGCCATGATAAAAAATTACCGGTATTTTTAAATCTCGCAGGGGTTGGGCCCCATCAGTTTGTGTTGCTAGGAGCACGATTCCTTTGACACGATCTATTTTTAATTCGTTGTTGATTTTATAAGCGACTTGTACTGCGGTAGCACCGCCCATCGACCAACCGGCAAGATAAAAATCTTGGTAGTTATCGAGGTTTTTCAAGATAAGGTCTGTGATTTTCTTGACGTTCTTGTCTACGCTCTTGGGTATTGTTTTTACCGGCATAACGGACACATTGTAACCCGTAAGAAACTGCTGTAAACAATGATAAACTCCATGAGGACCCCCGCTGCCGCCGCTGCATCCAGATGTGGTGATTAGTAAGTCATTCTTCGGCATAGCTAAAACCCAGGAGTATAATTATTGTTTCTACATTTTAATAAAATAGGAGATAAAAAAATATCTTTGCTTTTAAAATAACATAAATACTTTTATTTGTCAAATAATACTAGTACTCTATACTTGCCCGCATTGCTAGTTCGTTGAAAAATTGTTGGTAAATGGAATTGTCGCTGGGGTCTATGCCCGGATTAATTCTCAATTTTGGGTGAATCCAAGTGATATTAGGATGAGCAAACCCAAAACTTCCTCTAACATAGACTAGTTTCTCTGCATCGGTGAATAGTTCAAGAAAACGCTCAATGGCCCATTTGCGCAGCTCTGTGCTGTTAGTTCCGAATTTAATATCGATAAATGGAGCTTTGACTTCCTCATCAAAGCTACAGACACAGATTTGCGAGTTGGGCTGCGGTTTTAAATTTTCGGGCACCATTCCCATGATTTTTTTGGTATTATCAAATATCAACCCTTTGTATTCGTCTACGAGTTCAGGGGCTGTTTCGGTGATCCAAGTAAAGTATTGTAGTGTAAGTGGGTCAGTTTGGAAGGCTTCTTGGGTAGTCAGCTGCTTAAAGGCGTCCCATTTTTCATTTCCATTATTGATGACATAGAAAATACCGCCATAGTAGTTATCAAGTCCCATCATATCAAATTTTTGACCGCTGCGTAAAACAACGATGTTAAGTCTTCCCTCCGCGATTTCTTCCTCCAATTCATGTAAGAGGTTTCTTATATCATCGGATCGGGTCATATCGATGGTCGCATCAATAACCACTGTTAATTGCTGAGTATTTGGTTTTTTTTGAAATATTTCTTTGATGTCTTCGATCACAGTTCCTTTTGTGTAATGGGTATGATCTTCATCAATATCGACGTTATGATAAAATTCAGTTACGTATAGATCGACAACGCCAAAATTGGGGCTATCGAGAATCTCTCGCAAACCTTTGTTTTCCCCTAATAGTATTGTCATTTCGTAGTATGTATGGGGTCCATAGGCTCGCACAGGATTTGGCTTTGTGGCCATCAAGGCTACGTTTACTCCCGCAAATACATTCATTGCCGATTTAGCAACACCAATCTGTGCGGGCACTAATCCGCTGGGGAACATTGGCTGGAGAAATTTTGCGTATTCATTTTTGAAAGTGGTGGGATCAAAAGGGGTATAGATTGCTAATAATGTTGCGAGCTCGGCATGTGTACGATCAATGGCTTGGCTGAATACTGTAAAATTATCGACAGCATTGACGGCATCTGCCAGGTGGTGTAGCGTGCGGAAGCAGGCTATTTGTGTCAATTCTGCGATTGCGCGGTCCTCTTGTTGCATTCTAGTCCATTTATCGTTGCCTATTTTCTCTATCAGGCTGTTAATCATGCGTAAGGTGAAAGCGGCAAGAACCTTTTGTGCAGGCCCTACACTACTTCCTAAATACGTTCCCTCGCTGATATCGCGTAGAGAGTTTTTGACAATGTTGGTGTTAGTCAAGGCCTCTGGGGTGGGATATATCAGAATATTCGTACTTCCTTCTACGGCATAGATTACAGGCTGCCCTCCCAGAGTATGAGTCAGCTCTGAGGGGGTATACAGTTCGCCGAGTGTGCGTCTGAAGTTGACTCCTCCAATGCCGATAGCTGTTATTCCTATCCATTGATCAATAACTTTTTTTATGTTTTCCAGACGTCTACTACGGGGTAATGCTTCCGAACTCGTGTCGTTTTCAGGGACGAAGTCTTCATCGTTGAATATGGCGCTATGCAGACCAAGGACGGCTAGGTGATCATTTAGTTGAGCGCGGGAAACGATGGCGATGTTTTCTTTTAGGTAGCTCGAAACCCTTTCCGGATTTATTGTGTCTTCCGCATATTTTTCACTGATTCGTTCTGCGGCCTCCCGAGTGATCTGATTAATTATTGTTCGGATTTCTGTTTGTATATTGGTATATTCCTGTCTCTTTCCCGGCTCGCCATTAGTGATGAGTGTGTCTCCTATTTGTGCGGTAATATCTATGAGGATGGGTGTGAGAAAATGTTTGTCAGGAAATTTATCCTTATTTGCTTTAAAAGCTTTCACGAGGATTTTAACCAAATCTTCTGTTTGCGTGACATCTGGGGTTATGATGAAACTTAATTTGAATAGTTCTTTGACCTCCATCAAATCCATAGCTAAAAAATCTAATATTTTTTCTTTGAGTCCGCCAAGTTTATTTTCGAACCCAAGTATTTTTAAGATTGGTATCTGTGTTGATGCGGAACTTCGGTGATAGAGTCCTCCCCACTGCAATTGTCCTAGTTGGAGAAGATTCTTATATTTTTGATTGAGTTCTTCTGGTAAATGTCCAGTAAAGTTCAGAAAGGCAGCCTTAGCTAGGTAGTTAGTTATCAAAAATTGGATTAATTTTTTTGTGTCCGGATTCTCTGTGCGTTGATGGAGGGAGTAAAGTAAACCAAAATTAATCTCCCATTCAACCAAAGATTTTTCGATCGGGCTTGGGTTGGTGCCAAGTGGAGTAAGCAGCCGCGCGGAATCTAAATAAGCCTTCTCATCGTTGATTTCGTGCAAAAAAGTCGATATGTAATCCCAATTTCCAGATTGTCGAACAGTTGAGGAGGTTGAAGTAGAAGGAACAGAAATATTTGAATCGGTGCGCATTAGTTTGATAGTAGGTGTTAAGGGCTCAAAGTCATCGTTTTCAGATTGACTTCCTCTCCGTTGAAGAAATAATTCGAGAGCATGTTGACCTGCATCACTTGATGCAGAAGCAGCAGCACTCTTTTCTTTGGCTTTTATTTTACTGCTTTTCTTTGAATAAGGGCGAATACGGCCCGTCAGTTTCTTATTTTTAAGAGTTGGATCAGGAGGGGAATTTCCAGCGGGAGCACTATCCTTTGGTATTTGCGAGGTGATTTCAGCCGGTATTATTTTATTCTTTTTGCTGGAAGTTTTAACTTTTTCTTTAGTAACGTCATTTCTCACAACATCACTCTGCGATTTGAAAGAAGAGTTAGGACGAGTATGATACATAGAAACACACCCTTGTATACTCTGTTTTTATTAAATAAATACATATTCTCTCGCATTTATTTTAACATATTTACTGTTTTATTTTAGCGTGTTTGCTGTTTTAATTACACTTTAGTAGTTATCTTGTTGGTAAGCGTTAAACATGTTGATTGTTAATTAAAAATGTGATATGTTTTTTCTTGTTAACAGAATGGATTAATTCATGAAAAAAATTGTCGCAAAAGTTATATTCTATTTTTTAATTTTAACGGCAGTTTTTGCAGATGCTGTCGAAAATTCCATTATTCCTGTGATGGAAAGATTTGAATGTATTGAGAACTTGCCTTCACAAAAGTTTACTAAGCAGCAGTTTAGTGAGATTGTTAATGCTTTAGAAAAAAAAGAAGAAAAGATCAGGCTTGTTACCTACAACATGCTTTTTAATCTGTACGACCATAATCTTGAAGAAGAAAATCGCTGGCCTAATCGCGTACCACGTATTGTAGAACTTATTCATGAAATGCGACCCGATATCATCAACACTCAAGAACTCTACCCTGCGCAAGTTCAAGAAATCGTAAATCTGATTGGGGATGGTTTTTCTTTTTTTCCTGGGCAGAAAGATGAAGATGGAGAAAGCTACGGTATTTTTTATCGTACAGATCGCTTTGAGCTTTTATCAAGTCAAATAGACTACCCGCTCTCAATGGTGCAGTTAAGAGACCTTAAAACTGATAAAATCATCCATGTGTTCAACACCCACATGCCTCTATCGAATATTGAAAAGCGAGAAGCCAATGCCCATAAGATCTCTCAAGTTATAGAACCTTTCGCTGAACAGACGGCTGTAATTTTCACAGGTGACTTAAATACTTTTCCTGGAAGATTAGATCTTACAGATCTTCCTTTCTATGACGGAGATTATATCCATCGCATTCTCTCCAAGGGCTCATTGAAGAATTCACACCAGGAATCACTGCTTGGGCATTTTGGCCCTATTAGTACATTTACAAATAGCAGCACAGATGTAAAACCTTTTCAAGGGACTGGAACCCCTGGCATTATCTTAGATTATATTTATGTCTCAGAGAAGGTTACCGTTTTGACACATGCTGTTGAACTGGGTACTGTAGATGGGCATTTTCCATCAGATCATATGCCTGTGCTGATCGATTTTTTAATCAACTAATCAATGCAAACCGAGATCACGAAAAATGATAAAAAATCGGTAACAGTTCAGATACCGTTCCTTCGTGGGGAACATCTGAATAAAATGGGTTAGATAGCGATCGCTTGAGGAAGCAGGCACAGCCCTTTTCATCTTTGACTTCATTACACTTCGCTTTTTTGAGGTATTTCTTTTTCTTTAAAATAGGAATTTTTAATTCGTTTTACTATCACTATGGTAATTGATATTACACCAAAATAAAAAACGACTGTTTTATTGGTGTTTAATGTCGTAAAAAACGCTTCCTCTTGCTCGTCAGTTGGTCTGGGCGAAAGGTTAGAAACCGAACAATTTAGAAATAATGCTCGGGCGTCCCTTGTGTTAGGATAACAGTGGGCAATTATACAGAGAATTTTCCTTTTAAAAACATCATCAATGGTTTTAATACATTTTGGAGATAAGCCTAAGCGGTACACAGTATCATATTTAGAGGGTTCATGTGCAATATAGCCTAGTTCGGAGTGTGGCCAATAAAGAGGAGGATGGCTGCTAAATGGTGTGTGTCCCATAATTGCTTTTCTCAAAGTATGCTCTAAAGTGATTCCTGGTGATAAAGATGTTGTATAGGCCGTTTGTGGTTGTTGTTGTAATCCCGCACTAAAGTATTGACGGCACTCGTCGATAAAAGAAGCTTCATTATCTTCTTCGCAGTTCACGGTGAATTTTACTGACTTATCTTTCTGATAGATATTACAGGCGCCTGTTCTATTATCAAGTGTTTTGATAATGCATTGTCCGATAGTTGCCGTCTTTGAAGAATTTGTTATTACGCGGATAGTCCACTGGGAAGGGGAATGCCATGTTGGTGTATTGTCGACCAATCGTGTTTCAAGGAAATACATATTTAACGTATTATTTACTATTTCTGTAGGGATAGCTAACCGATTATGTGGTCCGGGCATTAATGGGGGATTTCTACCAAATGTTTTTGGGTTGTTACTGCAACCTGAAAAAGCATCTGGAAATTTATGAAAACAGTTCTGCAAACGACACCAAAGGTGTCGATGAAATGAGGCGGTGAGTTGGTCTATGCATAATGGAGTTAATGCTACAGGAAGTTCTTTCCATATATCAAACATCATCGCCGCGGATGGCCCAAATGAAGTAGAGCTATCGGCTAATGAGATAGAGTGGCGGAGAACAAAGCCGGGAAAAAGAGTGGTGTTGAACGAAGTGTGGTTTTCAGCCGATTCACCGTAACATGTTGTCGCTATAATTTCAACGGGATAGCTGTTTTCACAAGGCGTCTGAACTAATTCATCATGGATGCCGGGTGAAAGATTGCTTTGACATCCCCCTGTGACACCATCAAGGCTATTTATGATACACGCTGCGATATCGCCATTGTTTGAAATGGTGGTATTATAAACTGCCCCAATATCCCAAACTACTCGTATATACCTGTTGATTTCACCATTTTGAATTTCGTATTTTAAATAATTTGTAGTTGCGACGCCTAAGCTTGTGTTAGTATCATCCTTAATGGTTATATCGACTTTTCTAGACGTTTTGGTTTCAGGAGTCGCACTTTCAGGAGCTGTATTTATTCCTATTGCATTTAAAGCGTATGTTAAAGGTCCCCAAAAATATTTGTCCGATCGGCTTTTATTATTTAGAGGTGGTCCGAAGAAGACTTTTTTAATATTTTGGAGCGTGAGGTTTTTTGCGACATCTCCAGGAGTTAGCTGGGGATTAAATAACGGGTTCCTGTGAGAATCAATTAGTGCTGGATTGAGAGAATTCGCGAAAGAGACACTATTTTGTATTGGGTTAGAAAACAGGGCCGTAGAAGAGACATTATTGAGAGGTGTGGCATGTATTCCAAGCATAAAGGTTCTCCGATTTAGAATTATGATAGGTGTGTATCATCTTAGGAGATAATCAGCAATAATTTGGTAGTATTATCTGGCCCTTTTCACTAAAACCTATGCTAAAGAGTGGAGAGTGAAACACCTGTAATATGCTCTTGCACATGACCAAGATACCGAAAGCTTTCTCCAAAATAAAAGAACTTGGATCCGGGTTCTTGAGAAACGCTGTCTTTCACGCCAAATTCAAAATTTATGATTTTTCCATCCTCAATTAAAGCTGAAGCAACTCCAGGGATATCATTGTCTTTCATAATTTGGTGAAGGAATTTACAAAGATATTCTTCCACAGGAGAATAAAATGAATCGTTATGTGGCATTTAACCACTCGTCATTTGGTTTAAGGCAGTCAAAATTGTCTCTCTCTGTTCGTTTAGCGATAAACTTCCATCGACAATAAGATCACAGTTTTTTTCTTCCGGAGTTAGAAGAAATAAAGGTCTGGAGCTTGAAAGATAATAGTCTAACTCATCTATGATTTTTCTATAATCAGAGTGATTCCGATAATCCCTTAATAGACGTCTTGCCAACGCAATATCTGGTGGAGTATCGAGACAGACAAGAAAATCAATATACTTACCTGTAGCCTTATGACAATAGCCGAGTGGGGCATCGAACAAGATGTACTCGGTTGGGCGCAGTTCTTTTTTGGTTGCCGTACAAATGACGGTCTGTCCAGCTTTCAACTTTTTTAGGGTAATTGCCAGGTCATCATACACCCAATCATCATAGTTTTTGCTAGATTCATGCCATTTGACGTAATCTTCCGGACCTTTTGAGATTTCATCAAAATCATCCCAAAAAATGGTGGTAGCGCGTAATGGTTTTGCAAGTTCTTTGATAAGTGTTGATTTTCCCGCTCCAGAGATACCGCTAATTGCAATAATGCGTGGATGAATCGGATTAAAAATGCTGTTTTTCATATGCTTTTTTATCTATCGTCTTTTAACTATTTGTCAATAGGACACTATTATGGCTTCATGAAATTCGAAAAAAAGGAATGTCTTCATTTTGTCTCGCAGCTTGTAAGACTTTTAGATATGCAATGAAAATCCCATCATGTACGTGAATGACCGCGGTCAATTAAGTGGGACTCATTTTCTACGGCACCGCACTTCGTGGGTGCGATTTTACATTAACACTATTGATTGATTTTCCCTCGTCATAAGATCGGATGTGAAGTTTACCTTCCGCAAAAAATGCATACATGTACGCTGGATATAGTTCAGAGGCAAAACCAGTGACTAATTTTCCCGGCAAACTCTGAGAAACCAACTCACAAAGGTGTTTGTATTTTGATGTATCCCTAAAAACAGCTTGTAATTCATGTGCTAGATGAGGATAATTTTTTGTTAACAGGCTGAGTTCTAGCTGAGAGGTTCTGTGGTTTTCTGGATTTGCAGTATTACAGCCCGCTAAGATGACTTGAGCATTCCTTGCAAGATAAGCATCCATACATGCTAGCTCTACAGGATTACCTGTGAATTGGTAGTTTTTTCCCAATGACATTGAACGGGATGTTGCATGTGAAAAAAGGCTTAAAAAATCTATACGATGTGGAAAAAAAGTCGCTGCGTCAGTCAAAGCATTACAAAAACTTTCAGAATCATTGACGTCATAGCCTCTAAAATGACAATTTTTATACAATTCATTTACATAAGAAGGTCTGGATCCCTGTTCTGTGGAAACTTCAAAATGAAAACTATCCATATGAACAGCTAAGCAATTTTTTGGACCTCCCAAAAGGGATATTGCATTGTATCTAAGAGCATATTCCTGTTGGTTTTTATCTATGTTTAAAAACACTTGAAAACCTTCAACAAATTGCATCACATTGAAAGCGGTTGAAGCAACCGTATATGTACCTGCTGAGAAAAGCATGACACTATCTGCACAGTGTAATATTTTCTTTGTAATAGACATTTCACTGCTTCTCCAAGCATTTGAAAAACGATGTGTCGCTATGCCCGCGGTTTGGTATCCTTTATATGCACATGCTGAAAACCATAATGCATTCGCTACAACATGACATGGAGCAGGTAGATGAGTTCCATCACAATATAATATCTTTGCAAGGTTTGCTATTTGACCACAGCAAATTAGTAGGTTAACTGGACTTGTATCCTTTCTGACAATACCATCGGCTATGTGGATGATTGGTAGAATCTGTCTAGGTATATAATCCTCTGCTATAGAACAAAATAAAAAATTTGAAGTGTATGGGAGGGTTTCAGCAAATGCTTCATAAATACGTTCTATTACTGTTGAAACGGTGTCTCTCAAAAAAGGAATCGTCCCTTCAACCAATTGAGCTATTGAACGAGACGTTGTAGGAAAAAGGAATAAGCTATGTGCTGAAAATCCGAAACTCACAATAATTTAATCCCACTATGATAAATAGAAAATTATTGTATCTTTATTATCCTAAAAATACAAGGTTTCCATAAGCAGTTTGAATCTCTATTTTTCTCGGTCTCAGATCGATGTAAAACAGCTGTTAACTGAGTCAGGGTTTTCATGGGAAAAATGTAAAGGAGTGAAGATAGATCATATCGTTTTCAAGCAAATAAACTTTCTGTAAAATGATCGGGCCGTGCCTGCATAACTGCGTAACTTGTGTGAAAGTTACGTAATTATGCGGGCATGGTTCTTTTTATAGTCAATAATATTTAATTGAAATAATATCCCCGACTTCAACAACCCAATACGGAGATCGTCCCATGGCAGCTTCATCCACACAGTTTCATTCTTCTTTGCAACTTGAGCCTACACTATTAGCAGATCTTCAAACAATAACACGACTATGTACTCGCAACAACGACGACTTTGCTATTGTCAACGGGGCTTTACAAATCTCAGAAGACGGTATTTTGCAAGGTCCAAAACGTACGTGGGAAAACCTATTTGGCGATCAAGGTAATAATCGAGGCGAAGTGTCCACCTATTTGTCTTCATTGACTGAAAGATCATGGGAAGCACTCCAAAATCTCGATACGTTAACGGAGGACCCTGAGGCGTTCGCTGAAGTTCATTACAGAGAGCTCAAAGCCCATAAAAGGAGATTAAAAGTAGTGGCGAAAAAAATAAGCGATTTGCAGTATGTCTATCGCAACCTTGAGCCCAGATCTGCTGCTCTTTTACTATCCAGTGTTTATGACAGCTTTCATCGTCAAAATATACTTCTAAAGACTTTTATTTCCAATCACCGCCTTCCAATCACATTAGAACCTAAACCGTTGGATTTAACGCAACCTGTAAGGTTGCGTGAACCTCTCCATAAAATGCCAAAAGGAGCCACTCCCCAGGATATCATAACCCTATTCCGAAGCGCTGTAGAGCAAACTACGAGCACTACTCATAATATTGGGGTACTCGCTCTAACAAGTGCGGGAATGCTTCTTACAGGTCCATTTGCTCTCCTTCTTAGTATCCCAAAGATTGTTGTTTGGAACCCGATAGAATATAGTATAAAGGGTTATGTGGAATCCTCAAGTCCTCACGACTGGTTTTTTAAGAATGCTGTTCAATTGACGCAAAAAAACATTACTCGCGCACCCTGTTCGACTATTCTTGAATCTTATTTGAGAGCATTGGTCAACGTTCCTTTTATTACAGATGCTCATGTGGATGCTTTTTGCGAATTAGTGAGTTCGACTGAAGTGGATTTTATGAATACGTTTGGCCTATTTATTAGTGAGGAATTGATTTCAAGCGACGTCTATGAACTAGCGCCCTTGGTTTCAGAGATAAGTCACATGCGTGAAATTGATTTTAATACATTAGGCCCAAAAGCTATGGAGGCTCTCTCCTATTTGATTGGCACAACAACTGAAGGATTTATGACACCGCGGTCTTTTGGACGGTATGTAATATCTCATTTTATGTTTTTAAGATGGATTGACACTCCAGATTATACTGAAAGTATTCTTCAAAACAAGTTTATAGCATTTCAGGAGGCTTTTACCGGGAATACCGCAGAAGAGCGAAGAGTCTATTTTCTTGAACACT
>CAZENM010000057.1:0-1723 GCA_964513575.1 uncultured bacterium | reverse complement strand
CCTGCAATCCGATGCAAAACGAATCTCAAAGTAAATATAGCTCCTACATAACCTTTCAACAGATGTTTAGAGTCATTGATGCTGCCAGTATAAATCCAACATTCACGCAATTTAAATTGACTCATGACTATCCGCCATTGCGCGATAGACTTCTCCAAAATGGATTTACTAGGGATGCTAGCTCATATTCACACAAATACCATCGTCCTGCTCACACTGTTAATTAAGCGAGTGATCGGGCTGTGCCTGCACAACTGCGTAACTCGCGTGAAAGTTACGCAGGCACGGCTCCATTATCAATATCTTAAGGATAAGCAATGTCAATTGAGGGTAAAGCGTCAACAAGCTACTGGGAAATGGCTACTTTAGGTTTTGCAAGGGCAGCAATCCCTTTCCCCCTCGAACATGCCTTAGAAAGAATGAAGCTTGAGTCTCAAAAACACCCAGAAAAAACTACACGGCAAGCGGTCATTAATCTTTGGTTATCTCAAGGAGTTAAGGGACTTTACACTGGATCAATAGCAAATTTCGCCCGAAAGACAATGCGGGAAACATATCATTGGCCTTTTATGCTCTATGTGAATCGAATTTGGAAGAATCTCATTCCAGAACAGTTGAATAATGATAATTTGGCTACCAACATAGCAACAGGCAATTCAATGGCTCTTGTTCATGCTAGTATTACACTTCCGCTTGAGCGATTAGTCATCGAAAGAATTACAAAAGGAAGCTATCGAGCCTTTTTACAAGAAATGATAAGAACTAAGCATTTCACTATTTACGAGGGCTTCAATGCAACGTGGATTCGACATTCTTTTGTGTGGAATCTTTTCTTTGTTGCCAGCCACATGAATGCTAGGGCAATTAAAACGATAGATCCCGACAATTCTCACCCGTATTTAAGCTATGTTGGCAGGTCATTGCTCACTTCATGTTTTGTCGTAAGCGTAGGATATCCCGTTGAATTTCTTCGAAATAGAATTTTAATGGAGCCTGAAGTTCTCTCTAATGGAACTATCAATGGAATTAAAACTCTATTCCATCGCTATAAATGGACAAAATTATATAGCGGTGCGCAGGTTATGTTGCTACACAACTGTATCCAAACTTTCATTATTCAAGCGCTGATCGACAAAATGAATGAAAAATAATTTTTATTTTCCACTCTCAAAGAGATAAGGCAAAATGATCGGACAGGTCGCAGCACTACTTTTATCACATTTTTGACAGCCTATGCCAGACCCCAATGACAATGATTTTTAATCGATCTTGAAAGGGGGCTTTACCGGAGATGTAGACAACTCTGTTATCATTTGTAATCCAAGGGTTGGAATGTCCAGAATAAATTTCTTAATGGCATCTTGGGAATCCACTTTTCCATAGACTCTTCGAGCGATCTGATAGCTCACAATTCCTTTGGGAACTTTGAAATAAACGAAAACATTATGCTCAAAAAAAATTTTTTCCGAAGAGGTTCCAAGACTAGAAACAAGAAAATCTACAGCAATAAGTGCTTTTTGGGGATTATTTAAAACCCACCCTTTGGCAACTAAGTCTCCCTCACTTTTCTTTTTGGCAACATCTTCCATGACGCCCTGAGCTATAGATGCGGGATCAATATTTGTTCCTGGTAAAAATCGGACAGCCAACAAGAGCCTCCAATTATCCCAAGGTTCTGCTTGGGGAATATATTCTGCTATGAATCCTTCTTGTCCATTGCCTT
>CAZENM010000056.1:0-16123 GCA_964513575.1 uncultured bacterium | reverse complement strand
CGTCGGGAAGGTCACCAACTATCATTTACTCTTCCAGAAGGTGAACTTCCCGGAGACGACCTGGCGACGATCCTTCATCCCACTTAAGGTGTTGTTGGGGTGTCACTCAATAAGCTCGGCATCACTGTCGAAAACCTGCCTCCCGAGAGTTCGATTCCTGAAGGTGTGATGGTCTCAAAAGTTGACAGCAATAGCCCTGCCGCTTGGGTAGGCTTACGCAAAGGGGCTGTGATTGTTGCCGTGAATCAAAAAAAGGTGACTAACCCGTCAGACTTTGAAAAAGCGATTGATGAATCCGGTGATGATAAACCCCTACTCCTTTTGGTCAATCAGGACGATACGGTCCGATATATCTCTCTGAAACTACATTAGCTGATGGATTCCCGTTCCTCCCTGGAGATCATCGATCAGATGCGTGATCTTCAAAATGGAATGGACATTATCATCGTTTCCACCTCCACCCCCTTTCAAGAAGAGTACTGGCAAAGCCGCCTGGAAACATTTCGGGGGATACTAACACCTGCGAATAGCCTCCTCATCGCCGTTCATGAAGACTGGACAGGTGGAGCAGGAAACGGATTAGGATCGCTCTATGCCTATCAAAAAGCCGCACAAAAGTGCAAAGAACTTTATGACAAGGACCTTGATAGTCTTCTAAAAAACGACGCTTCTGTGGCATTATACCATACCGCCGGACAGGGAACACGGCTGGCGCCGCTGACGATCAGCGAGTATTGTAATAAGTCCGCCGTCCGTCTTCCCGGTCTTTTGGAAAAAGGGGTTGATTCGGATTTGATCACGGTTTTGGAAGCCGTCATCAGACAAACTTCTGTCTACGCTCCCAGCAGGAAAGGAAGACTTTCGGTGTTTTGGGGAGATCAAATTTTCATTCCCACGACCATACCCAAAACCGCCTCTGCAGCGCCTATCGACATTTTGGCAATCAACCGAAAATTCCCCTTAGAACAGGAATGGAATCAGCAAAACTTAAGCTCATATGGCTTGATTGCCTTAGGGAAAAATCAACGCGCGACCTTATTAGACAAATGCGACTACTCCACCATAAAAAATTTAATCGACACGGGAAGGATTGATTGCTCAGAGGGTATTGGAACATCGCTTGGGTCGTTTAGCGTATCCTATAAAGCACTGCAAGCCCTATTGAATGAATATTCCACAGAACTAAGTCAAAAAAATCAAAAAATGGATAGCGACCCCCATTTCCTAATGCCAGCCACACTAGATTTTCAAACGTATTTCGAGGTAATGACCCAGAAAGGCGAGAGCGAAGATGTGATCAGGAAGCAATTCAAAAGAATGCAACAATTGAAGCTAAGCCTGGCGCCTGACGGCATCTTGGCTGCAGTCGACATCGGTCTGGGTGGGTATTGGTGGGATTATGGGACGGCGCAGGCATACTATAAAAACAACTTAAAATTAGTCGAAGATCATGATGAAGCTGAAGCGATGCGTCGTTTCTTTGGGGTCAAAGATCGCTCGGGAGTTATTAATAGCGACCTCAAAGACTCGAACATTTCTCATAGCGTTGTAGCGGGAGTTAAAACCAAAAAAATCACAGCCAAAGACTCAGTCATCATTCGTTCAATAGCTGATGAAATTGCGGCTGAGGGTTCGCTGATCTACCGAATCAATGAAGCAGCCAAAATTATTTCAGAAAACGGAGAAGTCTACACAGATTTCTATAATCCAAATAACAAGGAGCGAATACGATTATCCAGCACGCTCGATCGAGACGGCAAAAAAGACTGGCCCTCTCGTTATCAGGCCTTAAGTGAGTTGTGCCAACAAATTCGATTAATTCCTAATTCCCCCTAATGAAGTAATTGTCTGGAAAGCGAAAGCATTCACGAGATCACTCAAAGTGGATTATAGTAACGTTAGTTTGGGACTGCAGCCGATAGAGCTTCTCGTAAACCCCTTTCAGCCCCAGCAGTTGTTCGTGGGTTCCCTGTTCGACAATTTGGCCATCGGACATCACGATGAGGCGATCGGAATTTTTAACAGTGGAAAGGCGATGGGCGATGACCAACGAGGTTCTTCCTTGAAGGATATTTTTAAGCACTTGCTGAATCACCTGTTCCGTTTCGGAGTCTATATTCGCAGTTGCTTCATCAAGAAGGATGACAGTGGATTCGTGAGCCAGAGCTCTTGCTACGGAGATCAGTTGTTTTTCACCGGCCGAAAGGGTTTTGCCATGCTCACCAATTTCTTGTTTTATTCCTTTTGGGAGTTTTGAAAGCAGCTTATTTAGACCGGCTTCTCCGCAAGCAGCCTGCACTCGCTCGTCTAAGATATCAGGGGCATAAAAGCGGACATTCTCTTCAATGGTGCCGGAAAAGATCACGGGGTCTTGAAGAACAACTCCGAACTGTTTTCGCAGTTCATAGAGATCGAAAAGCTTATGGTCGATCCCATTGATAAGGATTTCGCCCTGTTGCGGCGAGTAATATCGAAGCAATAAACTCATTAAAGTGGATTTACCGGCTCCGGTTGCGCCTACAACAGCAACAGACTCCCCTTGATTGATCTTTAGGGAAAAGTCCTTTATCACCCAATTTTCATCTTTGTAGGCAAACCAAACATGACTAAATTCGATGGAATCGATCCCTGTCAAAGGTAAGGGATTTTCTGATATGGGCTCCGACTGTGTTTCTAAAAGATCAAAAACTCTTTCCGAGGCGGCGACAGCTGACTGCAAGATGTTATAGCGTTCTGTCATATCTGCGAGAGGGCGAAAAAACATTAGCATATATAAACTGAAAGTTAAAAACATCCCCGCGTCAAAAGAAGCGCCTTCTGGGAGGGTTAGCGAAATCAAAACGAAAGCTAAAATCAACGCAAGTCCCTGCAAAAAATCAATCGCGGCGATGAAGAAGGAAAAATTGTGGATACTTTCGACATAGGCAGTACAATAATCTTCGTTGATTTCATCGAAAATCTCTTTTTGCCGTTTTTGCAAACCAAAATTACGAATTGTAGAGACTCCCATCAGATTTTCTTGGACAAATCCATTAAGCGCTGAAACGATTGAACGGACCACTTCATAACACTGCCTTTGATCTATTCTAAACTTATTCGTGAACCAAAATACGATGGGGATGAGGAGAAGAAATAAGATTCCGATCTTCCATTCCAGAAATAAAACCAACGTCAACATAATGACAAATAGAAAGATATTCCCCAGGATTGGAATAACGCTTTCGGAGAACATTTGATCGATCTGATCAACATCGTGGATTGTCCTAGTGATTAATCGTCCTACCGTATGTTTGTCGTAGTATTTCAAAGGAAGGTGCAGCAAGTGCCCGTACACTTCCTGACGCAATCGAAGGATTGCTTTCTGGCCGATGATTGTCTTAAGAATGATCTCGGACCCCTCAAAAATGTAGCTAAGGATGAGCATTCCCATAACAATCCCTATATGCAGATAAAGGGATGGAAATAGAATTGATTCGCCCAAAATCTCGTTCGTTAATTGACCGAGCAACGCCGGAACCACGGCATCAAATCCTTTTGCAAGAAGCAGTAAAACAATGCACACAATAATTTGAGTTTTGTACGGGATGAGATAACGTAGAATTTTTTTAATTAAATGCGAATCCACCGACTGATTCGATGTGTGTTCTTTATGGTAATCTCGCAAATAAGTCATCGTTCTCCGACCATTTTCTGAAGCTCTGAAAGTGCGGCATATTTCCCATTAGCTTTAAGAAGACCTTCCGGAGTTCCCTGTTCTACAATCGCGCCGTTTTCCATATAAAGAATGTAATCGGTCTTTGCCAATACAGAGACTCGATGTGTAATCAAGAGTACAGTTTTCCCTGCAATGTGCCGCTTTAGCGACTGAAAAATACGCTTCTCGGTTGCGGCATCAACAGCGGAAAATATATCATCTAGAAGTAAGATGGAGCGATTCACTAACAGCGCGCGCGCGATCGCTAGGCGTTGCTTTTGCCCCCCAGACAGGGTCACTCCCCTTTCACCGACTAGCGTACTATATCCCTCGGGAAATGCCTGAATGGTCTCGTGAAGGTCTGCCATCTCTGTTGCTGTTTCCATTTCCACTTCCGTAGCAGACTCCTGACCGAATTTGACATTATCCCGAATCGATTTCGAGAACAAAAATGGATTCTGCTCTACATTAACGATCCCTTGCTGAAGTGTTTCTAAGGCATAAGAGTGGATTTCCCTATCTCCAATAAAAATCTTACCCTCGGGAATATCATAAGCACGATTCAATAGGGAAAAAAGCGTAGACTTTCCGGCACCCACAGGGCCTGTGATCCCTATTAAGGTGTTTGTCGGGATGGTGATCGAAAAGTTTTTTAGGGAAGGTTGATGCGCATTTGGATAAGTAAACGTGAGGTCGTCGAATCGAATTGTAGGGTTGTCCGGGAAGTGATTTAAGGATCCGCTCCCCTGTCGCATAGCGATTGGCTCATGATAGAGCTCATGAATTCTATCATATGAAGCCCGCCCTTTTTGATACATGGGCAACACCCAAGCAAGCATAAGGATCGGGAAAAATATGTAGGACTGAATCCACATGAACGAGATAAAATCTGCCGGTGATAGGAGTTCCCACCCCTTCATCAGAATGATTCCTGCAAAAAACACCAATAAAGTCGTCACAAATTTTGTGAGGAGAGTGAAGAATGGAAAAATCAGCCCAGAAATATTTAACAACCTTGTATTTACGGAAGCAAAAGCGATACAGACGGCTTGAAATACAGTTTGAAGAGTAGCTTCCACAGCATAGCTTTTTACAATGCGGATTCCGGAGTAGTGTTCCTGCACCATAGTACTCATTTTCGCCAGCATTTCTTGAACCTCTTTGGAAAGAGAATAGATCGGTTTGCGGACCCCCCAATTGATCAAAGGAATAGTGAACAGCGGAATCAGGGAGACCATTCCAAGAAAAGGAGAGATGTAGAGCAAAGCGCCTATTCCGGGGATGACAAGGGTTAGAAAAAACATAGGATACATGAGGCCGGGGCCTAAAACATCGCGGTAGGCAGAAATGTCGCTGCTCAATCGACTGACGAGCTCTCCCACGTCATGCCGATCAAAAAAAACATTCGTTTGATTCTGTATCTTTTCGAAAACAGCACTACGCACCTGTTTTTCCACATCGCGGCTAATCGTAATAAATTCAATGCGCATCCAGTATTTAAAATAGGCTGCGACGAAGGCGATAAACAAAAGCAGCAGCGTCCACTCCACTAAGTATAACCAGTAGTGATGCGTTGGGTTGTGGTGTTCAATGGCGTAGCGGAGTAAAAGCGGATTTAGAATGAGGAGACAGTTAGAAAAAAAAACCATCGCAAACGCTTTTAGAAAGCGTCTGCGATAGTTATTTACAACTTGAAATAAATTCTTTATAAGACTTGCAGGCAGAAGATTTTCTTCTTCTACCATTTAAAGTAGCTCTCAAAAATTGTTTTCACGTCATTATAGGTTAGAAAAACAAAAAAGAGGATTAACAGGACGGCAAATGGAATAATCAATCGTTCCAGCTCTTTTGGCTTCATCTTACGTCCTGTGACCATTTCTAGCAGGGATATCAGAATATTTCCCCCGTCTAATACAGGAATTGGAAGTAAATTCAGCATCCCCAGGTTTAAGCTAATGGCGCCTAACCAGAAAAGGGCTTCTTTGATACCAACCTGTGCATTCACCCCAACTGTACGAACAATTCCGACAGGCCCACTCATAAATTTAGGATTCAACGAACCGGTGACTAAGGCCTCTAAAGTTCTGATGATCTCCATTGAAACACTCTTAAACTGTTCTAATGGACCTGGATTGTAAAGAATGCGTCTATCTTGAATAGACGGTAATCCTAAGATTAGTTGTTTTTCTTGAAATTCAATAGCCTTTATTACAGCGGCTTTTTTATCAGGATTTTCAATCTCTTCAGCCTGCTTTTTCGCGGCGGCAAATTCCGCGGCGATTTGTGTTTTTTGCTCATCGCCGGGAAGCATCTCCCCTCTTGTTTTAGGCTGAATGGTTTGGAGCAAATGAAGCTCTCCATTCTGCACGACCGGGCTTACGGTTCCTATACTTTGTGTCATTAACTTCAGAGCCTTCCAATCGATACCTTTTAAGAAAAGGCTATTCGCATCTTTCCAATTTGGGACTTCTTTCAGAGTGGGGTCTCTTTCAATAACCACATTCACAAATCGCTGCTGGAGGAGGGCTAATAATTCATAAGCTTTTTTAACCGGACGTCCATCAACGGCGATAATTCTATCTCCATCATTTAATGGAGAATCTACGTCAGCTAAAGGACCGTCTTGAAAAGTTTCTTTTTCTTTATCGGGGTCGATGAATAATAAGGCATTTTCTACAATACATTCATTAGTGAGATTATAGGGAATAGTGTAGAGATTTTGAATTTTAGAACTTTTCAGCTGTGCTTCATACTGCCAGTCAGTCAATTCTTCTCTCATCGTAGGATCTAACTTAAGTTCTTGCACTTCAATACGGGGAACTCTTCGGAGAATTGTTTGACTCCCTCTAACTACTGTCACCAGGGCTCTACTATCGTTTAACACTTTTTCTAGTTGTTTATTAGAATAAATGATTTCACCATCCACCCAAATCACCCGGTCCCCGTAAACGATTCCGCTGTCTTTGATTGGAGAGCCTTCCGGAATGGGGTTTTCGAGTCCGTTTTGGAGTTTATCATAAATGATATAGTTAGCGCTGCTAAGGATACCTGCAGTCATTATCCCTTCTTTTGGGGAATTGGGATAGGGATAAACCTTTACAGTGTATTCGAAAGGAGTCTTTTCACCTGTTTGGTAGTCAACATGAGAGCCTGTAACGACAGCATTTTCAGCTGAGGTCGTAGGGCCGGTAAAATGGTCTTTGCTGCTCTCATAGGCATTTCCGTTATAACCCGTGATCTCATCTCCGGGACGGACGCCTTTTGCATAGAGTTCTGAATTAGGATCTACCCAACCAATAATCGGAGTAAACTCTGAAAATTGTTTTTCGCGGCCTCCCATTGCCCAGATTAATCCAAATAGAAGGAAGGCAACGACGATATTCACCAAAGGACCCATTAAGGCCACTTTTATTCTGTCCCAAGGCGACTTACCAAAAAAGCCATCTTTAATTTCGTACGGATCTTGATCCCCGGAGGTATCTGTCCCGGCAATTCTAACGTAACCACCAAAGGGAATCCAACCGAATTGCCAGGTCACTCCATCTTTTTTCCATGAATAGATCGGATTACCAAATCCAATCGCGAATGTTTCCACCCGCATCCCTACTCGGCGTGCCATCCAGTAATGTCCGAGTTCGTGAAGAAAAACAAGCACTCCCAAGCCCAAGAGAGCCAGTCCAAAGTAAAAAAGGGTATGAATCATGAACAAATCCTAAATTGTAAAAAGATCATGATGCCTTACTTTCTACTTTTCTGCAAATTCGTAGCCGTTTTGCGCTAAAATTACTTTAATATGCCCCAAAATCCAAGTCATTTTACTATAGCCCGGCAAGACGTCTAGCCTCCGCATCTATTGCCATCACCTGATCGACGGAGTTTAATTCTTGGGAGCCGTGCTCGCCCATTAATATTTCTAATCTGTTTCCGATGTCTGCCCAACTGATTTCCCCATTAATAAAGCGATGGACTAAAACCTCATTCGCGGCATTCATGAAACAAGGATAACTGCCCCCTTGCCTAATCGCCTCAAAAGCAAGTTTTAAACATTTGAATTTTTCGTAGTCCGGAGGAAAAAAGGTTAATTGGGAATTTTTCATAAAGTCATAAGGGGGAAGCAATCCCGGCTTTCGATTAGGATAGGTTAAAGCATACTGAATCGGAACGAGCATCGTAGGTTCACTCATTTGGGCAATCATCGAACCGTCCCGGTATTCTACCAGACTATGAATAATGCTTTGGGGATGAACAACCACATCGATTTGATCAATTCCTACCCCAAACAACCAATGCGCTTCAATCACTTCCAACCCTTTATTCATTAAGGTGGAAGAATCTATCGTTACCTTTGGTCCCATCGTCCAAGTGGGGTGTTTTAGCGCGTCATTTACCGTCACGATTTGCAGCTGTTCCAGAGTTTTCTGGCGGAAAGGTCCGCCGGATGACGTTAAAATGATACGACTCACCTCTGAAAGTTTTTCTCCCTGCAGGCACTGAAAAATGGCACTATGTTCACTATCTATGGGAATGATATTGACTCCGTGTTTACGAGCCAGCTCCATCACTAAACTCCCCCCGGATACCAAGGCTTCTTTATTAGCGAGGGCTATCGTTTTCCCGGCTTTGATGGCTGAAACGGTGGGAAGCAGTCCAAGAGTTCCGGTCATGGCGGAGACTGTTAGTTGCGCATCGGGGTGAGCGGCGACGGCGCAAATTCCTTCTATTCCTTCCAAAACTTCCAAATTAGGACGTAACTTCCTTAATTCCTTTGCTTTTGAAGAATCATAGAGCGCGACGCATTTCGGGTGGAATTGGTCGATTTGGGGAAGCAGTTTTTCAATATTACTATGCGCAGCGAGGGCGACGACCTGGAATTGTCCTTCCAAATGAGCGGCGACTTTCAAAGTATTTTGACCGATTGAGCCGGTAGATCCGACAATTGACAATGTTTTCATTACATAACCTTTCCAAAAAAAGAAGTAATTTGTATACTCGATCTATCTTTTGCAATTCAAGTGGCAAAGGAGTTTTTATTCATTAATCATGGAGATTGGCATCTATGCCGACAATTAACCAACTCGTTAGACAGCCGCGTACTCCTAAAAGAAAACGCAGCAAGTCGCCAGCTTTACAGAAATGCCCACAACGTCGTGGTGTATGCCTGCAAGTTAAAACGAAAACGCCTAAGAAACCTAACTCCGCGTTGCGTAAGGTTGCTTGGGTCCGTCTTTCGACCGGCCAAGAAGTCATTGCCTATATCGGCGGTGAAGGACATAACCTTCAAGAACACAGCATCGTCCTAGTGCGCGGTGGTCGTGTGAAAGACTTACCAGGGGTACGCTACCACATCGTGCGCGGAACTCTAGACTGTGCGGCTGTAAAAGACCGTAAACAAGGAAGATCAAAGTACGGGGCGAAAAAACCTAAGTAACGCCAGGATGCTTGTCAGAAAACAATAAGCATTTTAGCCCGAGCTTTGCCTTTTAACTTTATTAAAAGCAAACCTCGCGCAGGCCGTGGCCTCCACGTGCCGGGTGAAACAGTACGATCTTCCTCATTTGGGGTAACCCTAACTAAAAATATATGAGGAACTCATGTCCAGAAGACACCGTGCAGAAAAGAGAGAATCTGAACCAGATCCTCTTTACAACAGCACAATACTAGGAAAATTCATTAATAAAGTAATGATCGGCGGAAAAAAATCCACTGCTAGACGTCTGGTGTATAACGCTCTCGATAAGTTCGCAACACGAGTTAAACAAGAAAGCGCTATTGAAGCTTTCGAACAAGCTCTCGAGAACGCGAAACCAGCGCTAGAAGTAAAATCCCGACGTATCGGCGGCGCTACTTACCAAGTGCCTATCGAAATTCCACCAAACCGTCGCACAGCGATGGCTATGCGTTGGATTATCGCGCATTCCCGTTCAAAAGTTGGCCGCTCAATGGAAGAAGGCCTTGCAACTGAACTAGCCGATTGCTTCAACAATCAGGGAACGACCATTAAGAAAAAAGACGACACTCACCGGATGGCCGAAGCTAACAAAGCATTCGCCCATTACAAGTGGTAGGAGGATTCAATGGCAAGACCTGAAAAGGACCAACTTAAAAACGTCCGAAACATCGGGATTATGGCGCATATTGATGCCGGTAAGACAACAACTACCGAGCGAATCCTTTACTACGCCGGACGTCTTCATAAGATTGGAGAAGTTCACGATGGCGCAGCGACCATGGACTGGATGGAGCAGGAACAAGAGCGTGGAATCACGATCACATCCGCGGCGACAACAGTTTGGTGGAAAACAGATTACAAAATTAACATCATTGATACTCCAGGACACGTTGACTTCACTATTGAAGTAGAACGCTCCCTTCGCGTACTCGACGGTGCTGTAGCTGTTTTTGACGCTGTATCCGGTGTTGAACCACAATCTGAAACGGTGTGGAGACAGGCTGACAAGTATAAAGTGCCACGTATCGCTTTCGTCAATAAGATGGACCGATTAGGCGCCGACTACTTCAACACCATTCAAACCATGCGCGACAAACTCCATGCTAACGTCATTCCAGTTCACTGCCCTATTGGTGCAGAATCTGACTTTAAAGGAATGGTTGACTTAGTAACAATGCGCGCTTACTTGTTTCATGATGAAACTATGGGTGCGGATTGGGACGAAGAAGACATCCCAGCAGACTTATTAAGTAAATGTCAAAAGTTGCGCCAAGAAATGTTGGAAGAACTTGCGACGGTTGACGAAACCAACGAAGTCTTCATGACGAAAGTCTTGGAAGCTCCGGAGACCGTCACAACAGAAGAGATTCACGCAGCGATCCGTAAAGGTGTTTGCGAGAATAAAATCAACCCGGTTCTATGCGGAAGCGCATTTAAGAACAAAGGGGTGCAAAACCTTCTGGACGCTGTCGTCAATTGGATGCCTTCCCCGTTAGATCGTGGTGCCGTTCACGCGCATAAAGTCGATTCTGAAGAAGAACTACTTCTTGAGCCTCGCGATGACGGACCATTCGCAGCGCTTGCATTTAAAATCATGACAGACCCATATGTGGGACGCCTGACCTTTACCCGTATTTACAGCGGAACGTTGACTAAAGGGATGAACCTGATCAACTCCACTAAAGGGACCAAAGAACGGATTTCCCGCCTGCTTGAAATGCATGCAAACAAAAGAGAAGAAAGAGATGAATTCTATACCGGCGACATCGCCGCGTGTATCGGATTAAAGCGTGTAACAACCGGGGACACTTTGTGTTCTGCTGAGTTTCCGCTAGTTCTAGAAAAAATGGAATTCCCTGAGCCCGTTATTTCGATGGCTATCGAGCCAAAATCGAAAGCAGACCGCGAGAAGCTATCGACGGCGCTTAGTGCCCTTTCAGAAGAAGACCCAACATTCCGTGTAACCACAAACGAAGAAACAGGACAAACGATTATCGCAGGTATGGGTGAACTTCACCTAGAAATTCTGCATGACCGTATGAAGCGGGAATTCAACGTGGAAGCTAACGTCGGTAAACCTCAGGTTTCCTACAAAGAGACTATTACTACTCCCGGTATCGCAAAAACAAAATATGTCAAGCAGTCCGGTGGTCGTGGTCAGTACGCACACGTCGAATTGGAAATCCGTCCGAATGAAAAAGGTAAAGGGAACGAAGTCGTCAGCAAGATTGTGGGAGGTACTATTCCAAAAGAATATATCAACCCAACAATCAAGGGGATCGAAGAGGGTCTTGCAACAGGTGTTCTAGCCGGTTATAACATGGTAGACGTCAAAGTTGAAATCGTATTCGGATCGTACCACGATGTTGACTCGAACGAGATGGCGTTTAAGATTTGCGGATCAATGGCTATTAAAGAAGCATGCCGTTCTTCGAAGCCGATCTTGCTAGAACCTATCATGAAAGTTGTTGTGACCACACCGGAAGCATCTGTTGGAGACGTCATTGGCGACCTCAACAGACGTCGAGGAAGAATCACAGGCCAAGAGAACCTCAAAGGATCTGTTCTGGTCAACGCCGAAGTCCCATTGAGCGAAATGTTCGGATATTCGACACAACTTCGTTCAATTACTCAGGGAAGAGCGACATATGCGATGGAACCAAGCCACTTCGAGCCAGTTCCAGCTAAAATCGCTCAAGAGATCACAAAGAAATAAAGAGGATTTTATGGCTAAACAAGAAAAACAGGCTAAGCAAGATAAGCAACCGAAGGTCGCACGTCAAAAGATCCGTATCCGCTTGAAAGGTTATGATCAAAGACTATTAGACCGTTCCACCGCAGACATCGTCGAAACAGCAAAGCGCACAGGCGCAGCTGTTGCAGGTCCAATTCCCCTGCCGACACGTTGCGAAAAGTTCACTGTTCTCCGTTCGACTAACATCGACCGGAAATCTCGTGAACAATTCGAAATGCGTACACATAAACGTCTAGTAGACATCATCAACCCAACAGGGAAAACGATCGATGCGCTCAAGACATTGACCCTTCCAGCCGGCGTTGATATCAAAATCAGAGCTTAATGGAAAAATAGAAAGCGGCGACAAATTGCTGCACTTGAGAAAGTGCGGTGGTTTGTCGCCGCTTTCTTTTGAGTAACCCGCCGTCTATTTTTCTTTACCACAGTGACAGTTCCTTGTGCCCCACTATCGGAAAATAACAGTTTTTGGTAGGTCGTGGAGTCGCTAATTTTTTTGAAACGCAAAGATGCCCTAAAAAGCTTGCGGATTTGTGGCAGTCAATTGCGTTTCTACACAAGCCTGCTAATTTTTATTCCAAAATTGTAGCTTTGCGATGAGGCCTTTCCAAAACTTCTGAAATGTCTAAAGCCTCCACTACTGCAAAAGTCTCATGGAGTTTTTGACGTAGTTTTTCTGTATACGATGCTTTTGAAAGATATTCACCCGCTCGGCACACGAATTCTTCGTGGGGACGGTTCTGTCGGTAATCGGGCATTTTGGGAGGTTGCTGTAACATAGACATTTGGGCAGGATCATAATCCCAAAGGAAGGAAGTGTGGTGCAGCCATCTGCCTCTACATAAATACTGGGCATTGCCTCCGCACTTACGCTCTCCAATTACAAAATCATTTTCTCTTAGATGAAATGGGTGGGGCATAAATAATGACTGATGAAATCCCGCCGTCCATTGCATGATATTTTTGGGGCAGCAAGCGACCCCGCAGTCTGATTCATTAAAAATAAAAGTCACAAAGACAGTGTGTTCATTAACGACAACAGTGCCTCCCCCGCTAAAGCGGCGGATGAGCGGCAAGGTGTTTCGGGAATGGTTGACATGCTGTTCAATTTTACCGGAAATGCCCAGGACTATTGCGGGAGGGGTTCCTTCGTTAATGATGCACCAGTTGCGTTGGTCGGCGCGAAGAAGAGCCTCTTCCCACTGCAGTTGCTTCATAATCGGCATTTTAGCAGTGTGGATAAGATGCAATACTGGCTTCATAAACAAGCTTCTGAACAGCTGGATGAGCGGGCTAGATTGATCATAAGAACGGAGATATCGGCCGGAGACACTCCGGCGATTCTCGAGGCTTGTCCTAAATTTTCCGGCCGATGTTTGATCAGCTTTTGACGAGCTTCGTTGCGAAGTCCCACAACGGAGTCAAAGTTATAACCTGAGGCTATTTTAATTTTTTCGATATGGGTCATTTTTTCGATTTCGGGGAATTGTCGAGTGATGTAACCTGCGTATTTCAGCGCCAATTCAATTTGCAAATTGGTGTCATCACCATGATCGACCATCTGTTCTGGATAGTCACTCATGAGTTGTTTGTAGTTAACATCAGGGCGACACATCAATTGGCTGAGGCTGACACCTTTACCGTTTATTGTTCGATAAATTGTTGCTAGGCGAGAGGTTTCCAGTTCGATCATCTGCCGTTTTAATTCGACTCTATCGAACTGTTCTCTATTGATGATACCTAATTGATAACCATAGTGGCGCAAGCGAAGATCGGCGTTATCTTGACGCAGAAGCAGCCGGTGTTCTGCGCGGCTGGTGAACATTCTGTAAGGTTCATCCAATCCTTTGGTAATCAGATCATCGATCATCACACCTAGGTAGGCTTCATGTCTTTGCAAAATAAAGGGAGCTTTTCCCTGGACCTTATTCGCAGCGTTAATTCCCGCAATCAATCCTTGACCTGCGGCTTCTTCGTATCCGGAAGTCCCGTTGATTTGTCCCGCGAGGAACAATCCGGAAACTTTGCGACATTCTAAAGAGGCGTCAATTTGTCCGCTGGTCACGTAATCGTATTCAATTGCGTAAGCAGGGCGCATGATTTCGGCGTTTCTGAGTGAAGGGATGCTACGGATGAATTCAAACTGAACATCAAAAGGGAGTGAAGAAGAAACACCATTTACATAGACTTCTTGGGTGTGTAAACCTTCGGGTTCTAAGAATATCTGATGCCGTTCTTTATCGGCGAATCGGACAACTTTATCTTCTATGGATGGACAATACCGGGGACCGACTCCTGAAATCTGTCCGGAATACATCGGCGAACGATGGATATTCCGCATGATAATTTCTTTTGTCTCGAGGGAAGTATAGGTGATGTGACAAGAAATTTGAGGAAGTCGTGGAATTCCTTCATCGTCAAAAGAAAACTTGACGGAGGGGTCGCCGGGTTGCTCTTCGGTCAACGAATAATCAATCGATCGTTTGTTGATTCTCGGAGGAGTTCCTGTTTTTAGTCGGCCTAATGTTAGGCCGGCTCTTTCCAAAGCCCCGGAAAGCCCTACCGCCGGTTGATCTCCTGCTCGTCCCCCTGAATATTGAGTTTCTCCGATATGGAGCAACCCCCTCATAAAGGTTCCGGATGAGAGTATCAACGTTTTGGTGTAATAAATGATCCCCTCTTTCGTGATCACCCCCACAATGACGCCATTTTCGATGATTAGATCTTCAATGGTTCCTTGTTTAATTTGGAGGTTCGGGGTACGTTCCAGCCGATGCTTCATCTCGAACTGGTAAGCGACCTTATCGGCTTGGGCTCTAGGAGCCCAGACCGCAGGGCCTTTAGTTTCGTTAAGCATGCGGTATTGTATTCCGGTGCAATCGATGACTTTACCCATTTCGCCGCCGAGCGCATCGATTTCTCTAACCATATGACCTTTTGCAACGCCACCAACGGCTGGATTACAGCTCATTTTGGCAATGGTATCAAGGTTCATGGTTAGTAGAAGTGTCGACGCGCCCATGCGTGCAGAAGCCAAGCAAGCTTCACAGCCAGCGTGTCCTCCTCCCATGACTATTACATCAAATTGATCCGGATACTTCCACATGATAGGGATCTATCGACCCTTGTGGCGATCACGTCTACTACGTTTTTTTCGCTTATGTTTCGCAATTTTATATTTGCGCTTCTTTTTTACCGAAGACATGTTAACTCCATTATAATCAAAAAGTCAGAACCAAGATGTTAATTCATCGTTGAAAAAAATTCAATCGAAACTCTATCCCCTACGGAGAAAAGTGACTAAAAGCCTCTTCATTATCAGCAGAGACCGTTGCACCCTCAAATTTCAAAGGGGTATAATTGGCAAATTGTCCAATTTCTTTACGGAACACCATGTTAACCGTTCCCACACCCCCGTGACGGTTCTTCGCGACGATCACCTCGGCCAATCCGGGCTTATCATTTGGATCGTAGTATTCACGTCTTAGAAGGAACATGACGATATCGGAGTCCTGCTCGATAGAACCGCTCTCCCTTAAGTCACTCATCATGGGGCGATGACCCTGCCGTTCTTCCACTTTTCGGGAAAGTTGGGAAAGGCAAATGACCGGAATATTGAGTTCTCTAGCTAAGTTTTTGAGGTTTCGGGAGATTTCAGAAATCTCACCTTGTCTGTTTTCGTTGCTACGGGAGGAGCCGGGACCTGAGATCAGTTGAAGGTAATCCACAATAAGAAGACCGATATCGTGAGATTCTTTCATCCGGCGCGCGCGCGCGCGTAAATCGGTAATTTTCAATCCGGCCTGATCATCGATAATCATGGTATGGCTTTGCATTTGATTCACGGAAGCGACGATCCGTTGAAACTCGATTCCATTTAGGTTACCCGTGCGGATTTTGTCGGATTCTACTTCGGCATGGGAACACACAAGACGGTGGACAAGCTGTTCAGCGCTCATCTCTAGGGAGAATATCCCCACGGGAACATTTGATTTAAAACAGACATTTTCGGCGATATTCAGGGCAAAAGCAGTTTTACCCATCGCAGGACGGGCGGCCAGAATGATCAGGTTTGAGTTACCCAAACCGTTGATCATTTTATCCATATCAGTAAAGTATGTAGGAAGGCCGGTGATTCCCGTCTCTTCGGGACCCAGCTGCTGGAAACGCTCTTGGCGGGCCTGAAGTTCTTTTAGAAAGGGAGTGGATGTTTCAGCTTTTAGAC
>CAZENM010000055.1:0-16248 GCA_964513575.1 uncultured bacterium | reverse complement strand
TAGTTCGCTAAAAAAATTGAGTGTTGTTTGTTCTCCTAGCGAACCTACATCTGCAATCATTAGAACCCTTACTTTAATAAAATAAAAAAATAATGCTTTATTTTAACATGCAAAAACGAAAAAGTCAATCTGCTTATTTAACTTGCGGACAGGGTTAATTGTGTTGGTTTTAGAGTAATGAATACCATAGTTAGCGACAACTCAACATACCTTCTTCATTCCCGCACCCTCTTCGAGGGTGTTTTTTGGCTGTGTTAAGCCCAGAGGGCTGGAAATTCTCAGCCCTCCGGGCTTAAGCACAGTATTACGTCTCTATGATCTTCCATAAGCTAAAGCATGTGCCACGAAAGCATTAATTGCCGCTGGATATAGTATATTAGAGCAGATTGGTAAGCATGGCTACACATCGCTTTTTGCTTAAGAATACCGGTAGGAATTAGGAATTGAATAGGGTCCATTCTGTATACCGCCAGCGGAATCAATATACACCGGAGGCCCGGAATGCTTACTTTCCAATCGACCGTAGGGAGTTCCATGTGGGTTGCTATTCACTAAAACACACTTTGGCCCTAGTAACTCGACATAGCTTTTGGCATAGTCCATTAATGCCTTTTCGACTCCCTTCTGCCTTGTATCGTCGTATAACCTTTCTGCATACACGGCGATCTCATCGCCATGAGGGTGCGCATGGATAAGTATTCGAGAAACGCTCTTTTCCATAGGTCCATAAGCAGATTTCATCACGATTAGTTGAAATGTTCCTGTTGATGAGGATCCTAAAACCCCCTGATTCGTCTGGGCACTTGCAGTGAAAACGTTTTGGCAACTGCCCCCCATCTCCCCGATATTTAATAAATCACTGGGATGGTCGGTGGCATAAATGACATATTTCCCTTTATTTTCCCCTTTATTAGTCAATACAGCTGAGATGTCGTTTAAGAAATTCACGTACCCTTCCTTTCCCCTCATCTCAGCTGAGAGCGATTTCAAGAGACCTCTTTTCTCTACATCATTTTCAGCACGATAGAGTTGGATGCATAGATCTTGGATACTCAGAGTTTGATTATTTTCATCCAGCCTGATTTTTTCAGTGAGCTCCTGAGCGATTTTTTCTTTTAGGCCGTCGTCCCCATTCAAAAACCGCAAAATGTATTCAGTCGCTTCTGGGTTCTCGATATGTTTGAACTTAACTAATTTTTCGAACAACCAAGTTTTGGAAATAAACTCCACTTTTTGGGTCGAATCAGAAGGACTCCATTCTTCAGTTGGGAAATTTGAAGCATCTTTCCAGATGTTTAAAAATTCGGGATCAATCAGATCAATTGCTTTAAGGTCTGGAACTCTTTCTAAATCATACCGAAATTCAGAAAATTTATTCTCTAAAGTCGCTGTCACTAGATTGCATAGATGAACGTTGAGATCCTTATTCTCTAAGCTTTTAATGTTGGAGGCATAGGCCATAATGACAAAAGGATTTCTCCAGTTCGAATAGGTCTTGTTGAATTTTTTTACTAGTTTCTCCACGTTGACAGGCACGGCTTCTGTAAAGGCTTCTTCGACCGCTTTATCTATTTGCAGATTTTCTTGTTTTAACTTATCGAAAGCTTCAAAGCTTATCAGGGTTGAAATATCATGACATCTTTTTAAGAAAGTCTTACCGTTAAACTGGTCATTTGAGAGTGATTGTACGTCAACGGCTTTTAGTAGAGTGTTCATTTGTATTTCATCCAACTCATCTAAAAAGTATAAGTTTGTGAATAACTTCAAAACGCTCACAAATTTCGTTCTATCTCCCAGAAGTTTTTTACCGAGCTTCCCTAAAAGATCTTTCAAAGAGCTAACAACCACTCCCCGACCCTCTAGAGCTACGGTAAGATAAGGTAAAAGGGCCTTTAAATCATTATGCCTTCCTGAAATGGTTTTTATGAAACCAATTTCTTTAATGTTTAATTTACCTCTTAAAGCAGAATCCTCTGCCACTCTAAAAACGACTTCGGCAATGGGATACCTTGCTGTGGGGTTGCGAAGGTCAAATATCACATCCAAGATTGCTTTGTCTAAGACCCACTGGCGGGCAACTTCATCCAAAGTGGCAAGTCTTAATAAAACAAACCGCATCCAATCCAATACTGGATGAGGGTTCGCAGGATCCTTACTTTTTAATTCATCATATGTTTGAAACTTTTTTTCTAGCTGATCAGAGACTTTTTCTGAAGATGAACTAGAGCTTGACGCTCCAGTGTCAGAGACAAACTCACTCCTCCAATATTGAATGATGCTGTCTTTTTGAATGTTCGAAAAACCGTTATCAAAAAACCTTTTACTATTGGCCATCAAATGGAATTTCCACATCGCAAATAAAAATTCTTTCCTTGAAGAAAGTTTGAAGAGAAAAGGTAAACTGATACTCGTTATTTTTTTTAATCTTCTATCAATATTATTAAAAGCAGAAGGAGGTTGGAGGTTGTTGCATTCATAAAGGTCAAGTGTTTGCAGGCTTGTTAGCGTGCCTAGATCATCTAGGGATTTGAGATTACTGCAGCCAGCTAGGGTAAGGGTTTGCAACTTTATTAGCCCTGCTAGGTCGGATAAAGAGGTGAGAGCTGTGCAGCCATAAAGGTTAAGTATTTGCAGGTTTATTAGCGTAGCCAGAATGGGCAAGGAAGCGAGACTCGAGCAGCTAGAAAGGTTTATTGTATGCAGGTTTGTCAACCCAGCTAGTTCAGGCAGGAAAGAAAGAAGTTGGCAATTATATAGGATAAGCATTTGCAGACTTGTTAAAGTAACTAGAGCGGGCAGTGATTTGAGAGATCTGCAGCAAGAAAGGTTAAGTATTTGCAGGTTTATCAGCGCAGCAAGTTCAGGCAGCGATTTAAGAGATTCACAGCCTGAAAGGTTAAGCATTTGCAGGCCTGTTAACTTGGCTAGTTCAGGCAGGAAATTGAGACAGTAGCAATCATGAAGGTTAAGTGTTTGCAGGTTTGTTAATGCAGCTAGTTCAGGAAGGGAGGTAAGACGGTAACAGAAAGAAAGGTCGAGTGTTTGCAGGCTTGTTAGCTGATTTATTTCCCGCAGACCTTCTCCGTTGATTATACTAGAAAATATCCCTAAATGACGAAGTTTCGTACAATTTTTCAACAAATCAGCGATAACATTATCGGTTACATCATTTCTTTTTAATTCTATAACGAATGTATGCATGCATTCGCGAGCTTCAAGCACGAAGTTTTTAAGAGTTTCAATCGTCAAGATGGTTCCAAGCGTGAGTTTTATCTGAACGTTATTTTTACCGACGGCCGTTACAAGGGTGGGGATGTAGTTCTTTAACAGGTTCACGTCTGTGTCGTTATTGTGTTTCTTTATTCTGATAGAAATGGGGCCAAAATGCAGACATGTTAAAGTGGTGTTTGTTTGGGTTTTGATAAAATCAAAGCATTTCTGAAGAAGAAAAGTAGATTTATTTTTATGGGCAAAGCCTATTAATTCAACCACGTTATTTTGGTCGACCGTTGCTGTTGTGTAAAAAAAGCGCACAACTTCATCTGTTAGCTCTTGCTGATCTTCAGTGGTTATCTGGAGTAAATTGTCCTGGCATAGGGTTTGAATCGTGTTAATTTGTGTTGAATTGAGTTGGTCTTTTAGTTCATGGATTCGTTGTAACGCGTATAATTTTAGAGAGGTAGGTATATTTGATTTATCAGAGTCTAAGGCAGAAGCAAATAATTCGACTACAGCGTCAGAATCCGCGTTAAGAATCTGTTCTTTTTGGTTTTTTTTATCGATCGTTAGAAAGTTAGACAAACAATTAGTCTGTTTTATTTTCGCACTTTCAATTGCAGACATTACAACCCTATATTACAATTAAAAAACGATTATAACGCAAAATTTAATATAAATAAAGCTGTAATCGAAAAAAAAGATAATGATCTCAAGGAATGTATATAGTCTTGATTGATTAACCCTCGCATTTAAATGCTAATTGTGATAAACTTCGTTTTTATTTTTTTTACGTAAGAAGGCATCTTTTGTCCATTCCCGCAATTTCTAACAATCAGCCGCACTTAGCTCAAAAAAATATTCGTGAATCTGCCTCCATCACCCCTCCCAATAAATTTTTAGATTTGCACCACGCTGTTTGTTTTAAAGATAAATTTTGCGGTCCTATGCCGATGCATGGCATGCGCTTTACAGAATATAAAAAAGCGTTTGTTATTTATAAAGGTTTGGTGGGATTCAAAGGTCTTTTAAAGTTTTCCAAGGATCAGGGACCTTTCATTCGCCTTGTTAAAAATAGCATTAAAACACTTTTGACAAGTGTAGTGGGAAGGGACCTTCTTAGCCGTGTATATAAACATGGCAGAAAACATACGATAAAAATTATCCATTCAGAAACCGATACCGAATACCTCCAACTAGAAAGAAATAAAAAAATATATCATCAGATTCATCTGGTAACCGGTGACGCAGGGGTTGACTTCCTTGAAGATTTACCGACAGGTGGCAACCGTCGGCTTCGGTATCCTCTGCATATCGATTTAGGCCATGAACTCATCCACCTTTTAGGCTACTTCGAAGACCCGATTGCTTTTGAAAAAAGAGTGAACACGCCAGACCCCTTATTAACAAATTTGGAAGAGGAAAAAACGATTACGGGTAAGGTCGGGAACCAGGAATTTTCTATTAGCGAGCATGCTCTTGTGAAAAGTTTTGGGGAATCTCGAATCCGTTGGAATCACCTCGCTGTCCCTGCAATTCCTAAGGGAGTGGCTACAAATTCACCCGAATTCCAAGAATATTGGGATTATATTCTCGCGATTGATTTTAGGGAAGAAGTACACTCATTGATTGACCAAGGGACAATTTCTCTTCAAGAAACACTTTATAATGGACAAACAGCTTTTGAGTGCGCCTCCTTGGCTGCTGGCCCGGAGCTACTGAAGGAGCTATCTGAGCGCCTTAATTGAAATTTATTTAAGGTTGTGTTTTACAGCCTCTTTGTCTGGCGCAAATATCTCTCTTCAGTTATTCTTACTTCTTTCGACTTCAAAAAGGAAATCATTATGTTGACTATCGATTTAAAGGGAAAAATTGCGTTTATCGCCGGTGTGGGCGACGACCAAGGATTTGGTTGGGCGATTGCAAAAAGTCTGGCTGAGGCCGGCGCGACTATTTTGGTCGGAACGTGGACGCCGATGATGAAAATTTTCACCACAGGACTTGAAGGGGGAAAATTTGATAAATCCCGTTTGCTTTCTGATGGTTCACTTATGAAAATCGAAAAAATTTATTCACTAGACGCCGCATTCGATACAATCGATGATGTCCCGATGGATATTCGAGAAAACAAGCGGTACAAAGAGGTTTCTAACTACACGATCTCTGATGTTGCAAAAGCTGTTCAACAAGATTATGGACACATTGATATTCTTGTTCATTCGTTAGCTAACGGTCCTGAAGTGCAAAAACCACTCCTAGAAACCTCCCGTAATGGATATTTAGCAGCGCTTAGCGCTTCAAGCTACTCCTTTGTCAGCTTGCTCAGGTACTTTTCACCATTCATGCCCGAAGGCAGCGCGACGATTTCACTTACCTATCAAGCTTCTGAAAAAGCAATTCCGGGATATGGCGGGGGCATGAGCTCTGCAAAAGCCGCTCTTGAAAGCGATACCCGAACACTGGCCTTTGAAGTGGGAAGAAAAGGAATCCGTGTAAACACGATTTCCGCAGGCCCTTACCGAAGTCGCGCAGCGAAGGCCATCGGATTTATTGATCAGATGATTGAATACTCCCTACACAATGCGCCTTTGGCAAAAGAAATGTGCGCAGAAGAAGTCGGTGTGACCGCCGCGTTTTTGGTGTCACCACTGGCATCAGCGATTACCGGGACAACAATATATGTCGACAATGGGATCCATTCTATGGGTATCGCTGTTGACTCGCCGGCATTCAGTCCCTCATCGAGCTAGTGTAGAATTCATAATTTGAAATTCTACGCGGGCTCGTAGAGCCTCTGCCGCAGTGCTCCCTAAGACACCCGAGTAGTGATTGAATAAAAGATTGTTGATTATTGTGTAGAACTGCCGAGTATCAACTTCTTCGATCTCCAAATCTAATTTTAAGCCTTGGATCATCATCTGTTGGACCAACAGGGGATTGTGGACATCAAGGACTTGTTCTAGAACGAATGCTTGTTCTTCACTGCTTGCCGGAAATCCCAGGATTTGGGTTTCCAGAGCACGTAAATTTTGAATCAATAAATTTGAAATATTTTCATTCGGCCTAGTTGTGGCTTCCATGGGTTGTCGTGGATTAATAAGGCTTCTAAGGGTGTCTTTTACCCGTGTTCTAACAGGCTGTAAGACTCCTTCAAAGTTCCTTGTAAAAACACCCCTAACGTGTTTTTCTATAATCACTCGAATCTCATCGGTGGGTAATCCTTGAATTTTTGCATATAAAGCGCCCCAGAGAGGGCTTCTAGCATCCAATTCGTTGTTGGTGAGTTTATAAAGAATTTTATCACAAAGACTGCTTTGCATATCTTCGATGACTAAGGCGGTCATTTCTTGTTTTAACCCGTTAATTTCAACCACGAGTTGCGCTCGACTTTGCTCTGCGTCTCGCGCCCCGCCGACCATTGCATGCGCGAATGAAAATGTTGAAATGTAGCGGCTGTTTGCCCTATTGAGCTCCCTATAAGCTTCGTTGATCCTAGGGTTCGTTTCTATTCTATTCATGTGGATATTCATCGCGTTTATTAATAGACGAATCGCTGGACTTAACCCCAGTTCAACAAGTTGAAGATGGTTTTCTTGCAAGTGAATCAACTCTTCGGCAATCGGACGAAATTGTCTTTCTAATTCTGCTTTAAAAAAGTCATCAGGAGAAATATTTGAATCGGACAATACTTCCTGGATCTGGGAAGCGACGAGTTTAAATATTTCTCTTTGGATCATATTCATGGGCAATTGCGCACCACCGCGTATTAAGATATCATTGATTGCAATTCTTTCAACGGCCTCTGCCGCAATCGCACCCGTTGCTCTAGTGGCTAAAGAGCCAACAGCTAAGTTTCGCACTGCATTTGGTGATAGTTGGGCAGGGAGCGCTTGATTAAAAGCTTGCCCGGATGTGTAATCGTGAACGAAATTAGTGATGTCGACTGCGTTGTAAATCAATGAACCGGTAATTTGATCGGTAAGAAAAGTTGTCAAAGGACTCATTTCAGGCCTAATGTTATCTACGACAGCGCCTCCAATCAAACATTGAATACATTTAACTGTATAGCAATGCATTAAACTTCGCGGGTTAAAAAGAGGTTCTTCATTCCCCATCAAGTGAATACCGGCAAACCCGCCTAAAATACCCCCTGCCATTGAACCCACCTGATTCGCGATAAATTTACTGGTTCCCCCGAAGTTCGCTAAAGCTTCAACAGCGAAAAACCGAACGGTGATTGCTGTTGATACAGTTGAAGCCACATTAAGCATTTTCTGACAAGATTTATACGTTTGATCTTGTGTATAGTTGGCCAACAAATAACTAGTCGCTGTCGTTGCGAGGGCTGTTCCCGAAGTAATCAGTCCGAGTTGTGTTAAGGCAAGCCCTGAAACCTGCTGAACAGTGTCAACATCCAAAGCAACAACGCCGTACCACCCCGAATATTCAGCAATATTTTCTTTTAAGGCACCATACAACCCCTGAAAAACATATCCATCCGTGAAAGTCGTGATCGTTGAAAACACCGAACCGGCGCAATTTTGCACAACTTCCGTTAGGGTAACAATGCAATCAGGACATCCAAACCAGTCGGAGTAGGAGCTTCCGGTAGCGATTGATTCGCTGGATGTCGCTGCGCTGCTAGATGAAGAAGCGCTGCTAGTAAAAGTAGCGTAACTGGAGGAAGATGAACTGCTAGACGACGCTGCATAAGTATATGCAGGGTCATAGCTGGATGAACAAGCGCTGCTAGATGCAGCTGGACTATTGTAGTATGTTTTCATATCTATGTATTTGTTTAAGTGTTGTGTATTAAAAAAGTTTTTATACTCTAATTATATGATGGTTATGTTAAGTGAAAGTTAAGGTCGTGTTGTGATTACATTAAATTTACTGTGAAAATTGCTGCGCCGGCGACGCCCTACTATTTCTTCGGATGAGGGATTTCTACGAATCGTTCTACAATGATGCTGTGATTATCTCCAAAGAGCTAGAGTTGCCCCTTACCACACGGCAAGAAATTCCGATGGCCGGAGTCCCCTGTCACACATGCAAAGGTCATATTGACAGCTTGGCCGCAAAGGGATACCTTGTCACAAACATTTTGATCGAAAACAAGAGGCAGATGATTGGGCACAAGAAGTTGAACGCTAGATTAAGCTCGGTAAATTCCGGGTAAACACAAGATTGATGAACACAAAAAGTAGCATACATTTGTTCAGCTGATTGAACGATATATAAGAAGTGGAACTTTAGAGCATATCCGATTTATTTGTTGAATACTTTCTAGTTGTTTTATAATTCCTATTTCTACACAATCAACCCTCACACAGGAGGATGTATGTCAGCAGTGTCATTACCGCAACCGCTTTTACAGACTTTCCCTTTGGAAAGTCCGTTTGCTTGGAAGTCGGAAAGCTATACTTTAATAAAGCAAGTAAATTTTTTTCCGGAAGGATCAAATCCTGCAATTAGATTTACGGCAACAAGAAATTCTAAAATTTTAGGTTATATTCCTATTATTGGATCTATCATTGGCATCTCTAGAATTTACAATGGTATCCAAGAATACAAACTATTCAATAATAGACACTTACACGCTCTTAGCAATCGCAGCATAAAGTGGATTGTAAGAGGAGTTTTAGAAAGTATTCCTGTTCTAGGTGGTATAATCTGTATGATAGTTGATGTAACAGCAACAATTTTAAACAAAACAAACACTAATCTCATGCTATTGGAAGATGTAACTGCTTGTGGCCATTGTCATACATGTGGTTTTTGCAAATGCTAAGACAAAAAAAATCGGCGAAAGCAAACTGGATCTCTATTTTTTCACAGCCTTTAAGAGAGCGCTTTTAATCTTTCAGTAATTTCACCTCAAGCGCAATATATTGTAGGAGTAAAACATGACAGCGATTGGGCCCAAGGAACATAAAGAATATACCGATGTTGATCGGCTAGCAGTCGTATTCAAATATTTACAATACACCTTACAATCTGAACCTCAAAACAGAGAGGGGCTCATCCATCTTTTGGCTTCTAAAATTCAAATAGAAATGATTTCGGATGCCAATTACCCTACATATAAAGGAAGGAGAAAAAGACTAGAAATCATCGATCCAATTTTTTCTTCTAGCGCTAATATTGCCATCATTCGTCTAAAGGTGTTTTGCAAAAATGAAGGACACCCAGGCGTATTGATGTTTTCCAACATAATAAATGAACACAAGCAGAGCATTTTCGTTGCAGATCAGATTTTTTTTTTATTCAAAGATGTAAAAACTGCGCTGAAAATTTGCAGAATTGTACATACCCGAAAGATAGTGCCTCCAATCGAGCCATCGACTAAATCGATAGCTTCATCATCGTCATCATCACAGCAAGAAATCTCCCCAAAAAACGTTATGGCATTTATCACAAGCAATAAAATTAAAGAAGTGTCTTTAGCAACTAGCTACGAAGATCTTAAACTTCCCTTTCGTTATTCCTTGGCCTACTTGAAAGATCGATTGTCCTCAATGGAAAAACTTCTTTCAGAAGAAACTCAAATATACTTTAGCACTGTTTCTGAGAAATATGAAGCCCCTAAAACGGTTGGAAGAAAAGAATTTAAAGATTCTATGGTTCAATTTAGAAATCCTGTCCCTCAATATTTTGAACCAAATGCGACAATTAAAAATATAAAGATCGAGTTTATATATAAACAAAACAATGATCCAATCATTTTACAAATAAAATGTATTAGAGGTCTTCACAAAGAACAAGACATTCAAGATTCGCAGTGTCTCTTCTTTAGATTACAAGATAATAAAATTGATAGGCTCGGCCACGTTCAACATCAACCCTACAAGCCCTCTCTTGGCACTAAAGGGAAAAAGCTGTTTTTATCTTTTATCGGTAGGTAAACTGTGATTAGGATCTGTAATCGGGGAAAGTTACGCGGTTATGCAAGCCTCTTAAAAATGTCCTAAGAGCGGAACATGTATGATTCAAAAACCCATAGAATTTTATTAAATTTAGTTTTGTCTAAGCGTTTTTGTTTACTTATAATACATAATTCTGCTATAAATCACAAAAAATTTAGTGAAAGGTTCACGAGATAGAGGTGATTCCGTAATTAAAATGCCCTGGATTTTAGAGCCTTTTTGTCGATTGTTGAAGGGCAATTCGCGGGTAATATTGGTTAATATTACCAAGAAATGCCATTTTACAAGCGACAACAAGGGTCAAAAGACAGGGCATTTTAACTTCGGAATCACCTCGATAGTCCGAGTAAAATCCAACCGGATTTTGCAGTCGTAGATTTTTTTTAAAGTTACTCTTATTCCGATTTAGACGTAGGTAACGCTTTTGATATCAAAAGTGTTACCTACGTTTGAACTAGGCCGCAGAGACAGCTTGGAGAATTTTAACAAATAAGAAAGGAATTATTATGAAGAGTATTAACGATTATTATAGAGAGCCCACTTACAGGGACGATTGCGTTTGTTCTGCTGTTGTTAACGGGAAAAAAATCGAAGAGCCCTGCCTTAAACTCGTCAATATTTTAAGGGGGCAAACGAGCACAACACGAGTTCGGAACTACACAGTTCAGTGTGGTTCTAGTATCACTTTTAATGATTTCGCAACGAGATCACCAGAAGAAATGATGGCTATCATATTTAGATGCCTTGACTGTAGGGGTGTTGACTATACTGATGATGGTCGGGGTGGTATTTATGGAAATAAGACCTCTGAAAGTTGCCAGAATCAACTAAAAAGAAGGGGCTAACAGCCAAAATTTAGGCTCATCGCGCAAATGAGTACCTAGTTTAATTAATAAATTTCCAATTTTAAGGGGTTACGAGCTATCTAACATTATCAGTTTAACAACAGATCTTTGACTTTCTCTAGCTGAGGTATTCATTTGCGCGAAGAGCAAAAAATTGTAAGTCCTCAAAAAGTTATGGCGCACCGTGTCATAACTTTTCGGGGGCTTGTATAATTATTTACGTGAAAGGTAATTCTATGAACATGTACACTTAAATATGTATATATGGAGTTTTTATGTTATCAACTAGGAATAGTTCTAACTATTTTTCAGGTAAAACTGGACAGAAGCTATCTAATTGGACAGAAAATCAAGATCTCCCAGCTTTTTTTAAAGATCGTATCCGCGTAAAGAAATTTTTAAAGTTTATAGAGAAAAACCCCGAATCGGTTAACAACTGCCGTTCATTTTTCCTGTCTTTGAGAAAACATATCGATCCTAAAGATCAAAAAATCCTCACACTTTATCAGTCCGTTTTCACTGTTGTTCAAGAGCTAGAAAAAACTAAGCCAAAGCTCACCACCAAAAACTGTGCTAACCTGCTCTGCGATGCCTATATTAAAGACATGGTCGACGACAAAGAAAACAAACTTGAAGGGAATAGTTTTTTGGAATCAATGAATTTTTTCACAGATTTATTGAAAAACATGAGTTCGAGTATAGGCAATACCACACTGCGACAACAACTAAAAGAAGTCATCCAAAAAATTGATCAAGCATCTTCTATTATGAAGGACGTCGAATGGGCTATTTATGACGCCAAAGGAAGTTGGGATAAATTAAAAATAAATCTTTCACCCTTGGTTAATAAATTAAGAGACAATCTCGCGAATCTTCAGCCCGGACAATCGATCATTATCCCTTATGGTTACTCAAACTATCCTTTGGGGCATGCAATGCTCTGCGAATTTACGCATCTACCCGATGGCAAGTACCAGTGTACCGTCATTAATACCGGGGATGGGTTGGAATATCATCAATTTATTCAAACTACCAATAAAGAATACTTTTCCCCTGTTCTGGTCTTTCAGAATTTGACTTTGCAGGAAATCTCGGATGAAGTTTGGCTTCAAACTTTTTTTGAGCCGGCTACTGTTGTTCCTGTTAAACCAAATGAGAAACCCTATTCTTCCATGGAACTTTATGAGGGAGTTTTCTCGCGATTCAATGATAAAATAGACTATACCCCCTCTCCGCTTCAGGAATTTATGACGGGGCAACGTTCCGGAACTTGTAGCATTCGTGTGCTTATGGCCTATCTAAGGATTGTTGTAGGTAAAGACGCCTACAAGAAACTAAAATTTCAAATGAACAAATCAGTCATCACAGGGATGTTAGAAAATCACGAAGCTCTTAAACAAGATAAGACCAGGCGAGCAATTTTGATAAGTGGTGTGGAAACTCTGTGTCGATCTGCCTTGGGGCTCTATTCTGAATTAGAAGCAGAAAGTGATAACATTCCCGTAAGTCCCTCGCGACTAATTGGAGCATACTCCTCTAACGCATCTAGAAGTTATCCAGAGTTAAGCGAATCGGTCGCTCTTTCTGAAATGGTCGACTACATTTTGGAACATACCATTCCTAAACAAGAACCTAAATTACCCATTGAAGAGATTCCTGAATCCATCATCATCCGTCCTGAGATTGGGGAGATAGCACAATCGTTATCTGGAAAAGAAATACGAGTGGTTCCTAAATCCGGGATATTTGGTCCTGCAGCTAGTTCTTCGACTAGCACTTCACCGCCTCACTTACTCACACACATTCCTTCACCACCTGAGAACTCTCTATCCGGAGAAATGCTTCAAAACCATTTAAGTGAACTCAAGAGTTTCATGCTCGCCGCGATTCAAATAAAAGACGCAGAAACGATCAACTTTGCCATGCATCTTGTAAAAACGTTATTTTTAAATATGCCAATTCCAAAACATCCGTTTGATGTGGAGACCCCCTGGAATCATGCTGCCCCCCAAGGCTGTATCGATCTCATAATACCTCTTATGAATGATTTTGGACGTTCATTACCCCCTGGAGTTCTCCTTCCCGAAGAGGTAATTGTTTTAGAAAAAATGTTAGCTATCGCACACTTTCAAGCTTGCCGTCTTGATAATGAACGCGATATCAGCGGAATTGACAAGCCCTGTCGTTTGGAAAATCTTTTAGTAAGCCGATCGTATTTAAAATTTGTAAAAGATAGCCCCGTTCTGTGCCGCGCTCGCGCCGATTTAAGCAGTCAGATCGACGCATTACTAAGCTATTTTGACAACCCCAACTTACCTAAGGAAACTCCACATCTATGTGATTACGAAGAGTCATTAGAGTTTTCAAAATCAAGCGGAGAATGGATCTATCTATCACAATTTGAGTCTTTAATCGACGATAGGATCATTCCTCAAATTGCTAGATTTTTCAGTAAAGATGAAAGGTGGGCAAAAAAACAAAGCGAGGGGGAACTTTCCTTTATCGTCCAAATGTTATGGGCAGGTGAAATCGAAAATTTCTCACATTATATAAATTGCTCAACAGAATCTATATTGAACTTAGTTCCCCACCATTTTCGTCAAATAATTGGTCTATCTTTAGTTGTAAATTTCTATCATGACAATAAGTACAATGCTAAAAAGACCTTTTTTAATACTGTTGATTCACGACCAGTCACTCCACTACTAAGAATTTCCGCAGACCTTGATAGCATGAGAATCGTAGGAAAATATTTCTATGGTTACGGAATGTCTTCAAGTGAAGCCGTTAATGAAGAAATCTTTGCACACAGCAGCTTCTTTGGTGATTTCATTAGAGCCCCTGAAGAAGGCAAAACATCACCCCTTGTGAGTCTATACCGTTGTTTTATGGGGAAGGTAAGACCCGAATCAGAGCGGAATAGGGGCATCTTCTTTAAAAATTTTAATAGTTATTGTAGTACACAAGGGCGGAGTTTGAGTTATGATTTGCCCAAGTCACTTGGTGAAGATTCAGATTTCTATAAACCTTTAATCACTATTTTTCTTTTTGAACCATTAAGAGCTTCGACAGCATTGATTTCACTTAAGAGAATCGCTAAAACAAACGGTCACAATTTGCAGTTTATTATTTATCTTATTCTCTTTTCAAACGAAACTCTCATGAGAGAAATAATGGTAGAGCCGGCGTTTGGTGAACAAATTATCGACATTATCGATAAGGAATCAAGCCGACTTCTTCTGCAGATTGCTGAAGCCCCTAAACAAGGGGTAGAGTTGGGTGATCTGCACAATAGGATCAACACTTATGCCTTTTTCCAACACCTGAAGGTTCACGTTTTTCAAAGCATCCGTTTTTTAGAGTTAAAAGGGACCTTTAGGGATCCGTCTGTTAACCCGGAACAAGAAATTGTAGAGATCAGGGAATCTTTTCATTCATTTATTCAGGGACTTAATAAGCTCAACACAAACGAAAAAAACATTTTGTACGTTACCTATATTGCTATGTTCATAAACACACCATCGCCAACCGACAGCGAGCTTTTCAATTGCTATCTTTATCATGCGTATATGATTCAACAGCGAGACGGGGTCGCAGAGAGCAAAGTCAACGGCTCCATGTGGGATAATATGAAAACGGTGCTTTCGGACAATTTAACCGGATTTAGAAATCTACTTCAGGACGAGTCGTTTTTATCAAAGTTTTTATCAAAGGCATTAAGAAAAGGGCTGCTTCTTAACATCCCCTCAAAATTACAATGGCATGGAAATTATCCACAATTTTTCACTTACCATGGAGAGGATTATTACTCTGTAGATCTTACCAATTGGGATGTTTTAAAAAATGGATTTCCTTTATCTAAAATGAATGTCGTATACGCTCACAAAGATTATAAATTTGTATTTAATACGCAAAAGTTTAGTAGCTACACATCAACGATTTGCGGCCTTGAACTTGACACTCGCGGGCCTTCGAATTATATTCGTTACCAAGCGCATGATGTAGATGGTTCTTCAGTTATATTTATCACTAATACGAACAATGCTAGTTTTTTACAAATTGAAAAAGAATTTAATGGAATCACCCACATCTTTGTGCCATGGGAAAATGCCCCGAAACTTGCCTCGGTTCCCCTGGAAAAACAGCCGAATAATGAATCTTATGAAATTTGGAGAAGCCTAGCCGGGGATAACTCACTAAGGATCGTTGACAGATCAACAAAGGTCTCTGTTTATATCGTTCGAGAAGATGGAACACTTAGCTTAGCAGCTGAACCAGAGGCCTCTACCTATCATATTGTCGACTTGCTAAAAAACACAACAACAACACCCCTCGTCGATTTTGATAACACCTCCCACATCTTGTCATTAAAGAATGCTTCAGAAAATGATCCTCCTCATTTTTCTATTCATTATCAAAGATATCGCACCGCCAATGGAGAACCGGTAGCCTTTTCTCGAAAAAAAATTGTGTTGACAGATGTTGATGGGAACGAAGTAGAGCAATCAGTTTTACAATGGAACAATAACCCCGCTTATTATATCGACAAAGACCAAAAACTTGATGGACTGGAGGGATTTACCAAATATTTAATTGTAAGAAACGAAAAAGGAAAACGGAAATTGATCGTTCCTTTACAGATATTTACAACGTTGTCAGGAGCGAAAGATACTCAGACCTTAACTGAGGTCATTGCTATTGACCTTAACCGACAGGGGAAATTATCGCCTAATACCCCTAAACAACGCGCCTATACTGCATATCTTCACCTGATTTATAAAGATTACCTTCAAGCTTTCGACCAAATGAAAAAATTGTATCACCTCCCACGCTACTCTAATGACGTTCTATCTCTTTTGGGGTGGATTTTGCTTTCAGATGAACTCACTATGGATCATCATCCGAATGCTGTTGCGATCAGAGCCTATTCAGGCTGGCTTGGAATAGATAACCTCTACCGCAATCAAAGTGATGTGAAACCACCGTCCGATGAACTAACAGGGTTTTACGACACTCCAAAAATGTGGGGGGCATTCTGGGCCAACTCCGCAAAATTTTCAGATGAAAAAATAGGTCAAGCTGTTGTTAAGAGGTATACTCAATATTTAAATTTAAGAAAAACTGTGAATGGGCGCTTGCGATTTGACGTTTCCAGAAGATCACGGCGCAAGACCACGATAGCCCCCTTTGCAGAGATTCAGTTTCTACACCTACTTCTTAAATATAGCCCTGATTCGCAAATTGCTGCTAGAATCAAAGGA
>CAZENM010000054.1:0-16535 GCA_964513575.1 uncultured bacterium | reverse complement strand
AGAACATGAAGAATTTTATCACACTCCAAAACCTGTCGAACAAGATCTTTTGAATTGGCCTGAAACTGAGGATCTTTTTTCCAGCGAAGAGTCGTCTGACAGTGAAGAAGCCGATGAGAAAATCCCTCAATTAACCAATCTTTCGCGCGATTCTATCGAGTCTGTCTTAGCTACGATCAATTATAATCAATTAGATCAATTTATTAGCGCACCCGGCGCACCGATATTTCCCGACCAATTATTTTTACGTAAAAAATTTCCAACAGTCTTATCCCATTCTCTTCGAGTGACCACCACAGGTAAAATTTTAATCCTTCCCAAATCCAGCGAATATTTCATTGGGTCATGAACCGCTAAAAAGGTTTATCTTGCCGTGGACTTAAAGAGCCGTAAAGCATTTGCAAATTCTGTGATCTCCCACAATAGAAAAAGTGAAATCGCTGATAACCTGAGAGAAATCAAGATCCAGCGGAAGTTCAAAGGCAACGATAACATCGCGCAGATCAAATCAAAATGGATTTATAAGAACAGCAAAGGAATCAAAAAACTTAGCGTTCTAGCACCCCTCTATGAGGGATCTATGTTGAACAAAAACGATCAAATCCGAGTGGATTTGAAGAATTATCTTCATAAAGATCCCGCTGATAAAAAGAACTTCATTAAAGGGATAATTCTAGGATTACAGGCTATTCATCAGCAAAATTATCTTCATCGAGACATCAAACCCGCTAATATTTTACTCGAAAAAACTCCCGAAGGAAAAATCATTCCTAAAATCGGTGATTTTGGGCTGTCTCAAAAAAGCAGTGCCGCAAAGGCTGAAAACATCGCCGGTTCCATTTGGTACTTGGCTCCCGAAAATCATAATAGTCACAAAACTCCCCCGAACAAGCTGTCTCCACAATCGGAAAAAAGCGATATTTATGCGGCTGGAATTGTGATTGGAGAAGTAATTGGTTATCTGACAAGCGATGAGCTTGTTGGACATTATATGAGAAATTCGGAAGAACCCAAAGAACCGCTTGCTAATACCTACGAACATTTGGTTTGGTCTATGACAAGAAAAGACCCCCAAATGAGAATCACTCTGCAAGAGACACTTATTAGGTTGGAACAGCTTTAATTCAAGAAACTTTAAGCTTTAGTTTACCACAGAAACCGCTTGAAATAGGTCTGCATATCCTACAGACCCATTCCAAGCGATTCCCCGTCACCCATCAACGATTTACACGACTGACGGTGAAATATCACCTGTAGCTGTGACCTTAGATTCACCTGGTGGTGGGGGAGGCGGCGTGACCGTTGGTTTTTTATGCAACTCTTCGGTTAACTTCAATCGAGCTTTCTTCTCTTCGATATCGAAAGTATTGTCGATAATTTTCAGAACATCATCGGCATCTAAGGTTTCAAATTCGATAAGCATTTGAGTCATTAGCTCTAATTGCACACGGTATTCCTTAATAATCTCATGAGCGCGTCTGTTGGCATCATCAAGGATTTTTTTCACTTCAGCATCAATCAAACGAGCTGTTTCTTCGGAGTATTTTTTCTCGTGATACCCTTGAGTTCCAAGGTATTGCCCCCCTTCACTTTTTTCATCGTGGGCAACCGCTCCGACTTTATCACTCATTCCCCACTCACATACCATACTACGTGCGATATGTGTTGCGCGCTCGATGTCTTGCTGAGCGCCGCTGGAAACATCACCCACAAAAGCCTCTTCGGCGCAGCGTCCTCCCATGAGAACAGCCAATTGATCATAAAGTTCGTTTTTCCAGTAGCTCAGGCGATTTTTCTTTGGTAGAAACATCGTGGATCCTAGCGACATGCCCCGAGGAATAATCGTCACCTTGTCGACTGGATCGCCGTGCTTACAGACGAGCCCCACAATTGCATGTCCTGATTCATGGTAGGCTGTCGTGAGCTTTTCGTTTTGGTCTAGCTCAAGGCTGCGTCTTTCTTTTCCATAAAGAACTTTATCTCGAGCTTCCAATACTTCTTGCATGGTGACTGCGGTGCGTCCCCGTCTTGCAGCAAGAAGAGCGGCTTCATTTAATAGGTTAGCTAAGTCAGCTCCGGAGGATCCCGGGGTGCTTCTTGCGATACTCATTAGATCCACAGAGGTGTCGAGTTTAATCTTTTTAGCGTGAACCTTAAGGATATCGAATCGTCCCTTAATATCAGGCAGGCTGATAATCACGCGACGGTCGAAGCGACCCGGTCTGAGCAGAGCTTTATCCAACACGTCGGGACGGTTGGTCGCGGCCATTAAAATAACGCCTTCATTCGTGTCAAAACCATCCATTTCGACGAGGAGTTGGTTAAGGGTTTGCTCTCTTTCATCATGACCGCCGCCAATTCCTGCTCCGCGATGACGTCCCACCGCGTCGATTTCATCCATAAAGATGATGCATGGAGCATTCTTTTTGGCTTGATCAAACAGGTCACGGATGCGGCTAGCGCCAACCCCAACAAACATTTCGACAAAGTCGGATCCGGAGATCGAGAAGAATGGACGATCAGCTTCTCCCGCGACAGCTTTAGCAATGAGTGTTTTTCCGGTTCCTGGAGGACCGATACATAAAACCCCTTTCGGGATTCTGCCGCCGAGCGAAGTGAATTTCTGAGGACTCTTTAGGAATTCGACAATTTCTTCGAGTTCCTCAAGCGCCTCATCGACCCCCGCGACATCTTTAAAAGTGATTTTATTTTGACCTTTGGTCATGAGTTTTGCAGGAGATTTCCCGAAATTCATTGCGCCGGAGCCCACACCCTTCATTTGACGAGCAAAAAGAAAGTAGATCACAAGCATCACCAAGAAAACCGGAAGAAAGGTAAATAGGTAGCTGAAGTAATTAGGAGTAGGCTCTTCGCTCTTAAAAGTTTTTTCTAGAACGGAGTTTAAAGGCTGATCAGGTGCTTTAAAAAAGCCTCCATGATTCTGAGTGAAGTTATTCCATTCCTCTTTAGCTCCCGAGAACCAATGAGCAAATTGTTCATTGTCTTGTTTCTCTAGAGTCCGTGTCGAAACCTCTTGCCCGTTAAAAAACCAGATTGCGTGCGCAATAGTTTGCCGCGCTTTATCGAGTTGTTGTTGGTTGTCGTCAAATTTCTGGTTCAGTTGGGAGTATTGGTCGATTTCGTCTTTATAGTTCCGAACGCTGCGCAATTTTCCTAGACGGACCTGATCTTCAAATGTATCGAGTTCTTTGACAATCGCGTCAAGCTGAGTCAATGAACGCTTATAAACTTGCAGTTGTTGAGCGGGGGTGATTGTTGAAGTCACCGCATCGGCAACATCTTTATCTAAATCACGCAAGGTTTGTTTGATCGTCTCGTTTCCAATCCCCAGTGTCTGAGAACGGAATCCTCTTAATAAGTCTTGCGTCTGACGTCCCACTTCCGCGACAGCCTGCTTTTCAGGGTTGTTTTGCAGAGAGTCAACTTTCTTTTGCAAATCGGGGAGGTTAATAATTGTTCGCCCTTCAGGCAACTGCTTGACGATGACGCTAAATTTTCCAGAGGATCCTTCTGTGGTATCTTCAATAATAACATAACCGCCGGAAGGAATCGCTATGCCGCTTAGGAGAAGGAATTCCTGACCGGCTTCTAAAATTTTATCTTTTTGAGCATTTAACTCGGCCTGAACCCGTTCTTTTTCGTCCGCTAGGTCGTGATTGGTATTAAGAAGATCTAAAAATTTATAACGGTTTTTTCCCTCGTCAGTCAATTTGTCTCGGAATTTTCCGCTAAATGTCACTAGATTATCATTCAGGGCAATTTTTCTGCTGTCTTCTGGCTGCAGCAACTGAAGGTTTACCAGGTGCTCTAGCTGATAGCTAAAGGATACTTTGGCAAACTTCGTTTCCACAAAGTTTTGAACCATAAAGATTAGCAGCATCGCTGCGACAAGAAACCAAATGAAACTATTTGGAAAACCGCTAGGCTCTCCTTTTTTGTCGTCGTCGTTCATATCAACCTTACTATAATAATCTGCTTTAAACCCGATGGTAACATATCCCCCCGATGAGGATCAACTAACTACTCAAAAACGGGTCTTTTTTTTGCTGTTTTTTTTGTAGAAAGCTTAACTTCAGATCTTTGAGAGAAGATTTACCCATGAATGTATAATCATTTTTATCAAAAAAAGGCTGTGAAAAATTAGGATCTCTATTTTTTCACAGCCTAGCAAAGACTTAACTCACTTCTCTTTTTCTCTTTATTTTGTTCGCAAGGAAACAGCGCCAAGCAATAAAGCATCACCGCTGCCATTTACCGAGTAGACCTTGTAGTTATAAGTAGTGTGTGATTTTAAATAATGATCTTGGTAGCACAGTGTTCCTGCCGGAACTCTAGCAATCGATACACCGCCTCTAAAAATTTCATAATAAGAAGTCTCCCGGGTAGGTGCGGTCCAACAAACGCTGTTGTAAATATCGACTTCCCAAAAAAAGCTATTTTTTTTGGCTTGACCTTGAACCGTTTGTAGAGGAGTTCGGGAGCAAGGAATGGTGGCAATTCCAAGTGGAACTGACCCAACCGGAATAGGCGACCCAACCAGCGTATTCGTAGTTGTATCAACAACCAAAACATTATTTTGGTCGGAATTTGTCACAAAAGCCTTTTTTCCATCCGAAGTTATGGCCACCCACGTAGGACTTGATCCTAATCCAGTTGGAATGCTAGCAATTGTTGTGTTTGTTGAAAGGTCGATCACATCAATTTGACCATTTTGGCATGCGACATAGGCTTTTGTTCCATCCGGATTAATGGCAATGCCGATTGGATCAGAAGAAACACTAATAGGCAATCCTATGACCGTATTTGTCAAAATGTCAATCACAGAAACAGTGATGGCTAATTGGTTTGCCACATAAGCTTTTGTCCCATCCGGCGTAATTGCTATTCCGTAAGGACCATCTCCCACCGGAATAAGTGAACCGATGACTGCATGCGCAGCGATATCGATCACACAGACATTATCATTATTGTGGCTTGTCACATAGGCTTTTGTCCCATCCGGCGTGATTGCAATCCCCAACGGTCTATCCCCTACCCCTGCAATAGGCAACCCTATGACCGTATTTGTACTCGTGTCAATCACTGAGACATCTTCACTATTACTATTAACCACACAGACTCTTGTTCCGTCGAGCGTGATCGCAATCCCATTCGGGCCACCTCCTACTGGAATAGGCGAACCTATTACCGAGTGTGTAAGTGTGTCGATTTCCGAGACAGTATTATCATCGTTACTTGTCACATAGGCTTTTCTCCCTTCAAGAGAGATTGCTATGAAAGTGGGCATTGGTCCAACTGTAATAGGACTACCTACTACCGTGTTTGTGTCAGTGTTGATCACATAAACATCATTAGAAGATTCGCATGCCACATAAGCTTCTGGAACGCATGCAGCAAAGGAAAGCCTACAACAGAAAACGGTAGCAATAAATGCAAACTTATTTAACACAGCACACTCCTATAAAGAAAAAATTTAATCTAGTCCTGTAAATCATAAAATTCAATGGTTATTTTTGCGTCAAAGCCTCGCGGTTCGTCGATCGCAAGTTGGGTAGTATTAAGTCAATACAACCCAACTTGCGATCGACGAACCCCGAGGCTTTCACGCTAAAAATAGCCATTGAATTTTATGATTTGCAGGACTAGTCCTGCAAATCATAAAATTCAATGGCATAAAAATAAAATCCGTTTAATTTCGATTGAAATTAAACGGATTCAGTTTCCTCATGAACATAAAGAGGTTATTTTTGAGGCGTGATGATTATTTTTCCAAGAGTCATTTCCTTGTGATATTTCTCGATTGCTTTGGAAGCATCCTCGAGCCTCACCTGTTCCCGAATAGTCGTTTGGAATGAGCCATCGGCCATAAGCCTTTGCACCGCATTCGATGCGCGGTATGCCCCCCAAAAACCTTTTTTAGCTAACCATCCTGACAACCAAAATCCTTCGACAGATTTCTGCTGAAAAATAAGACCTAAAGGGCCGATCTCGGAGCAGGGTGTCATGGATAGGGAGCCATAGACTAACACTTTGGAGCGGTTAGGCATTGCAGTCAAAATAGTCCCGGTCAAACTCCCCCCAACGGCATCAAAGGCTATTGTGGCTTTCAACTTTGCCGCTTCTTTCTTTAATTCTTCTCGAAAATGTTCCGTTTCCGAGTTCAGAACTATTTCGGCCCCAAGTGATCTTAAAACATCCTCTTGGTCTTTTCTTCTTACAATATGTATGACCGGGATCCCCTGATCGCGAGCTAATTTCAGAACCATTCTTCCCACCTGACTCGCGGCGGCGGTTTGAATGATGGCAGCATGTTTACCCTTTCTAGCGGTTTCAACCATTCCCACAGCGGTAAAAGGATTGATGATTAATGTCGCTCCCTGCTCAATGCTTACATCGTCTTTCAAAGGAATACAGGTCTTTGCGTCTACAACGACATACTGCCCCCAGGTTCCATCGAGATCTCCCTGGACAACACAGGCTACGCGCTTTCCCATCAACCATGTGCCTACGATCCCGCCGCCGTTTGCGACAACAGTCCCCGCCCCTTCCCAGCCGGGAACAGTAGGGAGTTTTTTTTTCGAACCGTAGCGCCCTTGGAGCAGTAAAAGATCGGACGGGTTGCAGGGCGCAGCTTCCATTCTGACTAAAATCTGTCCATGAGAAGGTTTTGGTGTTGCTTTGGTGATAACGTGAAGTCCGCGAATGGCTTCGGTGAGATCTTCGTGATACTGTTCAATTTGCAGGGCTTTCATTTCTTTAGGGATATCGACCATAGCAACAACTCCATGTTATGAATTACAGTAAGTTCTCTAAAAGTTATGGCGCAGCGCGTCAATATTTTTTTTAAGACTTACGATTTACAGTACTAGTACTGTAAATCATAAAATTCAATAACTATTTTTGCTTGGGGGAATACATTGAAATCTGTCGCTCCTCCCGAACTCGGTCCTCTTTTCACCCTCCCCAGGCTTTGAGTCCCCTCCGGTACACTCCACAGACTGGTCTGAGATATTCCAACCCTCTGGGTTTAGCACAGCAGCCTCTTTGCGATAAAAAATTCCTAAAAAGTATGCGAACTTACGAATTTACTCATGAAAACTCAAACGAATGAACTCGTCGCCGTCTGAACAGCCGCGGCCTGATAAAAGTTCTATTAGCTTTCCGTCGGCCGTTTGAACCATCGGGGCCCAATCCCTTAAAAAAGCGGGTACGTGACAATTATTCCAAATGTGGGAAGCGTGTTTTACGCATGGAACAAGCTTTGCGCCTTTGGGAATTGCCGCTGTTAACTCCCCTCTTAGGAAATGCTTCCAACCCAACCGCTCCGGACCCGCATCCGCGACCGGAGTAAACACAGGCCGTCTGTTCACCAGGAATAAATTCCGTCTATCGACAATTAATTTCGCGTTCTTTCCCTGAATCGAATGATTGGCCTTTCCGACCTCTAGAGCATCTAAAGCGCTTTCTATCAGATGGTGCGAAAAGATCACATTTCCCTGACGCAAAAATTCCCGGATCAAAAAGCGCCTTTCAAATCTGGAGAAAGTCTTCTGTGATAAATCGAGCCGGCTCCCGCAGCAAATTGTCTCGATAGTCTTTAATGTAGGCTCTAAATGGATCGAAAGAAACTGCCGAAGCTCTTCCGACTCTTGCGAAATCCGGGCAAGCGGCGCCTCGATTTCTTTGCCCAATCCCTCTTTTAACGCGCGTAATCTTGCTCGGAGGTATTTGGAGTCATAGTTGGTATAATCTTCGATGGGAGGAAACTTTAGGGGGTATTTTTGCAATTCGCTTTTCGCAACATCTAATAAAGGCCTAAGAACAACCACACCCTGGACGATCCCAACCGGTTTTATTCCATTCAGGTGATGAAGGGAATACCCCTGAAGAAAACGTGTCAACGTGGTTTCATTGCGATCATCGCGATGGTGAGCCACGCAGACTGCCGGGGCGTCTAATTGCAGGGACAGCTCTTTAAAGTAAGCGTATCTTTTTAGGCGGCAGATCTCTTCAAGATTTCCTTTTTCTCCCTCCAAATTCAACCGGATGGAATAATAAGGAATTCCCAGAGATTGCGCTCTTTCCCCTAATATTTTAGCCTCGGCAGCGCTATTTTCCCGCCATCCGTGATCTATGTGCGCCGCGATGAAGGGAATTTTTGCTTCATAAAGCAATTCGAACAGCACCGAAGAATCCGTTCCTCCGGAGTAACCCAAGATGACGGGGCGATTGCCCTGCGGATTCTTTTTAAAGAAATTTTTTATTTGTTTGATAAGATCCATGCGACAAAAAATAGGGTGATGATGATTAGCAGCCAAAAAAGGAATGGGGGTTCATGGCTCATTTCCATTAAAAGCAGATCGTTTTGCTGTTTTGCGTCGATCGTCTTTTTAGGTTCTTCTGATTCTGTTGTGGATTCTTCATCAGTAAAGACAGATTTCAGCTCGGGAACATTCCGAATCGGTACGGGATGAGCGAATCCTTCTTTCCAGACTAGAGAATCAGGAGTGATTCGAATATCTCGCTTTAGGTCCCTCGCCGAATAGGGACCTTCCAGTTGTCCGCGGATGTCAAGAAACCATATTTTCTTCATAACAATGTTAATTTATAGTAAGATACAGTCTAATCACAACAATAAACTTACAAGATGCCCACTCTTTGGCGTTATTTTATATTTCAATACTTAAAGGTTCTGACGCTTAGCGTTATCGCCTTCGTCATTGTCCTGCTCACATTACGGCTCGATGAAATCGCTCATTTTGCCACATTGGGGGCGGAGGGTAAGTTTATCATACTCTTTACACTTTTTCAAATCCCCTATATTTTACCGATCGCGTTGCCGATCTCGGCTCTCATTTCAGCGATCCTGCTCGTTCGCACACTTTCGCAGCGGCAGGAACTCACAGCGCTTAGGGCTAGCGGCTTCTCCTTCCGAGAGCTCTTTTATCCGATTCTCTTATCCGCAGCCTTTTTAAGCATTGTGAATTTTGTTGTGATCTCTGAATTTGCCACCCGCTCCCATCTCACCACAAGCCTTTTAAAGAATGAACTCCGCTCTATTAATCCATTATTACTTCTCCATAATAAACACCTCATGAACCTGAAGGGGTTCTTTTTTGATTCTCTCGGCGATTCCAGAATGGGTGAATTGGCTTCGGAAAGTGTCCTTGCGTTCCCAAATCAGCACAATGAACGCCTTTCGTTGCTAGTTGCGGGAGAATTACACGCTTCTCCGGATTCATTTGGCGGAGAAAACCTCACCCTAATGACCAGCAAAGATGGTGAAGAGTTGATCATTGAAAACATCCACCTTACCGAGTCTTCCATCGAAGATTTTTCACACTTAATCGAGAAAAAGGTTTGGAAACTTAACGAAGATCATTTAGGTATCTCCCTACTTTTAGCAAGACTTGAAGAGGAATCCTATTATTTGAACAAAGCCATAGATGCCGGAGCCCCTTCGGAAGAAATACGACAACTCAAACACACCCAAGCTCGTGGGTGGATTGAAATTGTTCGAAGATTATCGGGAGCAATTTCTGTTTTTACCTTAACACTATTAGGGTGTGCCTTTGGGATTCATATCGGAAGAAAGGAAAACTTCAAGGGGGTAGCAATCGTGATGCTGCTTTCTACCCTGTATTTAATCTCCTATTTCGTAGCCAAGGGGCTTGATCACCACATCGAAGCTGCCATAGCTCTCTATACTGTCCCCCACGTGATGATATGGGTGGCGTCCTGGATCGCGATTTATCGCTCAGCGCGTGGTGTAGAATCATGAAAATTTGGCAAAAATATTTCCTTAAAGAATTTTTTAAAACGTTTTTTTTATTTCTTCTCTGTTTTTACGGACTCTACTGCTTGATCGATTACGCGGGTCACACTAGCAGCATGAACCACAGCCATGGAAGCTTTGGGTGGAAAGATGTGATTTTTTATTATTTTAGTGAATTTTCTCGTCGTTTTGACATTATTGTTCCGTTTGGATTATTGCTAGCAACGGCACGTACATTATTATTATTTAATTCAAGAAGCGAGCTTGTGGCTTTGATGGCTGGAGGATACTCCCTAAGATCATTGCTTACCCCCTTTATTCTTGTGGGATTATTTATGGTGATGTTTTCTTTTGCCAACGAGCAGTGGGTGCAGCCGATCGCGTCACGCCACATCAAATCGATTGAAGACCACTATGCGCTGCTAAAAAATAAAAAACGGGGAATCCGCTCCGCACAGCACATCGCGCTCGCTAATGGCTCGCTGCTTATATTTCAAACATTTAGCGAGAGCGAAGACCTTTTCAAGGATCTTTTTTGGATCCGATCGGTTAATGAAATCTACAGAATAAAAACTTTAGAGGCATTCAAAACGCCCCCCATCGCCCGCGAAGTAGAGCTGTTAACGCGACAAAAAAATGGCTATTTAATGGTCACCAACTCTTATGACACTATTGCTCTTGAAGATATTATTCTTAATCGCGCTCAACTTATGGAGACCATCGCCCAACCCTCTCATTTCCCGATCGGAGATCTCTGGAAAAAACTTCCCGAATCCCCCCGCAGCGAAAAAGAAGCGGCTTTGATGACAGCATTTACGAAAAAGATGGTTCTCCCTTGGCTTTCCTTGTTTGCCATCCTACTTACAGCCCCCTTTTGTGTTGTCTTTGGCAGAAATATTCCGACCTTTATGATCTATGCCTGCACGATTTTTGCTCTAGTCGCCCTCTATCTGTTAATTGATGCGGGGGAAGTTGTTGCCAAAAGGCAATTGTTTCATCCGATAACAGCGCTTTTGGTTCCCATCGCTCTTGCAGGAATCTATCCAATATGGAAGTATATGCGGGTGAGGTGATATCCGTGATAGACTTGCATTTTTGGAATTCCACTCTGCCGACAAACATTATTATCGAATCCGTTGTGATAGACTCGAGAGACATCTGCCACCCCCAAACCTTATTTGTAGCGCTACCCGGAAAAAACACCGATGGGCACCGCTTCATTGATGAAGCAATCCGCAAAGGCGCCGCCGCGGCGATTGTCGATGAAAACACCCCGGACCATCCGGAAATCCTTCTGATACGTGTAAAGAACCCACTAAATGCCCTCCAAGAACTCGCAAATTCCCACCGCAGAAGGCTGGGCACAAAGGTGATCGGAATAGCCGGAATGTACGGCAAAACGATGCTTAAGGAGCTTTTGGGGGCTATTTTATCAAATCATGAAAACACTTTTATTTCTCCAGGCAGTTATAACAGTCAGATTGGCGCCCCTTTAAGCCTTCTAAGATTACGTCCGGAACACACGATAGCCCTAATCGAGATGGGTGCCTCGGAGATTGGCGAGCTCAAGCGGCTTGGTGAAGTTGTGCAACCCGATCACGTGATCGTGACACGCATCGCCAAACGTTACCTTTCAACCCTTTACGATGAAAAACGAATCGCCGATGAAATCGATCAGCTCCTCAGTTTAGTGAAACCGCAAAACTGGCGGCTGGTTCCGGATCACAAATTCCTTATGGAACATGAAGATAACATTAAATGGAACTTGGCAAAACCCACTCTTCCTCACGCACAGCAGCAATCTCCCCCTGGAGTTGCCCCTGTTAAATATTTTGTCAATTTTTCCGATAATCTTTCGGTCGAGGGACAGGCCCACCATTGTTTTCACTATATTACCGACCTGTTGAACATGGCTATTAAGGGCGCTGCCCTTTGCGGCGCTTCGGAAACGTTAATTAAAACTCAAGTGGAGTTGTTTTCTCCGGAACCCATACGCACCGAGATCTGGAAATCGCCTGACTCCATTTTATATATTAACGAACCCCTTTCAGCAGAACAGCGATTTTCCCAGAATCTTATTCGTAAATGGGCCCCGAAGGGTCAGCATTATGTGATCGAGGGAGATCACCCGGAAGAGCAGTTCGCTGAATTGCGGCAGAAGCTCAAACCCAACGATGCTGTCCTGATTCGCGCCTCCACAAAAATTTACCCAGCGGACCTTCCGAACAACCGGTGTGTGATAAATCTGGCAGCGATCCGAGAAAATCTGACATCGCTGCAAAGGAAATGCGGCAGCACCACCCGTTTGATGGTGATGGTCAAGGCGTTTGCTTATGGGATGGATGACCTGCAGATTGCAAGGTTCTTAAGCACGTGCGGGATAGACATTTTGGGAGTTTCCTGCATGGATGAGGCTATTGCCCTCCGTCGAGCAGGTGTGAGCCAGTCAATTTTTGTGATCCATGTGCCTCCTTACGAAATCCCAAAAGCCATCGAATGGAATGTCGAGATTGGAATCAGCGATTTGGCAACCCTCAATGCTATTGAAGAACAAACTCCCGCACAGCCACTAAAAGTTCACTTACACATTGATACGGGAATGAAAAGATTTGGAGTTCCCCCACAGGATGCGACCCCTTTGGCTGTGGCGACTGAAAATTCTCCATTTGCCTCTTTAGTTGGTGTCATGACACATTTAGCCTGCGCTGATGACCCGGAGCAAGACCTATTCACGCTTGGGCAGATCTCCCTGTTTGACACTGTCATCAGGCACCTACAGCAGCTAGGTATTGATCCCTACTGGAAGCATGCCGCCAACTCCAGCGGACTACTTCGATTCGACTGGCCCCAATACAACATGGCCCGGATTGGATTATCGGCATACGGACTTTATTGCAGCAAAGCAACTCAGTCAATCCCATTGAGGCTTTCTGTTTCCCTTCAATCAAAAATCGTCGCCCTCAACTACTGCAGCCTTGGGGAGTCAGTAAGCTATGGCAGGCAGTACCGCGCAACAGAAGAAAATGAAACGATCGCGATCATCCCTATGGGATACTATGATGGACTTCACAGGAACTACAGCGGCAAGGGATATACACTCATTCGAGGACATAAAGCCCCGATGGTAGGAAATATTTGCATGGATTTTATGATGGTCAACGTCACCCACATCCCAAATGTAGGTGTGGGAGATTCTGTATTGATATTTGGAGAAGATGACCACGGGAACTTCATTCCCCCCGAGGATGTCGCCCTCTCAGGAAACTCGATCATCCACGAGCTGATCAGCTGCCTAGGACCGCGCATCCAAAGATTTTTTATTTTAGAAGAAGCACAAACCACCCAAATCCGAGAGATAAAATGAATTCACACTACAAAAAGCTTAAAGACCACTCCAAAAAAATAGATACATTAGGCAGTATTCAAGCCCTGGTAGGGTGGGATCAGGAAACTTTCATGCCTCCCGGCGCTGAAGAGTTCCGTTCTGAGCAGCTAAAAACTCTTGCGGGCATCATCCATGCTGAACATATCTCTCCTGAATATAAAGCCAGCCTTGAAAGGTTAATCGATCTAAAAACCGGCGTTGTTCTAGACACCAAACTTGATGAGCGGCACCAGGCGGCACTAAGGGAATGGCGACGCGCTTATCTTATTGACTCAGCACTCCCCCAGGACTTTGTGGAAAATCTTGCACAACTTTGCTCTAAGTCAATGGTGCTTTGGAGGGAGGCTAGAGAAAGGAATGATTTCTCTCACTTTGCTCCGACCCTTGAAAAGATTATTGAGGCCACAAGAAAAAAGGCTGAGTATTTAGGATATGAAGATCATCCTTACGATGCCCTGTTAGATCTTTACGAACCTGGAGCTAAAACTAAAGAAATCCAAAAACTCTTTAGCAATCTAAAGTCGAGAATTAAAGAAATTCTTAAAAAAGTCACCCAATCTAAAAAAATCGATGAATCATTTCTCCACGGAACCTTTGACCAAGAAAAACAACTCGAATTTGGTAAATTACTGTTAAAATCGATTGGATTTGATTTTAAACATGGCAGGCTGGATCTTTCCGCGCACCCGTTTTCCTCTTCACCTCACCCTTCCGACAATAGGATCACCACCCGTATTCACCCCACGTCGCTGATGAGCAGCATTTCGGCGACACTGCATGAAGGCGGCCACGCCCTTTATGAAGCGGGACTGCCGGAAGAAGAATTTGGGACCCCATTGGGGAAGGCGATCTCCCTGGGGATCCATGAGTCACAATCGCGCTGGTGGGAAACAAGGATCGGCCTAGGTCTTCCCTTTTGGAAACATTATTTTCCCAAGCTACAGCATTTCTTTCCTCATGCGTTGCAGGAGGTCTCGCTGGATGCTTTCTATAAAGCTATCAATAAAGTAGAACCTTCTCTGATTCGGATAGAAGCTGATGAGGTCACCTATCCACTCCATGTCATCCTAAGATTTGAACTGGAAGTGGAACTCATCGAGGGGAAACTTGCTGTTAAAGACCTTCCAAAAGCTTGGAACAAGAAAATGGAAGAACTGTTGGGCATAACTCCGCCAACCGATAGCGATGGGTGCTTACAGGACATCCACTGGTCAATGGGATCCTTTGGATATTTCCCTACATATACATTGGGGAATATTTATGCGGCACAGCTATTCGAGCAGTTTGAAAAAGAATTTCCGAATTGGAGCCTTGATGTGGAACAAGGGAATATGAAATTTATCCGTCTCTGGCTGAAAGAAAACATCCACAAGCATGGAATGCAGTATCGTGGCGGCGAGCTATTGGAAAAGGTCACAGGGAAGAAAATTTCAGAGACTCCTTACCTGAACTACCTGGAAAAAAAGTTTCTTTAAGATTGTTAACGCGGTAACGGGCGGCAGAAAGGTTCAATAAGACCGTAGGATACACGAAAAGAACAATTTTACCACAAAAATTGTTCTTTTCGTGTATCCTACAGACCTATTCTAAGCGACCTTAGAAGCGGATATGCCGGCGCAGCGAATAGATGCCGTAGAGGTTAATCAACAACAGGATGCCCCCGGTGATTGAGATCACCATCAGCGCTTTGTAAGACTCTACAGTGCAGAAAAAGGGAAGGGCCAAGCACCCATAGGCAAGATAAAACCATTTTCCCATTTTGGGAGAGAGGTATTCCGCGCAGCGGATTCCCGTGCAGAAATAGGCGTTAATAGCAGTGTATCCCATAAAGAACAGGAAGATCGGCATGAACAGTTCCATGAATGGGAAGTATTGGCTAAGCGCTGTTTGGATCAGAACAGACGCTTCGATCGGTTGATTCCACACTCCAGTGACGAGCACTAAAACAATACTTGTGGTACAGACGATAAAACTGTCGATAAAAATATCGATGACGGATAGAAGGGCTTGTTTTTCAGGCTGTGTTTCACTGCTTTCGCTGTGCAGGACAGAGGAATACCCCACGCCGACATCACCGGCATAACACCCACGACTAATTCCTTGGGACATTGTTAGCATCAGGCTGCTTCCGGCGAATGCGCCAATCGCAGCGTGTCCGGTAAAAGCTGATGTAATGATCAACCCGAACACTTCAGGAATCAAAGCCCAATTTACTGCCAGAACCCATATGCACATGAAGAGATAACTTCCAAAAAGCAGCGGAATCATCATGAATGAAATTTTTCCAACCCTTTGAATCCCCCCCATACATGTGAACAACACCAATACAAGTAGTACCATGGCGACTGAAACTTTGGAGACGTGGAAATTAGTAGAGATATTTTCCGCCATAACGCTGAATTGATAGACCTCAACACTATAAATACACAGAAGGATGCAAACTAATTTAGGGACCCAGCTTCGTTTAAAAACGTGTTGAAGAAACACCATTGGGCCGCCGCGGTGAAATCCCTTTGGGCAATAAATTCGAAAGTGAACACCCAGAAAAACTTCGGAGTATTTTAGAATCATTCCAATTAGCGCCGTAATCCATATCCAAAAAAGTGCCCCTGGACCGCCCATCTGTACCGCAGTGCAAATTGCGACCACGTTGCCGATTCCAGTGAATCCGCCCACGCAATTGAAAAAAGATTTCAATGGATGGATCCCATCGTCTGTTTTTTTTCCGACGGTGACAAAGCTGACAAAAGTTCGCAATAAATGAGGGAGATGAAATATTTGAGCAAATTTAGAGCGTGCAGACATAAGAAGTCCGACAGCCAGGACCGCGGGGACCGCGAAGAACGTCCAAAGCCAATATTCAAAGGTGGATAAAATCAAAAATAGGTTATCTAACATTCCACTTTGTTTATTAAGTTAACAGCAACAATTATAGCAAAATTTTTAGAACCACACAATCAAAATTGGCTGAAAAACAGCACGGGTTTCGGACTAACATTTTGGCAAAATTACGAAATATGGGCAATAGTTAAATCCAAAAAAGACTGTTTCAACTTAACTTTGTACAAAATTCAGGAGAAGGCCCCAGTACACCAAGTCGTGCAAATTGACTGTTTCGGCTGCGTCAAAACTTCGAGGCTCTCGGATTATAACAACTAATATTAAACGACTTGCAATCGACGAAACGGGGGAGCTTCCAAAGCTAAATTAACGAGAAAATTTTTTGATTTGCCGTACCACCGCTCTTGACTTGCGGATTTTTGGGAAATCGTGTAAATTCCATGGGGACGATAAAAGGAAAGTTATGCCACAGTTAACTCATGAAACCATAAAAAAACTCACTCATTACTTTAA
>CAZENM010000053.1:0-16820 GCA_964513575.1 uncultured bacterium | reverse complement strand
ATGAAGGGATATTTGAATGGGGCTGTTTTTAAGGAAGAGTTTGTTGAACAGTGGCACAAGAATCCATATCCAATTGTTGCGACGAGGGATATTGGAGATAATTTAATCAACTTCCAGGAATATGCCCAAGCTAATCTTTCAGGTTCGGACAAGGTATACGTTTCAGCAAGAACCATTCTGAGGCTGACCCACAAAAAGGAAATTGGTCATACTGAAAGTACAGTGGAGGAGTTGTTTGAAAAACTCATTAACAGCTTCTCTTCAAATAATATTTTTTCAGATTACACAAGATTCACTAACTCTTTCCGCATCATAGCCAAGCAAAAGAAATTTGAAAGAACAAAAAACCTCTTTGTCGTTCAATCTGATTTTGACGTTTTCTACACTATTGAGCCAGATCCAGCCTATAAAAAATGTCTAAATGAGTATTTAGAGTTGAACGGAAAATACCCGCCTGAATACCAAATCCTCATTTCAACCTATGATCAAATGAAAGAGCGTATTCATGATCACATGACGAAGATGCCTTTCTGCCGTAAATATTTTGCAATGCTTGGCTTTATTGATTTTGCTTCAAATTACTTTTTAAGCCTGAAAAAAAATCGAAAATACCCCATAATACCTGAAGTCGCGCTAAAAACGGCCAATGTCCCTTCTGTATTTCCATCGCTTCCAATCATCGGTGAACGAAAAATCACCTTACAGTTCAATCCTAAACCAGTATTATTGAATTTAGTTTCTGTAGAAAAAACTAATATTCAGCTCTATTTCGCAACCCCGGACGCAACCCTTAAAAGCCAGCTCAAAACTCAAATAAAAGAAAAATGGACTCATCTTGTTTGGGAAGAGTTTCTCACAAATTCGGAAGCGTTATTTCACGATACTTTAGAGAAAGACAAAAAAAACTGCTTGAAGCTAATTAACGAATCCGTTGCATTTGACACCTTAGATATCATTGAAATACTATACCAAACAGTTCACAGTGCTACTCGCAACTCAACGAATTACGGAAATTTTACGGTTTCTGAATTTATAGAACTTCTAATCACCCCCCCATTGACTCGCGATCCCGCTACACAAACTGAACACCTTTCTTGGAGCATTCAAAAGTGTTTAGCGACCTCCAAATTGTGGAATAATTATATCTATTCAACTACAGTAAAAGTACTTCTTCCTCCAGACAATCAGACAATAGATGATCATGGTGAAGGGAAAAAAATTGTTGGGGGTTGCGGCATCCGGCTAAAAAAACGTTCTATAGAACCCTCTTCCATAGGCCCTTCCATCCTAGAAAATGTTAAGGACAAATTGTCTCAACATGAGTACGGAAATTGGATTACCTTGAATGAGCATGGGGCTACCTGTCCTCCAGGAGCGTTGTTTAAATTGGCCTTTAAAGACCTTCCATTGGGAATCTTGGAAGAAAAGGCTGCCCTGCATGAATTATTGATACGATCCGCAACTGAAATAGAGGGGGGGGCGGCATCGTCTTCGGATCAGGGACCCTCTTTGCTACCCACTGTCATCTTATACGATATTTTACGATCTATGGCAGAAAATAATCATGACGACTTTTTAATAGAAATTAAAAACCGGCCCGTACAAACAATGTCCGATTATCAGGGACGTACCCTTTTGCATCTGGCAACGCAATTCGATGATCCATTTTACCTTCAAACTTTATTAAGGAGCGGAGCTTCCCCTCTCCTGTCTGACCATCAAGGGTATTTGCCGATTCACTATGCTGCAATGAGTGGGCATATCGTGCATACCAACGTATTACTAGAAGCCGCACCATTAACGATAAATAGTAAAAGTAAACAGGGCGCAACACCTTTAATGGTTGCCATCCAATACGAACAATTCGAGTCATTTTCGTATTTATTAAGTAAAAACCCAAATGTATTGATAACACTTGCAGATGGGTATAACTCACTGCACTGCGCGGTTCATTATGGGTTTTCAGGGATCATTAAAGAATTATTAGAGAAATCCACCGGAGCTCGCCAAATCATTAACGATAAAACTAATGAAGGGATTACTCCATTAATGCTTGCGTGTGAACTAGGAAATATTGATATCGTAAAGATTCTGTTAGATCATAGAGCTGACCCCAAGGCTGTTTCTAAAAAAATGATCAGCCCTTTGGAAGTTGCTGTCCGAAACAACAATCTACCGCTGTGTGAGCTTTTATTTCCCTTATCAACATTAAGAAGCACAACTATTTACAAGGCGATAAAGAGCAGCTCTCTCGAAATCAACGCTCTTTTAGCTACACACCAAAAATATCATGACTTCAAAAATGATAACGGGGATACTCCCCTACTTATGTCGCTGAAGTATGCCAACATCCCCTTATTTATAGAGCTGTTAGAAAAAATCACTCAACTGGAAAAATTAGATGTCAAAAATCTAATGGATGAAAGTCCTTCCCTACTTGCAGCTAAAGCTGGATTCCATGAGATGTTAGTAAAGCTCCTCAAAAAAGGAGCTAAAGTTGATCATACTGAGATCGTTTCCGCATTATTAAAAGCGCACTATCAAGGTCAAAATGAATACCTTAACGCGTGGATCAGTCAACAAGAGTATTCAAGTTCCCTTATAGAGTCCTTAGTTTTAGATGCTCTTAAAGCTGGAAACCACGTGGCTATTTCTGAAGTCCTTGGCTTCGCTGATATTGATTTTGATGCTATCTGCGGCCCGAGTGGTTGGAGAATTGAGCATTACCTCGCTAAGTCGGATGCTCTATTTCTCTTTAAATCGCGCTTTATTCAACGCAAAAACTACTTACTAAAACTTGACCAAGAACATGGAAAAACCCTAGCCTATATTGCCGCGGAGAATGGTAGTTGGCGCGTACTAAGCTTTCTTTTAGATAAGATGAAGAAAAAGGGAATATCTCTAGAAAATCATTATAAGGGACGTCACCTATTCTACAGTGTTTTCGAAAGAGGTGAGCTAGAAGGAATTCAGCTAGTGATGGATCATACCAACAACCCACAAATTTTAAGCCTTCCTTTGAACGAACAAGGATTGAAAAGCGTCCATCTCATCGCAAAAAGTAAGGCGAAAAATGTTCTGGAATATTTATCGCTGCGTGGGGCGGATTTCGCCATTCAGGACAATCAAGGACTAGACGCTCTCTACTATGCCACTATTTCTAAAAACACTGAAGCATTAGAATTTTTATTAAATAAATCTATTCCCATTAGTGCAGAAACAATTTATTCTGCCTCTGAGCATGGCAACTACCTCCAGAAAGTCATGGTGAAAGGAGCAAACATTAATAAACGTTGCCCTGAAGGGAACACCCCTATTCTTCTCGCCGCAAAACGGAATAATCACCCAGCTTTTTTAGAGCTTTTCAAATTGGAACCTTCATTGACGGTTAAAAACCACACCGGTTGGAGCCCGCTACACTACGCTGCATCTCACGGTAACATTGGGATGCTTAAACTCATTCTTTCTCGCGTTCAAAACCCCGAGCTCGATACAGTAAAAGGGGAAAATGCTCTTCATATCGCGACACGTCGAAGCCGTGTTGCCTGTATGAAGGTCTTGATGGAACACAATTTTCCTATTGACCAGCCTGACGATGCAGGTAAGACCGCAAGAAATCAAGCGCAGAAATTTTTTGCTGGGCGGGCCCTTTTAGGGGTGGAGGCAGATAAATTGAAATATGACCGTTATTTGGTTCAACTCAACAAAGCGATTCAAACGCAGGAAATTGCTGAAATTTTGGCGGATTTAGACTCTTGGTTAATAAATACATATCTCCCTGTAACTGTTAATGGAGAACATTATGAAGGGACACTTCTTCAGACGTTATTATATTTTTGCCAAAATTGTCATGGGATAAAACAAGCCGTAGTTAGAATTTCTACTCGCCCCGGTTTCTCCCCTCGTCTCAAAGATTCTAATGGGAACACCTACGCGCATCTGTTGGTGAGAGCCGAGATAAATCCTAATCTTATTGACAAACTGGATCTGGATGAAAAAGACCACGAACAAAACTCTCCTCTACACATAGCCGCAGCAGGCAGCACAAATGCATGCTTTGACAAACTGGTCGATGCTCTCGTTCAAAAACAATACCTGGAAAACCCTGCGGTACAAACATTAGAAGAAAAGAAATTACTTATAAGAAGTCATGGAACTCTTGATCCTATAGGTAAGCTTGGAAGAACACCACTATTTTTCGCAATCGAACGCGATAATATAAAATATGTGACTCATCTCGCCAGAATGGGCGCAAATCTCGATCACAGGGATGATAATGGAACTACCCCTTTAATGTTTGCCTGCTGGAAAAATCAATTCCTCATTGCAAGAACCCTTTTAGAGCATGGTGCCGATATTAATTTAGATACCGGCCGGAGTGGGAACAAAACGCCTTTAACGGTCTCTTTGGACACGAACAGTAAAATGGCCCTTTTTCTCATCTTCCAGGGAGCCAAAATCACAAACAGCGACAATACATCCATTCCGCACCTTGCGGCACACAAAGGACTAGATTCGATCCTTCGTCTATTAGCTGAAAAAGGGATGTCGATGACGATTAGGGATAATCTAGGAAGTCAACCTGTGCATTATGCCGCAGCAGAAGATCAGAGAAAATCGTTAGCTTTGTTTAAAGAGTTGGGAGTTCCTCTACATGCGAAGAATCAGAATTATAATACGTTACATCATGCGCTGATGCAAGCGACTGTAGAGACTGTAAAATGGCTTCTGGAAAATCATGCTCCTTTGGAGGATAACGAGCATCTTAAAGTCTTAGAAGCTGCAATGGTCAACACTTCCAGAAACGCGCAAAGTATTTTGACCTTATTTAACGATTATTTACTCAGCACTGACATCAAACAGCTTTTGCCTGCTGTGAACCAGGCGATTCGACAGGACAAGGTTGAGCCTCTAAAGCTGTTATACCATATGGGTGTATCGCCCCATTCTAAATTGAATGAATACGACTACACTGGATTGCATCAAGCTTGTAGACATGGCTCCTTGCAATGTACGGAGTTTTTTCTTACCAAAGGACTAAGCGCATCTTCTCGTTCAAAATACGGAGAAACCCCTCTGGAGATCTCCGCCGGAAACAGCTCGCCTGTCCAGTTCCGTATGATGCTTAAATATCTGCAGCCCGATCTAAATGCACGTAACAAAAAAGGAGAAACTCTCCTTCATATCGCTGCAAAGTCAGGTAACTATGACCACGTTGCCTGGTTGTTAAGACAGGGCGCTGATTTTAATCTACAGGACGTTCAAGGACAAACACCATTATTCCTTGCTGCCGAGAAACAATACAATAAAATCGTTACCCTGCTTATGATCTGCGGGGCTAACCCAACTCTTTCGACAACGTTCAATTTGTCGCGTCCGTATGAGATAGGAAACAGTGAAACACGCACCATTTTAGAAAAACACCTGAAAATACGTCAGGAAGCCAATATTACTCCATTAATCATTGCGCAAAGGGTAGGTCATTCTACGGCAGAAACGATCTGCATCAAACGCAGTAAACATCAATAAGGTTGTATGAGCTCGGATACCTATCACATAACAAACTTTCTGACGACAACCCAACAACGGACGCTGTCAACGGTAAACAATAATGAACTTAAACAACTAATTCTTTCTCATCTTCATTTGAAGCAATCAGAAAAATTGATTCAAGTCGCTCGCGCCACCCTGGACGTCATAAATAAAATCAACGCAAGCGACCATCGAGACAAGTTTTTCATCCACCTAATAAAGGAAATGGATGGTTCCGTATCCGTTCCACTCCAAAAAATCTCCTTAATTTTACGGGAGGGATTTTTTGAAGAGTTTCTTCAACATGTAAATACACCCAAAAAAGAGTATCACTCACAACGAGATCTTGTTTTCCTAATCGATAAATTCTGTAATGTAACTCTACCTCGATTGCTGGGAGTTAACGCTACTCCTATTGCTGCTTCTAGCAATGATACTATTTCACTCCATGAAACTGCCTATAGTGATCTGATGCAATGCTCTAGCCATCACAAATTTGTGGGTCAAATTAATCATTACGTTGATTTACGTAGTGGACTCAAAGACCATTTTACAAAAATCGTCAATTGCATCCTTGATAAATTAGATGGCAATCTCAAATCACCTTTTACCAATTATGAAAAAACATCTTTGGCAAAGGTGGCTCTAAGAACGATTGCCCCTGAAATAACCACTATTGACTCTTGCCATGCACAAAACCTAATTTTAAACATGATTTCCATAGCCGATCAAATTAAAAGGCAGGTTGGAGATGAGGTTCTGGCAAACCTGTATAAATCTTTTCTTCGGAAAAACGACCTAGACCTTGAAGACTTCATCGATGGGATGAATCTTTTGTTAAACACCTCTAAAAACAAAAAATGTTTCTATCAATCAGTAGCTAGTTGGAAAGCAACCTCATTTGCCTGGGATCAATTAACAACTTTTTTCAAAGTGAAACAGATTGTAAATCCAACAGAAAACACCCCTGAAGATGACATCGAGACAAGACTACAAAGGTTTAAAAACGATCCAACAGTTCAACGTCCCCTAAGCGATACCCACATCCAGCTGATTAAGGAACAATATTATCTTGTGGAGGGATTTTGTAAAGAATATCGAACCCTAGGGTTCCCTGAGCTCATTCGCAACGCACACACCATCCGCAACCGGGCAAAGAGTGACACACTGGAGTCCGCAGACCGCTTTAGATTAATTGCGTTGGGACGTTTAGTGATACAATCTCATTTTGGCATCTACCCCTACAACACCCAAATCCTTGCCCTCCTTGGCATCCTTGTCGAGAACAAAAGTTGGCAGGCACAGGTCAAAACCGGTGAGGGTAAATCCACCATCATCGCCTTATGGGCTTTTGTGATGGCAATGGAATGTCAGTCTGCCGACATTATCACATCTGCACGACCTTTAGCGATTAGAGACCAAATAAAATTCGCTCAATTTTTTAAAAACTGCGATATCATCACAAACCATATTTGTCATGACAAACAAAAGCCAGAGCACTTTGAAGCACAGGTACTATATGGACCCGTTTTTGATTTTGAATTTGCTTGGATGAAAGACATTCTCAATAACACCAACCTGTTTGCTGCTCGACTAAAGAACCCGTATGTCAAACGTAATTTCGACTGCGTCTGTGTCGACGAATCTGACAATCTGCTAGTGGATGGGGCGCAAAATGCCGCGCGAATGTCTTCTCCAGCCGAAATATCCTATGATTGGATTTATGTGTCCATATTGAAATATGTCAGGCAACATTTCGCTCAAAACCCTGGAAGAATGGTTACACCAAATGATATCAATCTGATCAGGCAAATTTTAGTCACTGTCGGTGGGGAAAAACAAGCTGTCCCGATCCCCGAGAATAAAATCAAAGATTGGATAAAATCTGCCTGTAACGCTCTTTTCATACTAAAACAAGACATCGATTATGTGGTTTTAACAACATCAGACCACAATGGCAACCGAAAGCGGGAAATGAAAATTGTTGATATCCAGACCGGACGCATTTCAGAAAATTCCAGATGGGGCAATGGTTTGCATGAATTTGTTGAAATCAAGCACGATATAGTTGTGATGACAGAGACCTTAACTCCTATTTCAATTTCACACGCTGTTTACTACAGTTATTACCGAACTGTTACGGCCTTAACCGGAACAGCTGAATTTTATCAAACAAAACGAATCTATGGTATTGAATCGTTCGATGTCCCTCCCCACAGACCTTTCAAAAGAATCGATCATCCGGCGATTATTGTGAACAGTGTTAAAAATCACTATATGGCAATGTTGCACTACATCACACAAACCCGCGCACAAAATCGTCCCGTGCTGGTTCTCTGTGAAACCATCCAAGACTCCAAAAACGTTTCAGAACAGCTACGATTTGCCAACATTCCCCATAAGGTAATCAACGAAATCCAGGAAGAGGCGGAAGAGGTTATTATTTCCGTTGCTGGTCTGCCGGGAAATGTGACTGTCGCAACAAATACTGCCGCTCGAGGAACTGATATCATACTCTCCGAAGAAAGCCTGAAAAATGGCGGACTACAAGTATATCCCGTGTTCTTCCCCGATTCTAGCCGAGAATACTACCAAGCTGTGGGTCGTGCAGGGCGTCAAGGACAGCCAGGATCTTCCCAAATGATCCTGTGTAGAAAAAAAGAAGTCACAAAATGGGGTCTTGGGTTAGAGGCTCTCCTCCCGAATGATTTGTTTATCCAGGCACTGGAAATTAGAAGATCAGCCCACGAAGAAAGCACTGCGCAAAGTCATGTGTACATTGCAAAATTAGCGCGCCATCTTGCGGTAAAAGCAGAGTTATTCTTTACGACTTTCCGTCAATGGGCCGATATTGTGGAATGCGAGCAATTCTATGAACGGTATAGCCAAGCCTTATCCACAATCAAACTTGCGCCCAACAAAGTTCTTGATTTCACCCTACTATCCGAACTTGATTTAAAACTTGCCGAAAACGGCAAGGATTTATTACTAGCTCGCGAATCTCAACCGCTGCAATGGAAAATTTATATTAAAGCTCTTGTCCATCGATTACAAAGCAAAGTCATAGCGGATTGGACACTCAATTTCTATCAGCCTATTTCTGATGATATTTCGAGTAGGATACAAAATGTCGATCTTAAAAAAACAGAAATCGACGCAGCTTTCGAGCTCCGTCAGACAATCCTGAACGTTTATCTGGCTCCGGACGGAACTGGAATCTTGACCTATTTAAAAGAAATCATCGGAATTGACTTTCTCACTATCCTACGTAGGCTCAATAGACTGTAAGGCACATTGAGGATATACATATATCATTGTATATAAACATTATTTTATTTATGTATGGGTTAGCTGCAGATTTTAGCCAGGGGGTGATTCTCTATGAGAGACGATGTAGTAAGACTCAGTTTTGACATATCTGTACATCAACATGCATTGCTAAAAGCCGCGTGTGCTGAGGCTATGATACCGATGAAAGATTTTTTGCATGATTTGGTATTGAGAGGAACGCAAGAACTTAAGGAAAAGAAATCTAGCGAAAAATCAAAAGATACAAAATCAGCGGGTAAGCGCGAAACGAAGGCATTATTTGCTGGATGTGTAAAAGATGAAGCTTGAAATCCATAAATTTTACTCAAAGAATAATAGAGGATTTTCATTCATGGGTAGAAAAAATTGGAGAAGCTTATGTTATTTCGTTTGCGCATCTTTCTTCCTATATTTTCCGTGCAAGATTTTTTGCGCAACTACTTTGTATTTTGATGAAGCAGTATCTAAAACTCTATCTCTTTCCCCTAAACTTCGTATAGCTAATAGCGAAATAAATGAAAAAGCTGGGACTCAAACTCAAAGCCGACTCTATCCCAATCCAGTAGCTGGTTACAGTGTAGAAAATGTTTTTGGAAATAAAAATTGGCAAGGATGGGAGGCGGCAGAGTCGCGATATGAAATTGCCCAACTTGTAGAATTGGGCGGAAAAAGGGGCTTCAGATATCAAACGGCAAGATTTCAACTCTATGCTGCGCAAGCAGGCTTCGAAGCTAAGCAAATTGCTCTTCTCAATAAACTCTTAAAATTATTCACTTTAGTTGTTGCTTCCCAAGAGAATCTCGCGCTAGCTGCAGACCAAACGAAAGTTGCGGGTGAAGTCTATAAGACAGTATCAGCAAAAGTAGAGGCGGGTAAAGTTTCTCTAATCCAGCAAAATAAAGCAGAAATCGCACTTTCAACGGCTCAAATTAACCTAGATAAAGCTAAAGCAGATTTTTCCCAAAATAAAGAAAGGCTTTCGATTTTATGGGGATACTCCTGTCCCGATTTTGATATGGTTAGCTTTCCTTTTTATGAAATTAATCTGCCAATTCCCTTCGACGAATGTTTAGCTGACTTGAGAGGAAATCCTGAGCTTTTCCGATCTCAAATGGAGCACCTTGCAGCTCATCAAAATTTAAATTTAGAAAAATCTTTAGCTATTCCGGATGTGACTGTAACACTTGGATACAAAACACTTCAAGACACAGGTAACAAAGGGCTAATCCTTGGAGCTTCTATTCCGATCCCTCTTTTTAATCAGAATCAAGGAAATGTACAGAGAGCAAGAGCACAAACGCATAAGGCCCATGATCAGTATATTGAACTTGAGCTCGCTTTAGAGAATAAGCTCTCAATCGCGCATAAAGAGTTAGTGAGAGCTTACCAAGAAGCAGAAAAGATAAGATCTACGGTGCTTAAAGCAGCAGTCCAATCCTTCGAATTAGCTCAAGAGGGTTATAAAGAGGGAAAATTTGAATACTTAGACATGCTTGATTCGCAAAAAACCCTTTTTGAAGTTAGAGAAAGATACATTCAAGCGGTCCTAAATTATCATAAAAACTTGGCCGATATAGAATATTTAAATACACAGGAAGATGGGCTATGAAAATTAAAATATTTTATTCGATTACAGGTATAGCTCTTTTAATAAGTAGTATAATGGCTTGGCAGTTTTGGTCATCATCATCACTAAAAAAAGAGATTGCTTCTTTAGAAATCACCGAAGAAAATCCTCCTGGTAATACTAACGAGCGCGGCCATAGCGAAGAAAATATTATTCCACTTTCATCGAATCAAATTAAAGATTTGGGAATTCAAACAAAAATAGCTGGTCCTGGAGAATTGTCCGTGACCATTTCCACTAGAGGAAAAATTATTTTACATCCAGATAGGCTGGCTCACATTTTGCCTAAAATCTCTGGAGTAGCTAAAGAAGCTCGAAAAAACATTGGAGATCAAGTTATAGAAGGTGAAGTCTTAGCTATTTTGGAAAGTCATGAAATGGCGGATATTAAAGCAAATTATTTAGCAGCTAAAGAGAAAGAGAGCCTTGCCCTTTCTATTTTAGACCGTGAAAAACGTTTATATGAAAAAAAAGTTTCTGCTGAACAGGATTACTTAAACGCAAAATCAGCTTATTCTCAAGCTAAAATCAATGTTCAACTATCCGAACAAAAACTTCATGCCTTTGGGATTGAGGATGAAGAAATCAAAGAACTTTCTAGTGAACATAACCCTGATTTAAGACTTTATGACATCCGATCTCCTATGAATGGAATTGTGATTGCTCGTCACATTAATAAGGGTGAATTTATTGATAATACGACAACGATTTACGAGATTGCCGATCTTAGCATCATCTGGATAGAGATCGGGATATATCCAAAGGATCTTGTGAGAGTAAAAGAGGGTCAAATGGTGGATATTTCTCTTCCTGTAGATGGAAAGATCGCACAGGCAAAAATAATCTATCTTAGCCCGATCATTCAAGATGAAACTATAACGGCTAAAGCTGTAGCTGAATTGAAAAATCCAAGTGGAAACTGGCGCCCTGGCTCTTTTGTTAAAATAAATATTGCAACTGAAAATGCTTTTGCCCCCCTTGTCGTATCTAAAGAGGCTATTCAAGAGATTAAAGGTAAAGAATTTGTTTTTGTAAAAGTACCTGAAGGCTTTGAAAAAAGACAAACCCAGGTAGGTGTTAGCGACGATAAAAATGTTGAAATTCTTTCAGGTTTAAGCGCTGGTGAAGAATATGCCTCTTCAAAAACATTTTTATTGAAAGCTGATTTAAGCAAAAAAGAAGCGGAGCATGAGCACTGATGATTGAAAAAATCCTAAGATTTTCTATCCACTATCCTCTGGCTATCATTTTATTCACCTTAGTCGTGACTGGATTTGGCATCTATTCATTTACTCGTCTTTCGATAGACGCTGTTCCGGATATCACGAACAATCAAGTCCAGATCAATACAACGTTACCGGGATTTTCTCCTATCCAAATAGAACAACAGGTGACTTATGTCATCGAAACCGCATTAGCTGGTATTCCTGGTCTACAGATGACACGATCTATTTCTAGAAATGCTTTTTCTCAAGTCACAGCTATCTTTGACGATGAGGTTAATATTTATTTTGCGCGGCAACAAATTAATGAACGCCTGAGTGAAATCAAAGAAAACCTTCCACAAGGTGCAGATCCAAGAATGGGACCTGTATCTACAGGACTGGGTGAAGTTTATATGTGGACTGTAGATTTTAAGCATCCTAATGGTAGAGAGGCAGAAATTAAAGAAGGTTCACCTGGATGGCAAAAAGATGGTAGATATCTAACTCCAGAAGGTCAGTTTTTAAGCACAGATATTGAGAAGGCATCTTATTTAAGAACCGTTCAAGACTGGATTGTCAAGCCTCAGTTAAAAGGTGTTAAAGGTTTAGCCGGAGTTGATTCTATTGGTGGATACGTTAGACAATATCACGTAGAACCAAATCTCGAACGGATGATTGCTCTTGGTTTAAGCTTTGATGACATTATTTCGAGCTTAAAAAAAAACAATGCCAGTGTTGGGCCTGGATATATTGAAAAGAAAGGAGAAAGCCTGCTTATCAAATCAGATGAGCGACTAGATGCCCCAATCCAAATTGAAACCATAGTTTTAGCGACAATAGAAGGTATCCCCATTCGAGTGAGGGATATTGCGGAAGTTATCATCGGGAAAGAGATGCGAACAGGTAGCGCTAGCAAGGATGGCCACGAAGCAGTGGTTGGAACAGCTTTGATGTTGATGGGAGCAAATAGTCGAACTGTATCCCAAGCCGTAGATGTAAAGCTCAAAGAGATCAATAAAACACTTCCTCCCGACATCGAAGCCAAAGCTGTTTTAAATCGTACAAAGCTTGTAAATGCAACCATAAAAACTGTAGTAAGCAACTTAGGCGAAGGAGCCATTCTAGTCATTGCCGTTTTATTTTTATTTCTAGGTCAATTTAGAGCAGCATTGATTACTGCTATGGTAATTCCCCTCTCCATGCTAATGACAGCCTCAGGGATGGTTCAGTCCAAGATTAGTGGAAATCTTATGAGTCTTGGCGCTATTGACTTCGGTTTGATCGTTGACGGTGCTGTGATTATTACTGAAAACTGCCTAAGGAGATTAACGCAAAAGCAACATAAGATTGGAAGAACTCTAGAACTTAATGAACGTCTTTACGAAATTTTGGAAGCAAGTAAGGAAATGATTCAGCCCACAGTATTTGGGCAAGCTATCATTATCACTGTTTATATTCCTATATTAACTCTTACGGGGGTTGAGGGAAAAATGTTTCACCCCATGGCTATGACAGTCATTTTCGCGCTGATATCAGCTTTTGTGCTCTCTCTTACCTTTGTGCCTGCCATGATTGCTGTTTTTGTTAAAGGCCATTTTAAAGAGAAAGAAAATAAAATAGTTGAGTATTCAAAAAGGATTTATAGCCCGATTTTAGATAAATCCTTGAAATTTCCTGGGTGGACTATCTCTCTTGGTGTTGTCATTTTTGCCTTATCCCTCATCGTATTTTATCAATTAGGACAAGAATTTGTCCCAACACTTGATGAAAGAGACATTGCAATGCACGCAGTACGAATTCCAAGTACCTCTCTTACTCAATCAACTGAAATGCAAACAATGGTTGAAAAAACAATAAAAAGATTTCCTCAGGTGGCTTACGTGTATTCTAAAACAGGCACCGCAGAAATGGCTTCAGATCCGATGCCGCCTAATGTTTCTGACACATTCATCATTCTTAAGCCAAGAGAGGAATGGCCAGAGCCTAGCTTAGATAAAACAAATTTAATTGAACTAATCCAAAATGAAGTTAATAAAATACCTGGTAATAGCTATGAATTTACACAGCCGATTGAAATGCGATTTAATGAATTAATTTCAGGAGTAAGAAGCGACCTAGCGGTGAAGATTTATGGAGATGATTTTGATGTTATGCAGAGAACGGCGGATCATATTGCTAATATTCTCAGAAAAATTCCTGGGTCAGCTGATGTAAAAATAGCTCAAACAAAAGGATTGCCAGTCTTAGATGTTAAAATTGATCGGGAAGCAGCTAGTCGTTTAGGTATTAATGTTTCTGAAGGATTAGATGTGTTAGCAATAGCTGCGGGAGGTGGAAAAGCAGGACAAATTTTTGAAGGTGATCGTCGCTTTGATATATTGGTTAGACTTCCGGAAACACAGCGAGAAGATATTAAGGCATTAGGAAACCTACCAATTCCACTCCCTGTAAAAGAAAATTTGGGAAATAAAACCAAGACGCATTTTCCTTATGTCCCTTTAAGTGAAATTGCTGTTCTCAGAGTTTCTGAAGGTTTGAATGAAATTCGTCGAGAAGATGGAAAGCGATTTATTGCTGTTCAAGCCAATGTGCGTGGTAGAGATTTAGGATCTTACGTCGAAGAAGCCAAGAAAAAGATTCAAGACGAAGTCAAGATACCTGATGGGTATTGGCTTAATTGGGGTGGACAGTTTGAAAATTTGATTTCAGCTAGGCAACGTTTATTTATTGTTGTTCCCATTTGCCTAGGTCTTATATTTCTTTTATTATATACCGCCTTTAACTCAGTACGCTATGCATTATTAGTTTTTAGTGGAGTTCCTCTTGCTTTAACAGGGGGAATTGTTGCTCTTTGGATAAGAGGTATGCCTTTCTCAATTTCTGCTGCTGTCGGGTTTATTGCTTTATCTGGAATAGCCGTTCTCAATGGACTCGTTCTCATCACATATATTAATCAGCTGCTCGCCGAAAAGGATGACCTTAATTTAGCCATTAAAGAAGGATCCCTAACAAGACTTCGTCCAGTTCTCATGACAGCTTTAGTGGCATCCTTAGGATTTGTGCCAATGGCACTCGCGACTGGAATGGGAGCTGAGGTTCAAAAACCTTTAGCGACAGTTGTCATTGGCGGATTGATTAGCTCTACCCTTCTCACTCTAATTTTGCTACCTGCTCTTTATCACACATTTTCTCCCGCTCACTATAAAAAAAGCAAATACTTAACTTCAAATGAGAATGATCAATAATCATGAATTTATTCCAAGATACCAAATTTAGATGGCTTATCTTTTCTCTAGTTTAGTAGGAGTATTTGAGGTTCTCTCTTTATCAAGCTGGGATTTACCACATGTAAATGCCATCCCCTTATTTTTATCTATTATTCTTTTTATTGGCCATCACACATTGCTTGAAGGGTACTAGTACCTCACCAAACAAGTCTTGAGGGCGATTCTCTTGAGTCAATGTTTAACGACTTGGCAGTGATCGGGGTTGTTATGGAACAAAAGGCCACAACACACTAGCATGGAATGAATTTATACGATTCATAGTTTCTGCGCTTGTTGAGCTCCAAGCAAACCGGATAGCGTACCAACAAATCACTGACAGCAGAGAAACGCGAATAATTACTTTAATTTCATGATCGCTCCAGTCAAATTCCTCTAAACAACTATCTAGATACACCAAAGCAAGGCTTAAAATAATTGTAATCGCACAGCCTGTCACGTTTACCGCAACATTTGCATACCGAACCGCACCATAGGATTTCAGAAGGTTTTTCATTTCATCAGAATTTGCCCCAGATATGATCGTCGTGATTAAAGGAAATCCAAGATTTGACCAGCCGGGAGCCCTGTCTGGAAAACCCAGTTGGTTCGGATCAACGCCTCTTTCCAGCAAAAACCTAGCTCCTTCAACGGAGTTTATCACGACTGCGGAGTTCAGCAGAAATTGAGTCCCATAGTTCACTCCATTATTCCGAAAATCACGCCAATTTTCTAAATTGGGTTCCGCGTGTAAAAGCTGTTCAAAGACCCCACTGCAATTATTTATTTCAGAGTTATTCGTTATATTGAAAAGAATTTTACTCATTGAGGGCGCGCATTCAATCAGATTGTTCATCAGCGCGGTAATGTTTTCCGTTCGCAAAAAACTTCCGCGGTTTTTAAGAAGAATCTCCATGATATCCGGTTGATTTAATGCAAACCAAAATGGGAGTGGAGGCTCTGATGTGAGAAGGGGCTCTTCATGATATCGAGGGTAATTATTCCGATGGAACAAAACGCCCTCGCGCGGGGCTAGAACTTTCACGCACTCTAAATGCCCCATTGAAACCGCAAGAGTCAAGGGTGTTAAAGGGAGAAATACTGATGGTTGATAAACGTCGCCGACAGGACGAGCGCAAATCAATGTTGTTGCAATCGTAGGATCTGCTCCGGCTTGTAATAAAGCATTTACAATAGATAGATCTCCTCTAATTACGGCGTAATGCAATGGAGTTCTTTCAGAATTGCTAATCGCATTGACGTCTAGTCCCTTCTTAATTAGATCATCTAATTCTTCTAAATTTCCGCACATAGCGCTAAAGTGAAGTTCCCCTAATCCATACAGGCCTGTAAAATGAGTCCTTAACAATTGCAGCACTCGAAATTTTTTTGCTTGAAGTAAACCATCAAGATCCCTCATCGTCGGAATTAACCCTTTGTGAATGTGCCTTTCAATCTCCCTTTCAAATTCATAAACCAAAGGATTTCGAAACAAATCAGAATCTAGGCGATCCTCGCTATCACTGCTTCGCCAAATTCCCAACCAACACAACTTATCGTGTCCCACACCATCTAGCAATAAGCACAACTCTTCATTTTCAATGAGAAAATTAACACCTCTCAATAGTGTCATAGGTTTATATGGCGGGTCAAAGAGGAGGTGGTTCATGAGGGAAAGCCATTTTTCCTCTTCCTTATTTATTGTAGATTCTTTTCGAACAGTTATTTTTTGCAAAGAAGGTTCGCTATTGTGAATTTTTCCATCAAAAGCCAATTTTAATCGGGGAAGAAGTTCCAACGAGTCAACTGACAGTTTCTTGATGAAAGCTCCGAATTTTTCATGGTGGTGTGATAATTGATTTAGTTGGTCCGATGTTAAATAGT
>CAZENM010000052.1:11072-16850 GCA_964513575.1 uncultured bacterium | reverse complement strand
TTCGGGATTGGTCCAAACGCAGAGGTCTTCATTCTGTAAGCCGGAATCCCCGTATTTCATGGGCCATTGCCCAATGGCTTCAGGACGTTCTATCACAACATCTTTTGAAATTGCCCAGTCGACATAACGATTATTCATGAATATTCGCACAGGAGATTGGTAAGAATCTGCTTGTAGTTCATGTCTGTAGAAGGCTAAGTAATTATAAAGGTAGGCTTTTTCTTCAGCAAATTTTTTAAGTCCTTCGCTGGCATTAAGATTCGCGGATGTAATCCCAAGGCGATAGGCCACAAGTTCAGTTTTAAGAAAGGCTAGAGTCGCTTTATCGATCAATGGATTCCTGCGAATCCACTCTTTTAGAATATATGCAGGACGTCCTTTGTAAACAGCTCTTGGAGTCTCCCTTTGTGAAGACCTCAGTATTATGATAGCCTCTTGTGCGCATCTTGTTTGTTGGGCCTCGGTCAGCAAGGTGGATTGCTGATCGAGGTGCGTCGTAAAGTCAATAAGCGAGATCATTTGGATGGCTTTCCATTAGAAAGTTCTTCTGCCGGAGGTTGCAAGTCACTCAGGAAAGATCTTGCCGTTTCCATTTTCAATCCCTTTAACAACTGTTGCAGGTTAAATTGATTGGATGGAACGATCTCGAAACGAAACAGGTCGTGCCCTATCTCTTCTCTCAACCTAATGCTGAAATCTTCGAACAGTCTGAACGCTTCGTGTTTGAACTCTGTCAATGGATCGCGCTGGCCTACAGAGCGCAGGTTGACATCGGAGCGAAGGTGATCCATGGAATGGAGGTGTTCCTGCCATAGCTGGTCATTTCGTCGAATGATCATATTTCGTAGCGCTCTATCCGTCGGTTTTTTTCCATCTTGCAATTCAAATTTGCTATTTTCCTGAAGGAGTTTGTCTTTAAATGCCGCAACAACTTTTTTAGCCGCATGTTCAGCCATTTCATTAGCTTCAGCATAGTCGGAATTGAATTCTTCTTCCTCGAAAGTGATTGGAAAATGTTCCATCAGCCATTCGCGGTAACCTTCAGGGTTCCAGCCATCTTCTTGTGATCTGCTGGCGAAAAATTTATCCGCTGCTTGTACGCAGACATCTTCTAATAGTTCTGTAGCAACAGTTTCGATGTCGTCGGTGTGGAGGACTTCATTTCGGAATCCATAAATGGCTTGACGTTGCTTGTTCATCACATCATCGTACTCAATGGTGTGCTTACGGATGGTGAAGTTTCTTTGCTCAATTCGTTTTTGAGCTGTTTCCACTGATTTATTCAAAATCCCCGCAGAGATAGGCTCCCCTTCCGGAGGTCTAAAGCGCTGAAGAAATGCCGTCATTTTCGGTGTTGTGAAAAGACGCAGAAGCTGGTCTTCAAAGGAGATGTAAAATTTAGAGCTTCCGGGATCTCCTTGACGAGCGCAACGCCCTCTGAGCTGGCGGTCGATTCGACGCGACTGGTGGCGGGTTGTTCCCATCACGTAGAGTCCACCGAGTTCAGCAATTCCCGGTTCAAGTTTAATATCTGTACCACGGCCTGCCATATTAGTGGCAATTGTAATCGCCCCTTTGCGGCCTGCGTTCGCGATGATTTCCGCTTCTCTTTCGTGTTGTTTCGCATTGAGAACAGTGTGTTCGAGTTGGTTTTGTCGTAAAATCCTAGAGAGTTTTTCCGAGACATCTACAGACTCTGTTCCGATCAAGAATGGACGGCCGGTGGGGCTTACTTCGCGGATTTCTTTAAGAATCGCGTTGTATTTTTCCCGTTCGGTCATATAGATTTCATCGTTGTGGTCGGTTCTCTTGCAGTGCTTATGAGTTGGAATGGACAAAACATCTAATTTATAGATCTGCATTAACTCAAGCGCCTCAGTTGAAGCCGTTCCCGTCATCCCAGCAAGCTTTTTATACATCCTGAAGTAGTTTTGGAGTGTAATTGTCGCGTAGGTTTGAGTTTCCTTCTGGATTTCCAATCCCTCTTTTGCTTCGATTGCTTGGTGAAGGCCATCAGAGAACCGTCGTCCCGGCTGGGCACGTCCTGTATTCTCGTCAATGATCACAATCTTATTGTCTTGGATGATGTAATCGACGTCTTTTTCCATAAGAAGATGCGCGCGAAGCATTTGTCTGAGATTGTGTGAGCGTTCTTTACGCTTCGTATCCACTTCTTGCACAGCAAGTTTCTGAGCAACTTTTTCTTGGTCGCTTAGGGATTCATCTTCATCGATCAGGTTGAACTCGTGGCTGATATCAAGCATTAGGAAGTCATCATCATGTCCCATTCCATGGGTACATTCTAACCACCCGTGGATCCCCTTGTCTGTCAGCTCATATTCGCTTGCTCTTTCATCAACGATCATATAGAGATCCGCAAGCGCTTCGTTTTTGGCTTCTTTGTTTTGGTCAGCGTAGTAGTAGAGGTCCCATTCATCTAATGCGGCGCGTAGATTGGGATCTTCTTTAATTCTTTTAACGATTTTATTTGTGGGAGTTCCTTTGCTGACAAGCCATAGTTGCTGCAGAGCGTGATCTTCAATCTTTTTGCGCTCTTTTCCTTCCGGAAGTTGCTGCGCATTGTCTAATGCTTTTTTAGCGTCTGTTGCCAGTTTAATGCAGTAGTCCCTTTGACGTCGTACAAGCTGGGAAACCCCATCTTTTAATTCGTCATACATTTGTTTGCTAACGGGTGCTGGTCCGGAAATGATCAGCGGGGTGCGCGCTTCGTCAATTAAGATGGAGTCCGCTTCATCGATAATCGCATAGTAGTAACCCCTTTGAACCTGTTCTTCTTTGGAATTAGCCAGGGAATTATCTCTAAGATAATCAAAACCAAACTCTGAAGCCGTTCCATAAACGATGTCCGCATCGTATACGTTTTTGCGTTCCTCGGGAGGAGTGGCGTTTTTGATCACGCCGGTAGTAATTCCTAAATAACGTAGAACGTTCCCTGTCCATTCACAGTCTCGTTGAGCGAGGTAGTCGTTCACGGTAACCAAATGTACAGGTTCTTCAGTAAGAGCATTCAAGTAGAGGGGGAATGTCGCTGTCAAAGTTTTCCCTTCTCCTGTCTGCATTTCTGCGATAGTTCCGTGATGAAGGGCGATTCCTCCAATGATCTGGACGTCATAGGGAATCATATCCCATTTTTGATTATATCCGGAGACATGAACTTCAGTTCCGCAAAGGCGGCGGCAGGCGTTTTTTATCACCCCGTAAGCTTCGGGTAAAATCGCGTCGAGAGTTTCGCCTTTCTTTAAGCGATCTTTGAATTCCGACGTTTTTGCCTTCAGTTGCTCTTCTGACAGGCTCTTGTATTGTTCGTCCCAACGATTGACATCGGTGACAATTTTGGAATAACGTCGAACTTGACGATCTTGCGCAGAACCAAATAATCTCTTAAAAAAACCAAACATAAGAACTCTCAAATGTACTGTAATGAAATGAATATTTTACTCTTGCAGAAGATTATGTACAATCATGTTGTATTTTTTTAACAAAAAGAATGGTGACTTGATCGAGGGAGGGAAGCATTAGTTCCCCTGTTTATTTTCCTGTAGAGGTCACGGCCTCAGAGAGGCTGTGAAAAAATTAGAATCCGTTTGATTTCGATCGAGATTTTTTAGGATTTTCATTTAAATGTCCCCGCTCACAACGCTAACATCCGTTATGAGCGGGGGCATTTGAATGAAAAGACAAAAAAGATCGGCGAAAGCAAACTGGATCTCTATTTTTTCACAGCCTCAGAGAGAGGGGCGGAAGTTATTAAGATAAAAAAAAATCAATCCTAAAAAAATTGATCATCACGACTCATTTATTCATTCGCGATAAGTGATCCGCGATCCAATACAATCATTGTATTAGTCGAATTCTCTATGTTCGCGGATCATCTGGTAGAGCTCCTGACCGGTTAGAGCGCTTGCTCCGACATCGCGAAGCCACGCTGACATTCCATATCCCCATCGTGCGCAAGAGCTGCTGGTGTAGAAGACATCAAGCGGCATCGAAAAAGAAATCCCTTTATCGTAGTAATTTTGACCGTTGATCCGATCATGACCATTGGTTGTTGTGTACCACATCGTCAGGATAAGGCCGCTTTGAAAATAGCGCGAAACCTCGTAACGAGCACCCCAATCATTTGCCAGAAATTTTCCAGCCTGAACTTTGAAGTCGAGTTTTGCTTCAGGCCAGGAATAGTAGAAATTAGCGAATAATTGAGATCCGGTGAAATAGCGCAAGCTCGGAACGAATCCTTGATATTTAGTAATCCAGTTGGTGAACCCTAATCCGGTGGTTTTTCGTTTTTTTACTAGTCCTCCCTGGAATCCAAAGGCCCAGTTTTGATCAAGGGGATAATAGAGGACTTCTGTGCCAAGCCCCCCGTACATCTGTTCGAAATAGCCAACCGCCGCGCGTGCATACCATCCCTTACCAAGAGCCCAGTTTTTTTGGAGGTAAAGCTCATCTACCACTAGTCCGGTTTGCTTGTAGTACCTTGCGGAGTCCGTACGTACATTAATCAATTGAGAAGGGTTTAGCCTGTCAACGTGACCGACATGTTTTATATCTGATAATACAGTGTAGCCAAAAAGTACGGAGTAATAGACGCTATCGCTTAAAAAGCCGTTGATTCCCGGCCCTAAACCTAGAGCGTATTTAAATTTTCCTCCGGAGCTTCCAAAAAATGTATGCGTCCGAGGGGCGATGATAAAGTTCCACAATTCACGGCGGCACTTATAGATTTGTATCGAGGAATAGTGATCGGGCCATGAAGCTTCTTGCAAAGGAGTTAAAACGGCTAGTTCATAAGGACCCATTTCATTACTTGCAAACTCGCTTACAAAAGGCATTTGGTAGCGGTATTCTTGGATGGGCATCCCCTCGGTATCCATGGTGATGATAACGGTATCGACGTTGGAGGGGGTTAAGAAAGCCACGAGGTTGTTGAGTCGTTCTCTGACTTGGATTTCGAGTCTATAGCAATCGTTAACCACGCGGAACCGCAGAACTGTTTTGTTACATGCATCATATTCCAAGCGCGCTTCCAATAGCCAAAATCCTTGATCAAAGAAAGCGTGGGCATAATCAATCGCGACGGCCTGTTCGGGTCTGCGGCAGCCTATTGGTTCATTAACAATTGGAGTGCGATATGGCAGGGGTTCATTGACTTTTGGGACAAATCCTTTGGTATACCCAAAGTTGTAGTGGGCTGAAACGGAGCCGGCCCACTTTTCTCCACGTACATATCCTACAGAAAGGTCGATAAAGTCCCAAAGCCTATACTTAATCCCCATATTAAGTCGTGTTTTTCGAGTACGTCCCTCTGGGTGAGGTTCCCGTTCCTTGTTTTTATAGGGGGTGGCGTCATATTCGGCGGTGATGCAAAGGGGTTTAAGATAACGGTAGTCTAAGTGATAAAAGGGAAACCAGTTATAGGCTGCAAACCAACCGCGAATTCTCTGAGATCCCACACCAAGGGTGAATTCAAAGTTCTCATTTTTAAATACTTGCGTGAGGACAATGTAGCTAGATTTAAATGCGCGTGTCCCTAAAAAGTCGTCGAAACCAAACGCTAGGCCCGGAAGTTTGTAGTCGCTATCTTCAGGGGAAAAGATCGAAATTTTAACGTTCGCCCCTTTGTCGGAAAAATCCCCAAAACCATGCGCTGAAAGCACCGGATCTGCAATGCCGTTAAAGATGCGGTAGTTTCCGGTGATCTCGATTCGCTCATTGAGTTGGCAGCGAATGTTCCACAATCGATAAGGGTGAACAGAA
>CAZENM010000052.1:0-11062 GCA_964513575.1 uncultured bacterium | reverse complement strand
CATCGGACCCCATCCTGGCAGAAGGCATGTTTAGGTACCCTCCCTGAAGCTGGTGGTTGTAAGTCACAGGTAAACGATCATTAATTCGTTTATCGAGATCTTCAACGATCAGGAGGTCGCGCATCAGTCCGCATTGCTCATCAAAGAAGGAATGAGCGTGGACTGAACAAAAAAGTGTAATAAAAAAGAGTGCGTATTTTGTGTTCATAAAGAGAAATATTCTAAACGTAAACGAGAGTAAAATCAAGAGCGAATGGTTTTTTTTATCAACGAATAGAAAATTTTGAATTTGTGATAAATCAAGTTGCCTACCAACAAGCATGAAAGTGCTGCAGGTATTTAAAGCCGGGGGAATAATACTTTCAAAACCCCGGTGTTTAATAACAGGAACTCATTCGAGGCTGTGAGTCCAAAAAGAGGAATTGAAACCACAAGTAGAACGACCGACTGTAAAATTGTATCAATAGACTCGATTCTAGCCAGCGATTTCTTTGGCGTAACGGTTAATTCCCTGCTTCATGATTTCAGTCATTTCCATTTTGGATGGACAGACGAATGTCGGCAGAGCAAAATCTTCGCTATCAACTTCCAGAAGCCCTAAGGTGTCGGCAAGGTCAAAATCCTCTGCCATTACAGCTTTTACAAGCTGCATGGTTGGAACTGTCAACGGTTGCACTTCTTCGTAGAGTGTCGGATCAATGAAAGGGCGATGCTCGCCGTGCTGACTGGTGGTGAAGGGGTATTCTCGATTCTTATTATTCAGGTGTCCGCTAAGGTAGGCTCCACTGATGGAATATTTATTCAATCCAAGCCTAAAAAAGTGAAGAAGTTCTCTTTCGGTGTTCTCCGGAATCGCGCAGAAGACAAAATCATTAAAACCTAAAAAGCCGTTTACATTCACTTTATGACCCATAAGAGGATCGCCTGAAATTAATCGGTTCTCCCCTTTTTGAAGACGGCCGGCAATGAGGCATCCTACAGGGCACCCTGTTTTTACTTTAAAGTAACCTACGCGATCCGTAAGAATCCCAGGTCCTGCGATACTGATAATTTTTTCGTTTAGAATTCTTCCTTTTTCCAACAGGGTTCCAATAGCAACCACATCGTAGGCATTCAAAGTCCACACACATTCATTCGGATGGTGAATCGGATCAATTTGTTGGATGTGCAACGAGTGGTTAGCAACAGGATGAGGACCTTCAACAGTGTGTTTTTCGACTCCGTCCGCGTTTAAAAAAGCCTTACAGGGTGTATCTTTGCGATAAACAAGATGAACCTTGCCCTCTGTGAGTTTTTTTAGAGCATTCAAGCCTGTCTGAAACTCATGGTCTTTACCTTCGATTTGTAACTCAGCAGGAGGAGTAAAAGGAGCTGATTCTACAGCTTTTACAAAGATGGAGCGAGGAAGTTGTTTAGGGTTAGCTAAGCGAGAAAAGGGACGGGAGCGTATAGAGGCAAAAATCCCTCCCAATAGCAGTGCTTCAATAATCGCTTCGCGCGCGGCTGTCTTAGGGTCCAAAATGGAAAATTCTTTGTACTCTTCTGTCTTTGCAGTATCGATGATGATTTCTTCAAGAACGCGCTTATTTCCCCTGACAACATCTTTAATGGTTCCGGCTGAGGGGGACACAAACACTCTTCCTTCGCAGTCTTTATCTTCAACCAGGGGATCTCCAGCTTTGACAATATCACCCGCTTTAACCAAAACCCGCAACTTGAGCCCTTCAAAAGATCTTAAATCTAACGCAACTTGGGGAGGGGTAATCATCGGCGTGGCTTCGCCACCAGGAACCACTGCCTTCGCATTTCCATGAGGTTTCCCCTGTAGAGGAATATCTAAACCACGAGTAATTTTGATGTGCACCATAGAGTTGCTGCCCCTTTTTTCATTAAATAGACTTTGCTTTGGTATAGCAAAAGTATAAGATCCAGTCAATAAGGAATCTTGGGGGAATTATGCGCTCTTTAATTAAAAAATCCCTCTTTATTTTTTCATTTTCTGTCATTTTTATGTTGGCTGGTGATGATTGGGACCGAGTCTATTTATCGACCTACCCACGTTCCGGAAATCATTGGATCCGTTATTTGATTGAAGAGGCAACCGGGGTTGTCACAACCTCTGTTTATTGCGATGGTGACCACCCCTTTCATGATCCCGAAAAGCTTCCTTGTGGGGGATATGCTCCAATTAATGGATACGAGGGAACCAGGCGATATCCTGAAAAGGGGGATGTTGTGGTGACCAAAACTCATTACCCCTGTGTTTGGAAACAAGAGAACGACCTGTTACAATATAAAAAAACAATCCGCATAGTCAGGCATCCTGTGGATAGTTTTTACTCGTATTTTATTCGTACAGGACAACAGCAAGAGCCAGGTCAAAAAATCCCTGAGACATTGTTATTACGCTTTATGATCATGTGGGATGAGTTTCAAACCTTTTGGAATGAACAACCTAATGTCATCACAATTAGATATGAAGACTTGCTTCAATTTCCCGAGATGTTTTTAGAATCTATTTTAATAGAATCAGGGATTGATTTTGATATTGAAGATGTATTACGTGCAGTGAAGAGATACCCTCCAGAGGGTGGAGCGCTAAAACATATCTCGCGCTACGACCGGGAACAGCTTGAATTTATTGAAAGATACCTTTTACACCATATGGAGTCGTTTGGTTATACCAAAGACTCCATATTGTATTGAGCTATTCGATTCGATACCAGCTATTTGGAATGATGTCCCGGTAATCAGCCCCTGATGTTTCTGCAAACCACCGTTTTGGTGCTGTTACGATTTTTTCCGGGTTCTGATTTAGGTAAGCAGACCACCATGAAAAACTAGAGTTGGAGATGATATTATGTGTACACATCGACATCAGAAAAAGATCGTGATAATGAGGTTCGTTTTCAATAAAGACAAAATTTCTAGAGATGTCAGCGAAATTTTCCTTGCACCAAGCAATGTCATTTGAACAGACTACAAAAAGGGCGTCTTCAGGGTAATAAAGAATTGCTTTTAAGAAGTATTCTTTAGTTTGTGTGGGGTGGTAAAGCTGCTTAGGGTCTTCTTTAAAGTAGGATCGGTGGTGCAATGCAACTGTACACGGGTGGTTGAGAATGTCTGCATATCTTGTGGTTAAATAAGAGAGGATTTTTTTAGACGGCGCAAATAGTTCTAAAATTTCTTTTCTGTGGTGGTCAAAGTATTTTTCACACTGAAACCATCCTTCGATACGCATATTTGGCCGATAGATGATCGGAGTATAAGGAAGGTTGGTATCAACATAATTAAATTTAATAGCACCCTTTCTATGCGCTTCACAACGAAAAAATACCTTTTTATGATTCAGAGGAATGTTAAATTTATCGCTAGAAATGAGATCAGGAAAAAGAGCTTCGGCATCGTTATCAAGAGCAAGGCTGGTGGCTGTTGCTATCTGAAACATTTGGTTGCCTAGCTGACCTACTAATTTTGCAGAAACAAATGGTTTTGCGCTCAGTGGGGCAAGGCATCCCAGAATGAATAAAAATAAAGCTTTGATGATAATTTTCATATAATCCTCCAAATCAGAAGAGTTAGGTTATGGTGAGTTTTATTTATCGTCCAGGTTTTTTTAATCTTTCATAGGGCTTTTTATGCCGTACATGATTTTCACAGTCCCGTTGTAGTTGGGTAGCGACCACACTCTCACCTAGGGGATTTGTCATGTTGTAGATATACAAAACCTTGCTGATAAATGCGTGCCTTTCTCCTGCCATTTCAATCATAGGAAACATCATCGCCTGATCCCCGCTTGCGGGGTAAAAGATCCCTTTGTACTGCAAATCTTCGAGTTTGACCTTTTTAAAAAGCCATGCATAAAAGGTTTTCATGTGTGAAGGACAACGAAAAGATCTGAATTTTCTTTGAGCAACAATTTTTTTGGGAATGGGAGTTGACCAACCTTTTTGTCCATTTCGTCCATCAAAATGATACTCACTGAAGGTTCCATGCGTTAACCAAACCTGTCTAGATCGATAATTTTCATTCACTGTTTTTAACGCCTTATCGGTGGCAAGCCAGTCATCTCCATCGACGCAGACAACGATTTCATCATTCCTACAGTATCCGTGAATTGCCTTATAGTGATTTGCTAAGGGACTTCCCGCTCTTTCTATGTTTCGCACAAGTGTGAATCGGTGTTCTTGCCCTAAGCTTTTTACTAAGGTTTCTACAGCATCGGCAGTCCCATCAGGAGAACAGTCGTCGATATATACCACACGATAATTGTCGTAATCCTGCGAAAAAATAGATCCAATGTTCCTATCCACCCAGTTAATGTTGTTATAGGAAACAACAACAACAACTAGAGGTTTTTCTGCCAAGGCGCTTTTGGCTTCAAGAACTGTAAAAAAGGCCATGAAACTTAAAAAAAGAACCTTTAAATATTTCCAGAGGGGGTGATTGAAAAACATATTTGTTGAGCCTTTTTGTTGTTATAATGAAATCCAGTTTTCTGGAATTACATCCTTGTAGTCACGCCCTGCGGTCTCAGCAAACCAACGTTTTGGTGCTATAACAATTTTATCCAAATTTAAGTTTAGGTAAGCCGACCACCAAGAAAAACTGGAATTAGATATGATGTTGTGTTTGCACATCGACATCAAATAGAGATCATGAAAATGAGGTTCATTTTCGATGTAGACGAAAGTTCTCGGAATATCATCAAAATTTTGTTTACACCAATTTAAGTCATTAGAGCAAACCACAAAAAGGGCATCTTCAGGATAATAAGAGATTGCTTTTAGATAGTATTCTTTTGGTTGCGTAGGGTGATGGGTTTGTTTGGGGTCCTCTATTAAATACGATCGATGGTGAATAGAAACAGTGCATGGATGATTTATTATATCAATATACTTAGTCTCTAGGTAGTTATTAATTTTTGAGGTGGGCGCAAATAGGTTCTGGATTTCTTTTTTGTGATGACAAAAATATTTCTCAGATTGAAACCATCCTCTAATACACATGTTAGGGCGGTATGGAATGGGTGTGTATTGACAATTTGGATCAAAATAGTGAAATTGTATGGGGCAAGTAATTTTTGTTTCTAATTGGCAAAACACTTCACGATAGTTTAAGGGAATATTAAATTCATCGCTTGTTATTAGATCCGGAAATGCTGTAGAGGCGTTATTGTCAAGCGCAAGACTAGCGGCAGCGGCAATTTGAAACATTTGGTTTCCTAATTGCCCAACAAGTGTTGCAGAGACAAATGGAGATGCTCTAAGAATGGTCGTTAATACTAGGGTAATCGAGAACCCGATTATTTTTAAAAAAATCATTGGTTTGTTTCTTTGTAATCATGTTTGTGAGCAATTCCATCGCTGTCTAATTCTAGTTTTTCATATGGAGGTTGACTTCGGACATGTTTTTCACAGTCCCTTTGTAATTGAGTTGATATTATACTAAGTCCTAATGGATTTGTCATGTTATATACATACAGAATTGTTTCAATGAACGCATGTCTTTCACCTGCCATTTCAATCATTGGAAACATCATTGCTTGATCTGCACTTGCAGGAAAAAAGTTTCCCTTGTATTGAGTATCTTCAAATTTAATTTTTTTAAAAAGCCACGCATAGAAAGTTTTTAGGTGTGAGGGACAATGAAAAGTTCTAAAAGCGTTTTTTTGTATAATCTCATCTGGAATTCTTTTAGACCATCCGACAGTTCCATTTCGTTGATCGTTGTGATATTCCATAAGAGTCCCGTGCGTTAACCAGACGTCCTGTGTTGAATAATGAGTATTAACAATGGATAAAACTTGATCATTTGCAAACCAATCATCACCATCCAGACAAGCTATGATTTCGTGATCTGAACAATACTGATAAATCCCCTTATAGTGGTTTGCTAATGGGCTTCCAGCTCTAGTTTGATTTCTCACTAATTGGAAGCGATGTTCTTGTCCCAAACTTCTTACTAAGGACTCTACGGCATCAGCAGTCCCGTCAGTTGAACAGTCATCAATGTATACCACTCGGTAATTTTCATAATCCTGGAAGAGGATTGACGAAATGTTTTGGTCGACCCAATTAATGTTGTTGTAAGAAAGCACAAGAACAACAATCGATTTTTCATTAGGGAAGGTCGATCCATGCAGGGGCGTATAAAAAAGAAAAATAGCCAAGAAAGACGTAAAGCGAAAAAAGAGATTCAGAAACTGCATGTAAAAACTTCCTTTTGTAAAGAGACAAAAAAATGATGGGCCGATTTTGGGACTTTGGAGTAAGCTTAAATATCTTTTTTGGAAATATTTACACATAAAATTAGCATCCACGCATAATTTATTCCGTAGAAATTACATCGTATTTTCTCTCACTTTTTTTTTCAAGGATTTTACAAGTTCATCCAGGAGTATGTGATAATATGAAAAAATGTTCTATAAACAGGGGTTAAAGCCAAATAATCTATTTTAGAACGGTCGTAATTTTAGAGCGTATTTTTTGAAAAGTCTTTTGAATATTTGAGAAATTCATCTATTGTCCGTCATATATGAGGATTATTTCTATCCAATATGATGCTGTTTTAAATTTTTACAAAGGAATATTCGTGAAAGAAAATATATTGGTAGCATGTACTATCTTGTTAAATGTTTGTTTTTGTCCATCTCTTAACGCTTTTCAATCTCCTTTAGAGCGAATTTCCTCAACTTCTATCGAAATCATTTCTGATGGAAGTGATCTTGATTCTTTTGGATATGGTAATTGCAATATGATGAATAATGGCGAGTTGTTAATGATGAAATTGATACAGTCAGGGGATTTTGTGTTCGATATTGGAGGAAATATTGGAGGATGGAGTTTGAATGTGCTGTCCTTACAACCCTCTGCGTTGGTGTATTCTTTTGAACCGGAACCTTCCTTATTTTCTATCTTAGAAAGCAATCTCCGTGGATTTCAAGTTAAATTATACAATATTGGACTTTCCTCGGAGGTAGGTACAAGTACTTTTTATTTTTATCCAAAATATCCAGGGCTTAGCACCTTACACCGTAGGCCAGAAGTTGAAAATACTCTGAATATGTCTCCTGAAATTTTCGATGTAACGCTCGACCGTCTTGATTTATTTTGTGATAGAGAGAGCATTTCACATATAAATTTTATGAAAATTGATACAGAAGGAAACGAGTTAAATGTCCTTCTAGGTGCAAAAAAATTGTTAAAAAATCAAATGATTGATTTTATACAATTTGAATATGGTGGATGTTACTTAGACTCTAAATCTACTTTAGAAGAAGTTTTCGTCTATTTAACGTCTTTTGGATATACTTTGCATAGAATTACCCCTTTTGGTCTTATTAAAATTGATCAATGGCGGAAAGAGCTCGAAAGTTTTGAATATTGCAATTACTTAGCTGTCAGAAATAGCGATGACAGTTTGCTTGCTAAATAAACACGGTTTCAGTCTTCTCCCATCAAGGGGGATATCACATACAAACAAATTATAAGGATGATCCTCGAAACTATTGCGATTTCTTCACCTCGTTGGACCAGAATCTGTTAAACGCTCTGTCTGTCCATGAGGGTTCTGGGGTAGGACTAGGTGTGCTAATGGTTCGCTGGGCAGAGAAAATTCCGCAGCTGACTGATAAGGCTTCATTCGGATAGAGAGCGGTGGCTACAACGGCACCGCCGACGAGGAGTGGTTGAGTTTTTGGATGTTCGTTCCAAATTGATAGTATTTTTGTGCTTGCGGCAGAGAGGTAATCCGGTTTGCAGATCGCTAGGGCATAGGTAGCTAGAAATGGGATCGAGGCTTCTTTTAAGCAGTAAATATCTGTGGTAAGGAGCATGAGATCACAAAGAGCGGACTCATGTTTATTGACAAACAGTACGACTTTGCTTTCGGAAACAGTTTTTGAGAGGTCTCTAGCAAGATCCTGTACTTGAGTAACGAAGGGGACCAGGCTCTGTGGGATAACGAGCATAGGAGATTGTCCTTGTTAAATTTTTGTTCAAGATAGCCAATTCCTAGATTAAATTTAAATCTTTAATTTATAAAGCCCCCTTTGATACAGTACTTTTTAACCTGGAAGGTTTCAGTGTCCGATGAAATTATCGATGCTTACAAAGACATTTATGACGTCGTTATCCCCGATTTAGACTACTACTTGCGACAGATTGACTGCAGAGATGGGTGTCCGGTGAATACCGATCCGCGTGGGTATATGATAGCTTTGCATGCCGGAAAGTTGCTGGAAGGCTATAAAATTGCCCGCGGTCCTAACCCCTTTGCGTCGATTTGCGGAATGATTTGCGGCGCTCCTTGCGAATCCACCTGCCGTCGGGATAGAGTCGACAAGACACTGACCATCCGCGCGCAAAAACGTTTTTTGGATGAATGGTTCGGGTTGAGCAAGGAAGCGCAGATTGAGTCTTTGGAATTTAGCTACGCAAGAGGCTCTACAAACCCCACCCCTAACGGACTAAAAGTCGCGTGCATTGGCGCGGGAGTTGCCTCAATGACCTGCGCGCATGATCTACTACGTTTAGGTTATGCCGTCGATGTCTATGAAATGATGCCCCAGCCAGGGGGAATGTTAACCTACGGAGTTCCCAAGTACCGATTAAAAAATGATGTCGTATTCAACGAGATGGCCGCGATTCAATATTTGGGCGCCAAGGTTCACTGTAATATGAAGGTAGGTCGTGACATTACCCTCACGGAACTTCAAAATAAATACGACGCGATCTTTATAGGAATCGGATTGTGGAGGTCTCGAGATCTTCCTATTCCCGGAGCCGATGGCCCTGATGTGATCCGCGGAATCGAATACCTTCGCGTGCGGTGCATGGAAGAACAGTGGAAGATCGGGGAGCGGGTGATTGTGGTTGGGGGAGGAAACGTCGCCTTTGACTGCTCTCGGTCTTCTGTCAGAAACGGCGCTAAATCAGTAAAAATGGTCTGCTTGGAAAGCCGCGACGAACAAACCGCCGACGAATTTGAGATTGAAGACGGTTTAGAAGAAGGGATTACCATCCACAACCGCCTAGCTCCCATCAGCGTGGAAAGAGACGCAAGCGGTAAAATCACAGGGTTGAGGGTGCAGGAAATCTATTCACTATTTGACTACACAGGCAGGTTTGCTCCCCAGATGATTCCCAATGCTCAATATGTGATTCCTTGCGATACGCTCATCTTAGCGATCGGACAAATGATCGACATGAGTTTCATGGATGGTTGGGACAAAAAAGATCAACTGCAGATGGATCGCGGAATCATTAAAACAGAACGGGGCACTGGCCGAACAACTGTCAAAGGAATCTATTCAGGTGGTGATGTGGCGTTTGGGGCGGCTTTATTCATTACCGGAATTCGACATGGGCAAGAAGCTGCCCGCGCGATAGATTCCGACCTGCAAGGCACAAGGCCTTATCAGGAGTTTGTCGGGGAGTTTACAGAGCTTTCACCGATGAGAGATAAAAAATACTTAAGAACTAAATGGGCCCTTCCAACAATGCAAGCGCCGGAAGTGCGAATACATAATCAGAATCTGGTAGAAAACAATTACACCGAAGAGGAAGCGCGCGAGCAGGCGAACCGCTGCTTACAGTGTCATGTCAGTCCGGTATTTAATGGAACCCTGTGCATTAAATGCAATGGATGTGTGGATGTATGCCCTTGCAACTGCTTAAAGCAAGTGCCAATCAGCAAACTCAACTTGGATTTGGGAGAGGGAAACCTTCGCCTCGCTGTCGATAATTTCTACGGCGTAGATTCTTCCCAGATGAATGCTGAGGAACTCGCTTCCATGGGAACCGCGATGTTAAAAGATGAAGACCTGTGCATCCGATGTGGTTTATGCGCAGAAAAATGTCCCACGCAGGCCGTGACAATGGATGCGATGAATTATTCGTTTAGATGGATTGGATAAAAACACTATGTTTTGGTACATCAGTAGTTCCATCGCGATGGGAGTCGCCGGATTATTCATCTATATCTACTACCTTCGGAAGGGGCAGTTTGAAGATGGAGAAGATGTAAAGTACCAAATGTTTCGAGAGGATGAACAGTAACTATGCCAAAGCACCGCAACTCGTTAAATGTCGACAAAGATGATAACGACCCAAAGATGTCCAGACGTTCCTTTCTTGCCCTGTTGGGTGTGGGGGCTTGTGTCGTTGGCGCCGGGTCTGTTTTAGGAGCATCAATGCTGGGATTTCTTTACCCAAATGCGATGAAAATCCCACCAAGCGTCTTTTCACTAGGACGTCCGGAGGAGCTTTTATCCCGGGATGGAAAAGTTTTTAACCCGAAGCAAAAAGTTTATATCGAAACTCTTTCAGGAAAAGTGCGCGTGCAAACGGCCGTATGTACTCATTTAGGATGCACGGTGAATGCCGTTGAAACAGGGTACTCATGCCCATGCCATGGCTCCACTTATGACCAGTATGGAAGAAATACCGGCGGCCCCGCTCCCCTGCCCTTAGTCTATTTTCATGTTTTTAAGGGAGCGTCCGGAGAAATCATGGTTGATAAATCGAAAACGACATTGGATTGGAATACCGCTTGGTATTCTTCCACAGCATAACACCAGAGGACTGAAATGGCTGTTTTCCAGGGAAAACCTCGCGAATCATGGGCAACTTATCTTGCGAACTTGCCTTCGCTCTTTGTTCGTTCTATCTTTCGGCATAATTAACCGAATAACGATGTGGATCGTTCTGAAATAGTTTTTAAGAACTTTTTTCTCCATTTTCACCCCGTAAAATGTCATAAGCATTCCTTAGACCCGTTTTATACTCTGGGTTTAGGAACGATTACGATGAGTTTATTTTTGATTCTTGTCTTCACAGGTGTTGTGTTGATGTTTTACTACATCCCCACCGAAGACCGCGCTTATGAGATCATGAAAGATTGGCAAGACACCTCACCCTTTGCGATGATGTATCGCATCATGCAGCGTTGGCGTGCCCATATGAGTGTGCTATTTGTCTTTCTTCACATGTCCAGCTTGTTCTATACGGCAGGCTATAAGGATACTCGACGGTTTATCTGGGTGACCGGGGTGATTTTG
>CAZENM010000051.1:0-17223 GCA_964513575.1 uncultured bacterium | reverse complement strand
CAAAAAAGATCGGCGAAAGCAAACTGGATCTCTATTTTTTCACAGCCTCGAAGGGTGTACCGGCAAGAAAAGTTGCAAATGAAAGACTTCCTTGTGGTTACCACGATTACTTTCCTTAGAAAAAATCCAAATTCTTCCCGCGCTATTTACGTCTTTAAACTGTATAAAATCGAGTTTCTTTAATTCTTCGACGTTTTTGTTCAAAATTAAGCTAAATTCTGATATAAAATAGATATGAAAAAGAGAGTTATTATTACAGGAGCCGCAGGGTTCATCGGGTTTCATCTGGCACAAGCATTACACGCCAGGGGCGATACCGTAATAGGGATCGACAACTTTAACGACTACTACGACCCTAAATTAAAACACGACCGCGCAGCAATTTTGAAGCAGCTTGGAATCAAAATCCTCCATGCTGATCTTTGCGATCCCGCAACCCTGAGTTCCATTCTTGCCGAGTACCCAACGACAAATCTTGTCCACCTAGCCGCACAGGCCGGAGTCCGTTATTCCATACAAAATCCACAGGCTTATGTAGACTCCAACTTGAAAGCATTTCTTCATGTGTTGGAAGCGTGCCGCCACAATCCCCACATCCCGCTGACTTTTGCCTCCTCCTCCTCCGTCTATGGACTCAATACCAAAGTCCCCTTTAGTGAGACTGACATGTCTGACAACCCCGCAAGTTTTTATGGGGCGACGAAAAAGAGCAACGAACTCATGGCATTCAGCTACCACCACATGTATGGAATCAAAGCCACAGGGCTCCGATTTTTTACCGTTTATGGCCCGTGGGGAAGACCGGATATGGCCTATTACAGCTTTTCTGAAGCGATTTCCCAAGGACAACCGATCAATGTGTATAATCACGGTAAAATGCAAAGAGATTTTACCTACATTGATGATATCGTCCATGGAATCATTTCTGCGATGGATCTCGAAGCGGCATGGGATATCTTTAATTTAGGCAATCGCACTCCGGTAAAACTGATGGAGATGATCGAACTGCTAGAACTCCACTTGGGAAAACAAGCCGAAAAAAAATTCATCGAAATGCAAACGGGCGATGTACTCACGACCTATGCCGATATTACCCATAGCCAACAAGAACTCGGATATCACCCAAAAACATCGATCGATCAAGGGTTAAAGAAGTTTGTTGATTGGTACGCGAATTACCATAGAAAATAAACGGCAAAGAAATTAGGATAAGTTTCTTATCATAAATGTAATCGAGATAATATATGAAAAATTTTCTTCTTTTTGCCTGCCTGTTTATCATGTCAGGCTGCTGCTGTAGCACCTGTGACGATGACCCCCTTGGTGAGCAGAATCCATTATCCCAAAAAATCAATTCCACAGAAGTTGATTGGATCGCGCAGAAGCTTGCTGTCAAGTGGAATAAAGAACTTCATCTTCACCTAGAAGATTCTAACGTCTACTACGGTAACAACATACACACACTGCGCTTCGAGTTCACCACCATGTCAATCCTGACAATCAAAGAAGCGCGCGAAATGATTGTTGATGTTGTTGAAGGGATTCTAAGAGGCGTTAACACTAGCCCTATCGTCGCTGCCGAACTACAAGCATACCCCTTCACATCGGAAAATCTCGAAATCTACATCGACTTTAAAAGCTTTTATAACACCTATGTTGACCCATATAAAGTAGGGTTTATCTCTCTAGAAGATGGAGAGGTCAAATTTTGGGCTTCAGACGTTAAAGATAACCGCCTATACGGCTGGCACTACCGCATCGAACCTTATTTCAAAAGCAGGGAATTGGTTCAGCTTGGCCGCGCCGCTGAAAAAGAATACGAAGCCGAAAAGGGCAAAAATGTAAAAAATCCACTTAATGGCCTACTCAGACCCCAAAAAAACCTGAAAAGAAAATGATTTACGATATCTCACCTCCAATCACTCCAAACCTAGCAGTTTGGCCCGGAGATAGTCACTTCAAAACTACTACCCAAGCCACTTATAAAAAAGGGGATCATTTTCATCTCTCCTCGATCGAATCAACTTTACACATCGGCGCGCACATTGACGCCCCTTTGCATACGATAAATGGCGGAGCTTCTGTCGACCAGCTTCCCTTAGAACATTTTCTGGGACCTTGCCAAGTAATCACCGTGGATGTTCCATCCGGAGAAGCCATTTACCCCCACCATCTTAATACGCGAATTTTCGAGAGCCGCATCCTATTCCGAACGAACTCTTATAACGATCTCAATCGATTTTCGCATGATTTTAATGGATTTTCACTAGAACTCGCGGAAGAGTTATTCATCCAAGGCATCATCACAGTTGGAATTGATACCCCAAGCATAGAATTGTACAATTCTGAAGACTTAGCTGTCCACAAAGCGCTCTTTAAACGCGAAATTGGAGTACTCGAGGGCTTAATGCTGCGGCATGTTCCGGATGGAATTTATGAATTAATCGCGCTCCCGTTGCGGCTTGCCGGTCTTGAGGCTAGCCCCGTGAGAGCAATTCTAAGAAAGATTGATAAAAAACAACCGCACGAAGATAATGTATTACGACAAGCCAGACCTATTTCCAGAACCACCAGAAGACCCTTAACCCCCTTACGTTAAACTTAATGACCACTTTCTCTACCAATATTACGACTCTACTTCCACTCGTTAACTGCAATAACCATCCTAATCAATTACTTACCGCTAGCCCGTGGAGCGCAGCGATCTATCCCCGCGAGTCCTTTTGGGGGGGTATGCATCTCATAGCCTGGTGCGCATTCGAAGATGGGGAAGCACAATCCTCGGATAATCACCTTAAAGAATCTCTTCGATCCACAATGGAATTTTTTTTTAATACATTGTCAGAGACCCTAAAAACCCAAGACTTATACCTAAAAGAGCTTAAAGACATTTGTAATGTGGTCCACGACCACCCCACCTATCTGCTTGAGCATCGGGTCAAACTAAAACAAGCCTTTGAACACATCCTTCCTTTTGCAAAAGCGTTAAATAAATCACATTCCGTATTCTCTCACGAACTGATTACAATATTAGCGGAAGAGCAGTTAAGACAAAATGATCCTACAAAAATTTTCAACCATGATTCGTTATCTTTATTAAATAATAAAATTTCCGCACTCATCCACCTCGACTGTATTTTCGCAGGACCTCTGCCTTATAATGAAATGATGAATGTCTGCGCTAACCCTCTTCCTGCCACTCTAGAAATCCTCAAAAACTTATCCACACAAGTATTTTCGAAAACCGACTTTAAAATAACCTTTCGTGCCTTGCAATTGTTATTCCAAATAAAAGAATGGAATCCTGATAACATTTCACGGTATTTTATTCACTTCGCGAATCACGAGATTGAGCTCATCAAATATCCGGATTACAAACTTGACCGGTGGAGACGTCAATTAACAAGCGGGGATGTGGTGAATCTATCTCCAGAAGAGTTTGTGGTTCTTGGTGAATGTATCAGCCCACCCAAATCACCACTAGACGGCCGAATTATCTACAGAATCCAAAACGATCCGGATAATGTCATTATTTTCTATCCTAACAAGGTCTATCATTCTTACTTAGAAACCCGCGCAAACACTAGCTCCTGGGGAATAAAAACCGTTAAACCCACTAGAGTTGATCCAAAAATGCGTTGGTCCATACAGCCTTACTACGAGAAAGCACCTCTACCACACCACAGGCTTGTTGATCTAATGGATTGGCTACTAAAACAAGACCCCGAGGGCCCCCGCGCCCCCATTGATTTTGATGAAATCGTTCTAGACGCCAACGGTAAAGAAATGTCACTTGTGCCTATCTACCAGAAAGATTATGATTTTGAACACCTTATCGAGAGCCTGATAACCTATTACAACAAGGGTTATTACAACGAAGAATACCCTTTGATCTATGACTTTCTTCTTGATACAATCCAATCTATCAAAACCCAAGAACGAGATTTCTTTCTTAATATTTGCAGAAACCTTCTGGATCTAGGTTTGGACCCTGAGCCTCACCTCGTTAATAGAGTTATTGATGAAGCCTGGGGATCTTCCATTTGGAAAAACCGAACCTCTATGAGGGTGAAATGTCAATACCTGGCCGATCAAATTAACACCCTGCAAAATAACATGATACAGCAAGTCCGCACAAGTGGTGCGCATACCCCAAATTTAGAGAGCGATTTAATTGAATCGATCAAATGTACTTTTCCAAATATGGTCTGCCTCTGGATCATGCCAAATGAGGTAACCATAGATTGAAAACAGTCAGAGAAATCATTTTTCAAACCTTATGGAAGGGTTTTTGCGCGGGCTATTATATAGAAGATATCCTACAAAGCACCACATGGAAAGATCCTCGCGATCAAGCCCTAGCTTATGAAATTTGTTGCGGGACCATACGCTACTGGAATCAACTTCAATGGGTAGCCGAACAGCTTACCCCTACAGGAAAACTCTCTCTAAAAAACCGAGAAAAAAGTCTCCTCTTCCCTGCCTTATATCAAATTTACTACCTAGAGCGCGTTCCCCATTACGCCGTCATAGACGAAACCGTTAAACTAGCCAAAAAACATTGCCACGCTTCCGTCGGATCCTTTCTAAACGGTGTTTTGCGTAAAGCCTCTCAAACTCCCTTAACACTCCCTAATGATCACTCCGTTCACTCCCTATCGATCCGATATTCCCAAACACCCTATTTCGTGGAACAATTAATTCAGGAAAATGGGGAAGCCCAAGCCATCGAGATTCTAATAGCTTCCAACACACGACCTCGTTACTTTGTCCGATCTCGAGAGGATCCCTTTAAATACTCGCCTATCGAGAGCGGCTGGGACCAAACGGAAGGATATATCCAAAATCCGACACCGGGGATGCTTGTGAAGTTTCTTGCTGAAAAAACTCCGAAGCCCGCAACGATTTTAGATCTCTGCGCAAGCCCTGGGGGGAAACTCCTACTTGCTCACGACCTGTACCCAAACGCCCGGCTTTGGGCTAACGATGTCTCAGAGTCTCGCATGGTCCCTCTAAAAGAAAATCTTTCCAAATTTGGAATCTCAGCCGATCTTCAAGTAGGACTCGGTGAAAACTATCCCACGACAACCAAGTTCGATTTAATCATCTTAGATGTTCCCTGCACAAACTCCGGAGTTTTTAATAAACGTGTGGAAGCTAGGTGGAGAATCTCTAATAATTCTGTAAACGACCTTAAGGTCATTCAAGAACGACTGATTAATCATGCAGCTGAGCTATTAACACCAACCGGCTGTATATGGTTCATGACTTGTAGTATTTTAGAATCGGAAAATAAAATTAGCGGCTGCTCTCCCCGCCTAAAAAAACTCGCGGAAATTACCCACTTTCCCTCTCCTGACGGCACTGATGGTGGCTATGGTTGCGTATTGACACAAGCGGACTCATCAAATAATTTGTAATTTTAACCCCGATCCCTTTTAGTAAAATTTTAGAAAATAGAGCTAAAAAATTACAGGGGTGTATATATGTTTAATTCAGGTTATTACAATTCACTGCCCTATCTTATAGGAAAAAATCTCTTTTTATCGCCGCAACAAACCAACTCCCGGTTAGATCAAACAGTTCAAGGGAATGAGGATGATGGCCTCATTGCTCTACACTCCTCAGTTCAATCGATTTGGAATGAATTCAAGAACCACTTTTCCAATATTATTGACCAATTACTTCCTTTCAACTTTCCTAAAATCCCCATGGAAATGAATAGGCATATTCCTAATCAGACATCACGGATTCGAATTAATTGGAAAAAACGAATAGATTACAACGATGGAAGTTTTTACATCGGTAATTACGATCAATTCAGAAGAAGAGTCGGCCCGGGAATCACGATCTATCGCGATGGGGGATATTACTTAGGGCAATATGTAGCGGATTACAAGCATGGCTATGGAAAGAGAGTTTATGGCGATGGAACACAGTATGAAGGAGAATTTTTCTGTTCCCGGCTTGTGCCGGCTGAAAATTCCAAGGATCCGGCAAATCGCCTATTATGTTAATCGGCGAAAGCGAATTGGATCTCTATTTTTTTACAGACGCTCTGAGGCAAAAAAAAAGGCCGCAGCAAGAGTAGAATCCCTCACTGCGACCCTTTGAGGCCTAAGATTCAGTCATTAGAATGCGTAGATTGCTTCTAATTCGAACTTAGAATACGTATGTCTTCCGGCAATATCTGGATCGATTGAATGAGAAAACTCAATAATCGTATCTACAGTAATATTGTCAGTCAAAGCGTACAGTGTTTCGAATTTCGCGCCCCAGAAGTTTGTGTTTCCACGCCCTACCTGAGTAAATGTTTCCCCTAGGACGTTTCCGTTACCAATCCCGGATGCGTCGCGATCTGGTACAGCTTTTGCTTCGACCCATTGAAACTGAGCTTCAAAGGACCAATCTTTTTCTTTTCTGACTTCGCCGAGTAATGCTCCTGCGTACCAACCCCAGTTCTTTCTACCCATGTGTTTCGTGCGTTTTACAGCAATATCAGGTTTTGTTGAGGTTACTTTAAAACCACGCTTGTTAGCAGCATGGTTGCAAGCTACAGCAGCGTAGGTTTTTAACGGCTTATTCAGAGTGTAGCAATTAGGTTTGAAGTTATAAACAAAAGTTAACTGAGAAACTAAAAAGTCAAATGCCCATGCTCTTTTATCACAGCGGTTTCTTGGGCTAAATCTCCAGTCGATTAACGAGTATTTAACATCCAAACCTGTACCTGCAATTTCCAACAATGCAACTTCAGCGCCATAAGCAAATTGTTTTACACGTTCGTCAACGACAAACCCAATCATACGAGAAGAAACTTCACCAACATTATCCCAAACTCCATCATAACGGAGAACAATCCCATCACAACGGCTGAGGAATTGGATTTCAGAGTCGAATATTTTGTAGATGTTACCGCGACGACCTAATTCAACTTCAAATAGGTTTTTATCATCTTTATAAACTTGATAACCCATGTAAGCTTGTTTAAGAGCTAGCCCTTCAACGTTACCGCTACCGTGCCAACCGTGTGGATCAATTTTGCAAGTAATCCCGCTGTCATCAACCCCCATAGAGTTATCAAATTGCAGGTGCGCAACAGCCCATGTTCTTTTTGTGTCGTAAGTGAAATGCAGGTTAAATTCAGCGTCAAAGTCATTATGCGCGACGGGCAGTACGGATCCAACCGGGTAAACTTCACCGTTAGCTCCAACATAGTTTCCTAAAGAGACTGTATGAGCGCCTTTACCTCTGAGCTTTCTTCCGTTCAGAGTTTCATTCATATTGCGCCATTCCGCATGAACATCAGCGTCAATAGTGATTTCAGCGTCTTTAGTTACGATATCGATCATCTTTTTTTCATTAAGAAAGTCCCGAAGTGCATCAGAATCGCGTTCGTTAATCTCGCTATCATAACGGCCAGGGTTCATGTCTTGGGCATTAAGTGTAGTAGAAGCAAAACCAATAGCTAAAAAAAGCAGTCGTAGGGTTTTGGATAAGTTCATATAATTCTCCATAAGTATAATGAATAGTGAGCAACATTATTAGAGCGAGGGCCACTAAAAGTCAACGAAAAACTGTTCTGAGATACGGTGAAAAAATTATATTTACTTTTTGTACAGACTTGGAATTTTTTGGAGTAAAGATTAGAGAGGATTAAAATTGCAAATGTCGGCTTCACGTAGCGCGCTAAATCTAACCTTCTCCTCCTCAAGAGTTAGATCTTGATAGAAATGCAAAAGTGTCCCAAATGTTTTTTCATTACAGATATATTGCCCCACACCATTGACACGAGCTTTTTTAGAAAAGATCACAAACTCATAATCAAGAGTGTCATCCACATACCCTAGATTTTCTAAACAATCAGATTTTATCAAATACGTACAATGCACGACAGGCACCTTAAAAGTCCCTCTTACTACCCTATGAAGAATTTTAAGATAATCAGGATCGTTTGCGTAATATCCATGTTCGTTAACAGCACAAAAATAATTACTGTAACAATCACCTACTTCTGGAATTGCCTTTAAGAGAGGAGCTATAACAGGCTTATCTTTAGATATAAGTTCTTTAAGCGTACAAGGGGCAATAAAATTATCACAATCCACCACAAAATAATAATCACATCCAAGCTCGGCGGTTTTTGTTAAACTTTTATTTCTGATGCTCCCTAAAATCTTAAATCTTGCGCTTGTCCATTCGTGGGGTCTAGCCTGTGGATGCCCGGGCACCTGATAATGCTCCATTTCGACTGCTTGATAAAGTTCCTTGTTTTTGCTTACCCACGCTGCCAACAACTCTGCTGTATCATCTTCATTATCATTTGTGTTGATGTAGATAGAGAGTAGTTTTTTATCATAATCAAGATTTTCAATACACTTTAGATAGGTAGGTAATACATGAGCTTTATTTCTAGCTAATATTGCGATCATTACTTTTTTGCCTTCAGAGCCCTCTAAACAGATCGAAAAAATCACAGAAAAAAACAGAATGAATTTTATGGGTAATAAGATGAGTTTCATTAACTTTCCCGATGAATCCATAATACTTGCTTAACGACATACCCGGAGCGGTATGTAAGAAGTTTTACTCCCTTTAGGTTAAAGGGAGGAGCTGTAAGATCAATATTTCGATAGTCCCCGGTAATTTGCAAATTAAGACTAGTCAAAGATACCGGATCCACGTCATTGGTGATCAAGCAGTGTTTATACTTCGGAAGTTGCTTCAAAAAAAGAACAACATCTTCATTGGAAAGATGCTGCAATACATCTTTACAGATCATTAAATCCGCGGAAGGCAAGTCTAACTCGACCACATCTCCATGAATAAAACTTACTTTTCCCGAGGCATATCGATGGTTATTCTGGGCAATGACACTCTTAACCGTATCGAATCCGCAATAACGAGCAGCGCCAAAATCTACATATTTGGAAAACGTCCAGTCGCCGCATCCCACATCAACAATGCTCTCAACCGCATGCTCTTTGATAAAGCTCTCTAGCAATGCCACATAAGGTGCCGCATTTTCTAGCGTCGATCCGCTTCCGGAAAACCCTTTGCCTTCATGATTGAAACCCCATCCCCCTTTTTCATAGATCTCGGTAAAAAAGCGCTCGCGTGTTTCTTCGCCTTGGGTCGATGAAGCTGCGCAACTAAAAACCACTCCAAAAAGCAGCGTCGTCGCATAAAATTTGCTCATCTACTCTTTTTCCGTTGGATCATTCTGGTTATGGATCGGGAAGGTGGTGTTAGCGGCAATCTGCAATTGATGCCAATAGCCGCGATCCAACCAGCCTACTGAACCATTCCAATAGGTCGTAAACTCGTATAAACCCCAAAAAGGCAGAATCACAATACATAGGATCAACCAACGGGGGACTTTGGCGTCCTTAGATGTAATATACTGGTCGCCATATTCTTCAATATGATCTTCTTCGTTATCACTCATTAAATTCCTCACGCTCCCTCTGTTTCATCATCTGATCTTTGGCATCTTCATCTAAATCTAGGCGTCCCTTCACCCAAAGGTATATAAAAATCATAAACGCGCCTGCGGCAAAAAATACCGTCATCGCGTAACTCATCACACTTCCATAAACTCCGCTTGGGTCGTTCATTTTAACTTCCTCTGCCCTTCGATAATTTCTTTAGTTTTAATTGGATCCTTCCCTAGCCACCAGGCTTGGGTGGGTGGAGTAATCCTCGTTCCCTTAGTCATCAAATATTGGTAGATAGCCTCGAAGCGGTAGTTTGGTATCCCGGTTAAATTCTTTGATGTTCCACGGGGATCATTATCAAAGAAGTGTTGAAATGCCGGCATAATAGATCCCGCGCTGGCCGTTTTCGGCGCCCAGAAATGTCCTTTATGCCAATCACGACTCGGACGTTTCACGCCAACTCTGGAGATATCGGGACCATTTCGCTTTGTTCCGGGAAAGGTGATTTTTTGATAAATATATTCATTTGCCGAGGATGGAGGGGCTGGATAAGAATCAGACCCATTCATAACAACATCTTGAACGAGCGTACGAGTTTGGTCTGTGTGGCAGTACCAGCAGCCTTCAATCGCGTAAATATGTTCTCCAATCTCAATCAACTCCTTACGAGATCTAAAGCCCATCGCGTGCCCCTGCAGCTCCTGTAAATTTTTTACGGGCTGTCCGGAAGGGTCGTAGCGATATCCTTTGGCGCCTCCAAACACATATTCCGAGACACGAAACTCTACAGGATTCGACACAAAAATGACTCCTTGATCCGTGTGATACTTCTGAAATGGCTTTTCATCTAAAATAATAAAATTTTGATCTACCCAGTTTTCCACCATGCTATCTTTTGGGGCTACTGAAAAGGCTTCATCGTCCTTTACAGCAAATAATTCGAAGATCTGAAAATCAGGTTTAGGCTTTATTCCTTTCTCCCAATCGGGATTTTTTGCCACCCACTCGCTTTGTAAACTTTTACGCATCTGTTCTGCGTTTGCGGTCTGATCTCCGGTTGGCTTCCTAAGCATTAACAGCTCGGAAGTCAACTTTAACTGTTTGTCATTGACCCGGGTCACGTATTTTTCCAATTCCTTCGGCGCCATTATTCGTATCGACTCGGATTCTTGAAAAGCCGAGAGCGTATAATTTTTTTTCAAGTGGTAGACGAACTGTAAATCGGCTCCACGAGTTTCGGTGCTGCTGATATAGAGATTAGGATCTGAAACTTCATACATCTGCACCTGATAGGGACTCGTTGGAGAAGTCCATGTAGGGTCTACGTATGATGGAGCGATTAATGTAACTCCCACAGCTCCGGAGAATAGCAGAACGATCCCTATAAAGGTGATTACCGCTGACTTTTCGATATTATAGAAAAACTTTTTTGGAGAATCGCTCATGAACTTACCTTCAGATCCGCGTTATCTTCGCGTGGTTTTAACATCACTGTATTAAAGACATTCACCAGGAATAAAATGTTTGCGAAAGCGATAATTATTCCCCCTATTGATCTAAGGATCCAGAAGGGACGCATCTCTACCACTGTTGCCAGGAAAGGAAGGTTCACCAATTGATTATGGAATTCCGCGTATGTGGAACCATCCGCCCAACGAGCCCACAGCATTCCTTGCCAGAACCCACCGATCCATAAAGCCAGGATAAAGGGAAGGCTGCCCAGCAGATTCAAATTAAAATGCCATTCTGATAATGACTTTGACCACATCGGCTTACGACACATCGCCGGGACAACATAGTAGATCCCTGCAATCGCGAAAAAAGTAAAAGTCGCATAAAGGGAAATATGGGAATGTCCGATGACCCAATCATTCTTCGAGGTGATTTCATTAATATTTCTTAAAGCCATTAATGGACCTTGAATGCAAGTCAGCAGATAGAACACAGTTCCCATCACAATAAAGCGCACGCCCACATTTTGATATTCATCCCATTTACCCATTACAGTCCCAAAAATATTCGTGACTACGGCAAAGACCGGAATGAATAGCCAGATCGAAAAGACGATCGCCGTCGTTTGCAGCCACTGTGATACAGGACCGTGGATAATGTGATGCGCGCCGATCCATGCATAAACAAAGGCAATCGCCCAAAATCCAATCATCGACAGCCTATGACTATAGATAGGGATATTCGCTAATTTAGGTAAAAAATAATAAGCTTGCGCAAGTCCCATCGGAGTGAAAATCAAGCCCACTAAATTATGTACGTAAAAGAAATTCGCGTTAACGCGTGAAATACCCATGGGGATATATTCGATAATATACTGCCCCACAACAACAGTAAACGATGTCCACAACATCGTACCCATCATATACCATAAAGAAACGTACATTTTTTCATAGCGTCTAGTCGCAACAGTCATATACAGGTTGATCGGCACACAAATCCAGGCGATCAAAAACAGTTCTTTCACCGGAATGAATCCTACCCACGAGGGGAGCTCCGCATATTCCCAACCAAAATTTGTACCCCAAGGGAAGGAATACACCCCAATAATTAACGCCGGCCACCATAAGATCGTTGAAAAGATCGCTAGCTTAGAACTCCATAAAGGAACTCCGCAAAGCCTAGGGACCATGAAATAAAACAATCCAATGTTAACAGACAGTAACCAAAGAAGGGTCACATGTCCCACATGAACCGGTCTGACACGTCCAAAATGAAAATACTCGCCCTGAAAATAATCCGGGGTAATAAAACCATTGAATGAGATATAGACGCCGACAAGCATTCCTATCACCATAAACAATAGCGAAGGATATACCATCCATTTCACAGGAGTATCATCATACTCGATTACTTGGGGGGCTACTGAACTACTCATGACTTATTCTTACTGTTATAGGTGTTGATAAGCTCCCCCTGTTTAGTGCGGGAGCGGCGACCTTCTTCTTCTGTAGAAATCAATTTATTCTTTAACTTCGTATAAAGGGTCTCTTGATTGCGCAGGTGATTCAGGCTCTCGGTTTTTTCGTTGGAGGACATTTTTCCCTCCACAGTAACCTTTTCTTTCCGCAATTGAGTCTGCTGCTGATCCACCCAAGCAATCAGCTTTTGATTGGATTGGAGGGCTTCCTTTTGATTTTTTTCGTTTAATAGATTGACGATGACGCCATTTTCAACTTTAAAGCGAGGCTGCAGACTTCCGACTAGCTCGGAGTAATCATTTAACACCTGATCGCCCGGATGAATTTGCACTAAAGCTAATCCTAAACTACGGTAAAGTTCTTTTTCTTCCTTTAGGGAATTTTTCAACTCTATCAAAATTTTATCCTGCTCTTTCAGACGGTTTAACTTACCCGCAAGATTTAGTTCTTGCTGGACCAATCCTACAATTTCTTTTGGAGGCTCTTGGCCTTCCGTAATTAGAGCGTAAAGGGATTGTTTTTGCTTTTGTATTTGAGCCAATTTTTTTTCAGCCTCATCTAATGCTCCATATTCGGAGGAACGAATCATTTCGATCTGCTGATCGCCCTGATCAAACACGGGATAGAGGGCATTATCCACAAGTCGTTTTTCTTTCTTATCTTCGGAAAGCGTGCGGATATACATCACCAACTGCAGCCGCTGCAGGGAATTTGTTAAATCCCCCCAGGGATTCATAGATGTTCCCGCAACCCCGAACTTAATAGAACGAAGCAGTCTTAAATCATCCCTGGTGTTGATCCAGTCAAGATTCACGAGCATTCTAGGTTTTGCTTCCTGCATTGCTCCCGCACGCAAGCCAGCCCCATCGGCATCTCTGCCGTGACAGACTGCGCAATTCAACTCGAAAAATTCCTTTCCAGCTTGCAGATTCTGCGGGGTATAATATTTTTTCTTAATGTAATAGCCCACGTTATCCATTCCGGGAACAGGAGGCGCCGTAAGATCAAAAATTTCATTCTCCGCGGGTTTTTGTGAAACTTGAGGGTTCAAAGCGGCGTAGCAGTGACCAAATTCCTTTAACGGAGCTAAAAGAGCCTGCGCAGGGGGAATATGTTGAATGGAATCATCTTCTGACCTCTTCAACTTTTCAAAATTCCCTTCATTTTTCAAATCTTGTAGGACGTCATCCGCCGAATATTTCCACTTAGGAACATCTTCGGATGTTCGGATGACTTGTCCCCCAGGAAGAGAAGCATAAATCCATTCGACCAAGCTTGATATCTCCTCGGCGGTCATTACAGGAATTCCATCGTAAGTGGTTTTATCCTTAGCAATCTCACCCCAAGGAGGCATCGGAGTTCCTTTAACCCCATGGGTAATGGATTGAATAGCCCGTTCTTTTGTGAGATTGCGGAGGAAGTCGCTATTCAGCAAATTCTTTGGGATAGGATAGATCCATTCCGCCACGGGACCATTTCCTTGCAGGTGTGTTCCATGGCATTGCGCGCAGTAGGTTTGGAAAGCCGCTTCGGGATTAAATCCTTTATTTTTCCATATTTCACTGACACTATCCCGATTTCTGATCCCTAAGACATCTAACATGTAAGTGAGCGCATAGAATTTCGTCTCGTCAAAAGGAAATACCGGCATGATTGAACGAGCAATATGGGCGCTTGGATTTTTAAAGTGTTCCATCAGCCATTCATCTGTACGGTAGACTCCTGACCAATTTGGGCGTGGTCCCACTAACCTTCCTAAACCATATTCTTGAATGTACATCATCAGAACCCGATGAAGCCTTTCTTTCCACGCCTGCTCTTTATGGACCCTTGAAGCAAATCTAAAGTTTGAATAGTACGATTCAACAGTGTCGGGATGGTCTTCTTCAATCTGATTAAGCAGGGCATTTTCTCTGACCCCATGAACAATCCGTTGGTCAATTTCTTCGGCATGTTTTTCCAGGGCAGCGGCAAGTTCGGAACCGGCTATTGTTTCAGGAATCAATCGGCGAAACCATTCTTTTTCGCGGTATAGGCTGTCGAAGTCGACCTTCCCTTGTTTTTCAATAGAATACCCAACATCCGAAAGAAATCCTTCTAAACGGTGGCAGGAAGCGCATCCCTCTGTGGCAAACACAGTCATCGAATAATTCAAATCCTGGATTTGCGTAGGAGTTACCGGACGTTCCCATGGAAGTTTTTTTCCGCTTTCCCATTCCTGAATGGCTATTTTGTAGCCGCTGTTCGATACGGATTTATTTTCTCCCGTCTGCCCCAGCAGGAAAGTCACTAAATCTTCTAGTTCCTGATGATCTAGCCTAAAATTAGGCATGGTGGATGTTTTTAAGTCAGCCTGCGGCCAAACGATAGATTCCTTAATGAACCATGGGTAGACATAACCCTCGCGAGTAAGCTCAGGACCCACACCGCCGCGCGCCAAACCGGCAATTCTGTGGCAGGCGTAACAGGCTTGCGAGACATAGAGCTGCTCCCCCCTGCGGTAGTTATAGGTCAACAGATCCACATCGGTAGCGATTGATTTCAAAGATTCTTCTTGGAGGAGACTGCTATTCAATGCGAGAGCATTCTGTTTCACTTGATCCATGAACGAATTTTCTTTTATCGCTTCGGCCTGTTTAAGGTATAGGCTGCCGTTATTTTGTTTCGGATGCACCTCCAAAAACTTATCTAGAGGCTCCTCAGACCCCACAAAAGCATTTACAATATCTTTAGATCCAAATATTCCGATCAGCTTTTCCTGCGCTAACTTCGAAGCGCTTTCACCGTGTTGCTTTAAAAATTCCCATTGGGATTTCAGCATCTCCATTTTTGCTGGTTCAATGGTATAGTCGCGGGATTGTAGTTTCAACGACTCCAAAGTTTTGACATATCCATCAGCCGTCAAAGCGCGGCTCAATTTTTTTAAACTTTCCGCTTCTTTTTTTTCTCTCGCGAAGCTCACTTCAACAGCAGAGGCCTTGCGCGCTCTTCTGCTGGCGACTAGCGCCGCGTCATCTGCAGCACCCACCAAGACATCCATGCTAGATTTATGACACTGCACACACTTAGCTTGTATTAAGGAACCTAGATAAATCGGAGTCGTCTGGAACAACAACTCATGTCCCGGCTTGTGATTAAAGACTTTTGAAAATGCCGGATCATTCTCTTCATCGATTTCCAGGAACGAAGGGGTATAACCCATATCTTCTGTTTCATACTTTCCATCCAGAACAGGTCCGTGGGCTTTTTCAGTGGTTAAACCTCGACCGTTTCCGTTGTGGCAGGAAACGCAACCATATTCATCGATAGGATGATACTCGAATGGGCGAGTCTCTCGTCCCATTAGGGGGTGCATTCTAAGGACTTTTGTCACATCGTAAACATGATCATGAACTTCAGCGGTTTTTAGGGCTTCATACTCGCCGGCCAGCTTGTCATCACCATTTTTTCTAAGCTCGATGATCTTGGCATCCAATCGATCCCAAACATAATTCTCATTTGGAATTTTAACGGGATTACCGTCGCTGTCTAGCTGGAGGTTCCCATTGATATCGTAAGCAAGTTTAGTCGGTGAAAAGTGCTCAAACTGCAAGGCAACGTGACAGGAAGTGCAGCGATCAATGACCGGCGGTCCCTTATCGTCCCTAAGCAATACGATTTGTTTGACTCCGACGCTAAAATCGGGAGGCGGTTCCCCGGTATATGTTGAGCGAAATTTTTCCAGAGAAATATAATCTTTTTGATAGATCTTATATTCCGGAAATAACTCCTGAAACAGAAAATAACCCAGCAATCCGGTCGCAATGACCCCTAGGCCTATTAGCGAAACTTGATATCTATCCCCTTGACTCATGCGGTCTCTCCCTAATGCCTAGCAAAGTTTTCTGTCCACGGAAACACCCATCCCCAGTTCGCGCCTCGGAAATAAGTCCCCACGATAATCATGATGGCCTGCCATGTCATAAATGCAGTCCACAAGAAAATCGCTAAATATCGGCTTTTATGAAACCACACTCCAATCCCCTGGGGATTCCTATCAAGGTATGGTATCGAAGCAAATCCTAAGATCATTAGTGTAGGAACACCTACGCCACCCCAAAAGGCGTTATAAGCTACCATTTCTTGTAACCCTAAGAAGTACCACGGAGCTTTTGAAGGGTTAGGCGGCTTCGATGCGTTCGCGGGTTCTTCTAATGGAGCATCTATCAATGAGAGCACTAAAATTAAGACTAAGGTAAACATAAATGCCACCATCTCCGCACGGAGCAGATGAGGCCACGTAAATACAAAGTTATAAGGTCCCTTGTCAACTGTCGGACAAGAACCTCGAACCAATTCCATTAGTCCGTAGGTCCTTTGAACTCCGGGAGCAAACGATTGTTTTGTATCGGAGCGCTGTACCACGCGAAGGGGATCCGGCCGCACGCGATCGGGGGGCCTTGAAAGACCGCCATCCTTTCGAATCCTCCAGAAGTGAACCCCGATTAAAGTTCCGGTAACCAGAGGAAGCAGAGCCACATGGAGCACATAGAATCTGATCAGAGCATCTTGTCCAACCTCTGTGGAAGCTAACAACATGACTCTGTTGACGTTGTATTCGAATCCGGGAAGGTTTGGAACATACCCCGCAATATTACTTCCCACAGTAATCGCCCAAAAGGCCAGCTGATCCCAGGGGAGCAAGTAGCCTGTGAAAGAGAGCAGGAGTGTCAACACCATCAAAATCACCCCGATCACCCAGTTAAACCGTCGAGTATCCTTATAGCCTGCCGTATAGAACACGCGGGACATGTGAAGAAAGACAAATAGCACCATCATATGGGCACCCCAACGGTGCATATTGCGATACATCATCGCAA
>CAZENM010000050.1:0-17308 GCA_964513575.1 uncultured bacterium | reverse complement strand
GGCACAGTCAGCAAATAAATATGACCTAAGCCCTGATCTGATTCGGTCAGTAATCAAGACCGAATCAAACTTTAACCCTTCTGCCCAATCTTCAGCAGGAGCCCAAGGTCTTATGCAGCTTATGCCCGGAACCGCCAAATCACTTGGTGTGGATAATGCTTTTGATCCCGCTCAAAACATTGACGGTGGGGCCAAATATTTGCGTCAAATGCTGGACCGCTTTGACGGCAACCTGCAGATTGCCTTAGCTGCATATAACGCTGGTCCGGGGCATGTACAAAGGCACGGAGGAAATCCCCCTTTTAAACGACATTGTCGCTATATTTGTTCTTTCGATCTTTGTGATCCTCCTGTGTCATCGAATCAAACTCCCCACCATTGTGGGATTTTTAATTACCGGCGTGTTGGTGGGACCTCATGGTTTGGGAGTGGTTAGTCGAGTTGAAGATGTAAGCAATTTGGCGTCAATCGGGATTGTTTTGCTGTTATTTTCCGTAGGAATGGAGTTTTCTTTTAAGAAAATCTTCGAATACCGGAAATTCTTTTTGGTAGGCGGCGCCGTACAAGTGTTTGTTACCTTATTCACCGGTTATGCGATTGGATATTATCTTGGAAGGCCCACTGGCGAAGCTATTTTCCTGGGTTGTTTACTATCATTAAGTAGCACTGCGATTGTTTTACGCGTCTTAGATCAAAAAGGGGAATCTCACTCTCCTCATGCCCGCGTCATTGTAGGTATCTTAATTTTCCAAGACATTATTGCTGTCATCATGATGCTGGGAATCCCTCTTTTAGGTGACGGTGATGTTTCTTTAGATTCCGAGTTTTTGTGGCTCTTAGCGAAAGGAATCGGAATTTTATGCGTTGTGGTCGCGGCAGCCCTTAAATTAGTCCCTACACTTCTCTACGCTATCGCAAAAACTAGAAGTCGGGAACTCTTCCTGCTCACAGTTTTAGCAATCTGTTTCTCAACCGCTTGGTTAGCGGCGATTGTGGGTTTATCCCTATCCTTAGGGGCGTTTTTGGCAGGCCTGATCGTTTCCGATTCTGAGTATAGAAATGTGGCAATTGGTGACATCTTACCCTTCCAAGACATCTTTACCAGTTTCTTCTTTGTTTCTATCGGAATGCTTCTGAACTTGTCATTTTTCCTGGATCATCCCTTTACAATTATTCTAATGGCCATTGGGGTCATCATCCTAAAGGGTTCCATCGCGGGCTTTGCGACGCTAATACTAGGGATGCCTATCCGTACAGCCGTTATCGTTGGATTGGCTTTGGCACAGATCGGGGAATTTTCATTCGTTCTCGCAAAATCTGGCTCCGAGTTTGGCATTACTTCAGAAAACAACTACCAGCTATTTTTAGCGATTTCTCTGCTGACCATGGCCGTTACGCCTTCACTTATTTCTTGGGCTCCGAACTTGGCTAAAAGAATCTCCGACCTGCCCATTCTTTCAAGATTTCATTACGCTCCGCTGGATGAACAAGGAGCACACCACCAACTCAATAATCATATCATCATCATAGGCTATGGGCTGACGGGAAGAAACTTGGCTAGATCGGCGAAGCAAGCGGGAATACCCTATATCATTTTAGAGATGAATCCTGAAACCGTACGCTCTGAAAAACTCAAAGGGGAGCCGATCCATTTCGGAGATGCCACTCACCACTCGGTCCTTCACCACCTGAACGTAGAAACAGCTAAATGTGTCGCGGTTGTCATTAATGACAGCATCGCCGCACATCGGATAACAGAATTGGCAAGGAAGATGAATCCCTCCGCGAATATCATCGTTCGAACACGTTACCTAAAAGAAATGAAAACATTATTTGCTTTAGGTGCCGACGAAGTAATCCCAGATGAATTTGGATCAAGCGTTGAAGTATTTACTAGAGTTCTTCGCAACTTCCAAGTGCCGGATGAAAAGATGTTACAGATCTCGTCGGAAATTCGTGCCGAGGGTTACGAAATGCTCAGACTTCTCTATAAACAATCCTCTACCCTGGGTGACGTAAAATTATCGCTTACCGAAGTCGGAGTAGAAACCTACACCATTGCAGGTGAATCACTGCTACCCGGAAAAACCATTCAACAAAGCGGACTTCGAAAAGATTTCGGGGTCACCGTACTCATGATTAAAAGGGATAGTCAGGTGTTGACGGAACTTGGCCCAGAGATGGAATTTTGTCTGGGCGATGTCGTGGTCCTTGTGGGAAACCAAAGCAATTTAGCTAGGGCTTCCAAACTTTTTAAACAAGAGTCAGCTCAAGGAAAAGGGGAGCTGACTCTATCTAACAGATCCCTTTCCCCGGAGCAAACATGACCAAAAACGATTTTTTCAATTATACCGGGTTTATTATCGCTATATCTGTTCTCCTTGCGGGGTTTATTCTCTTTTTTAGGGATACCGGAGAACCCGTAGGGAGCCTTGGAGCCGCCGCGCTTTTGTCAGGGTTAACGTGGATCACCTATGTGATCATCCGTTGGATGGTCATCGCTTCTAAAAAATCTTAGGACAGGTAGATTGCCCTACGTCCAGAGCTCTCAGTTCTCGTATATTTTTGGGGCATTTCCGTGCTAAGCCCGGAGGGCTGGAATTCCTGTGCCCAAGTGATTCCACCCCAAATTCGATTAAAAGAAGATCAATGCTTTACTTGTGGTGAACAGTTAAGTTTCGATGATTTCACACAAGCTAAAGCATCTGCCACGAAGGCATTTTATTAATTAAGCCGGATATTCTCCTTGGCGCGAAAAAGCAATTAAAAACAAAAAAAAATACGCGGATTTAATTATAAGATATATTTGCACTTGTTTTTCCCCCTCAGTTATGTTATAGTTTTTTTCTAATAACATTTTATTTGGTCGGACACATGACAATACAAAATACGCTCAAAAATCACTATCGTTTTTATGATCACATCGACTCAACAAACACGCGTCCCAAAGATCGCTTAGAGCGCGTAGGGTTAGCATTCACTGCAATAGGAAGAGCTTTCCATGGGCCAAAATGCTCGTACCAGGGGCATATCGTCAACGTCAACCAACTCAAAACTCCTCGGCTGCTCCTAACAATCCGTAAAATTGCTTTAGCTGTTCTTTTTTGCATCACTTTCCCTCTAAATCTCCTTGGTGTTGCGGTGCTTTCCCTTTCCTCGACAAGAGCTGCTTTCTTGGAAGCGTTACCGAATAGGAACGTAACAATTAATCAAGCGCAACAGGTGGATCCTCAAAGGGGTCTAAATTATGGGACCCTCCGCGGGTTATTTGATATAGCTCAATTTACAAATCAAAATGTCATCGAAAAAAATTCTTCTATTCTTCTAAGTGACGTAAACTCATTATATTCACGCCGAAAAAAAGTTACTCCAAATTGCAAAATAGTAATTTGTGGGTCTGGCAGGGTTTATTTTATTAAAAAAAATAATGATCAAAGCTTGGTCATTTCAATCGTTAATCTCAACTCTCGTTTTGAGACTATTTTTAACACCAGATCCCTTATAAATGAGCCATTTTCCACAGTATTTCCTCAAGTGATCTCCAACGCGATGTTAATCGAGATGGCAATGGATATTCCCACCCCCCCAGAGAATGAAATAGAGGCCGCGACATTCCTAGATGTTTACCCCCAGCCGTTTCAATTAAATGCTACAGATTTACCGGTTGCTGTCCCTTCTACGCGATACTCTCCGAGACAAAGAATCATCGATCGTTCTCTTTGGAGTAGTCTTTCACAACCCCTGTTAAGAAATATTGTAGAGATGGGTATAGAGTCTCGTAGCGAAAACAATCATACTTGGGAATTTTCTAGAGAATTTATAGGAATTCTTTTTCCCGGCAATTTTCCAAAAACCTCTGCGACTTTGATAGTTCCACATGACGACTCCGAACCGTCCTTCTGGTTAATTCGAATTAAAAATGAAGAATTTAATATTCCCTTAAGGGGGAATGTGGAACTGATGCAAAATCTTGAAATGGCTTTGATTGAGATTAAGCTAAGAAAAAAGGTCAGTGAAGATGACACGCACAGCTTCGAAATCGATGAATCGACCGAAATTCCCGCCCTCAGAATTCGACCTATTGAGTTGCCCGGATACATCAGTACCTTAGATTGGCAACCAACAACCCCCACAACTATTGAACAGTTTGAGGCTTTGGAAGAAAATCTAGATAAATTAATCTCCTTTAGGGTCCTTGTTAGGGAATTGGGTGATTTCCAACCTCAACACGTTCAGCTTCTCTATAATCCGGAAGAGGGGACTTTAAGGAACAGCAGCGAAAACCCCGATTGCGCGTTGGTATTGGATCCGGTTTTTGCCAGGGCTGGTGGGTACAGGCTAGACAGTTGCGCCCCTGCAATCATCCAGTTTGAAAGATCTTATAGCGATCTTTTAGCCCTACGTGAGCAAAATACTAGTCAGCCCCTGCAGATTACTGGGGCGGATATTCCCTCCGGCAAACACGCCCTTCTGAATGGCACCTTTTTAGTCAGGATGGCAGTCGAACCATTTGTGAACAGTAAAAACCGGATTGTCATTACTAGCGACGAGGTAAATATCAGCTTGTTAACAAATGCTGTTATGGAATCCTACCGAGGTCACGCAAACGCGCTAGCTAACACTAGACCCGAAAATTGGCAACATCTGCAGGTTGAAACATCCGCAACAGATTTACTTAGCGGCGGCGTTACCTGCACTTGGGGAACTTCTTCATCAAAAACGGTTAATTTACAGCAAGTGGCCGGAAACTATGCGGGAGCTGCTAGCTCAAGTTCTTCTTCCTCCAATCTGGCATCTTACTTTCAAGAGTTAGACGTTGAAATAGTAAAAATTGAAAAACAGAAACAAAATGATTTTATTAAGGATATTAAAAAACGATTCAAAATTACAGAAATTGAGACCTTGGAATTGTTGAATGATAAAATACGAACGATTCGCAGCAATAATCAACAAATAGCTCACGACTATAATTTTAATTCAAACCGAAATAAATCCACTGTTGAAAAATCACAAAATGAATTATTTGTCATAAAAAGCACAGAATTTCCTTTTACGGTAACAGTAGTCCTTTGCAGATTTTTTATTAATGAATATGCCGAATCAGGATTGCAACGCTCTGCAAGAGCAGATCTAACCAAGCAGATTTTTGAAAATCCATCGACCGCTGATCTTCAATCCATCTCTGCAATTCTCCGTCTTGAAGAGCGCCAACAAAAGCCCTATGCGAAGCTTGGAGAAGTGACACACTGGAAACACCCCTACGACACTGCAAGGGTGGCCACCAGTGCGGGTGTTATCAACTTCGATGCTGCTGCAGATTTTGAGCTGGAAACAAGGTTGCACAATATAATGGACGGCCGGGTCACCGGAGATGAATATCTTTTCACACCCAACTTTAAGCGAATGTCCGATATTTCCACCCAACTCCCGGAGCAAGTACCTTGCGACTTTGACGCATACCAAACTCTATTCTGGATACATGGTTTCACCTATACGTACCCGTATCAGATTGAAAAATTTATGGGCTATTTTAACGGGTCTACCATTGATTCTTACCAAGGCGATCAAAGCATGTGGAGGGATACTTGGAAACGATACACCTCTCACATCTTAGTAAAATTATTGGTGTTAAACAAAACCGACAAGCCCTATGTCAGAGAAAAATTGATCCGAATTCTTACAAGGATCACTGAGTGTTCACAAGCTGCAATGGACGTGGTGAGAGAAGTGTATAATGAACTAACGGGAGAAATCAATCCTGAAACTCCCGGGTTTATGCCTAGGGCGATTACAGTTAAAAGTAATATTATCACGCTATTTATTAATGAATCTTTTGCGAACATTTCGCAAGGTGTTCACTTTACAAGACGTTTTTTATATCAGCTGCAGCGAATTGGTTACCATGCCCCCCAGGGGACGAGCGATGATGAGTATATTACACGCGACGTTATCGGTTGTTCTCGTTTTTTTGAAAGACATCTCAATATCACTAGGTTTGTGTACATGTTTAGAGATGAAATCAAGACGATGTTGAATGATCCGATGAGCAAATCACTAGTGCTTAATGATTTCATCAAATACCAAATACAGGTAGCCTCAAGAATCTCAGGAAAACCCATGGAAGCATTAGATGCTCATGATTTGTTGTTGAGTGAACGTCTAATTACCGAAGTTAAGGATGGAACAATCACCTGGATCTCGCCGGAACTTGCATTGTATTTCCTGCAGGATATGGGAGTTATTACACCCAATGTACCATTACCGCCGATTCCGACGACGGCATCCTCAACGAATTCAATGGCCGCATCATCATCGAATTCAGTTGATACTGACAAGTGCTCTATGGTATAGTTGACTCCACTTATTAGGTATTTATGATCAACTATTTCTTTCTTCTTTTTATCGTTATCGCCCAAGTGTGCTGGGGGTATCAAAAACCGGATACCGTTTCTCAGGAACTTTGGGAAGAGGTAAGCCCTTATTTTTTGCCTGAAGATCATCCCATGAAATCAAAATTGGATAAAATCTTTGGCAGACAACGGGTGACACGCAATACAAAATCTGTGCTCAATGCCGGTTTCTTTAGCTCCAAACCCGGCGAATATAGCCAAGTTATCGTAACGGGGCATTTTGACCTGCCGGGCCACGTCATAAAAATGTACTTAGACACGCATGAGGAAGCCTCTGACGGGCCTAAATTTAAAGATAGAGTACAAGGATCGATTGCCGTCAGAAAATGGATTAAAAATTTCGCCTACGGAGACGTCGTCAAAACCCCCAGGAAATGGATCTACCCCTTAAGCAACTTTGACAATAGCGGTCCTTATCCCAAACATTTCATCCTTATTGCCGAGGACATGAAACCCTTTCCTAAAGACAAATCCCTGCAGATGTGGAAAAAGAAAATTTCAAAAAGACAATTAGACGCCGTGTGGGTAATCCTAAAGAAAACAGGGCTTCCAGACTGCATCTACGCGTTTAACATCCCTTTTTGTCACGATAAAAAACTTGCTTTTTTGGACACTGAATACTCGGGAATTTGGCCGGTTAAACACCGCAGATTAGAAAAATACTTGAGGGGAGAGATGAGAACTTACTGGAATCAACTTTGTGACCAGAAAGGGCCCTAGAAAGCCATTTTTTCAACTTTAAAAGTCATCGCTTGAGGAAGAGGCGTTACTATAGCCTTGCTGTTGTTCTGTCTGTCTATTTGCAGAAACAGACATTTTAACCTCATCTACTTCTTCTTGAGATACCAACCTCCCCCTAAAATGCTCGAAAGTTTCCGGGGAATTCTTATCTAAAGAGAGTAGTGTCTTTCGTAAAAAATTAACGACAAAAGCCCCGCAACTGTGTGAATCTGACTGGTGTTGCGTCCTGTTTTCAACTATAGCCCCTTGCCCCTTCAAAAGCACTTGGTTACAGGCCTCTAGAAAATCGGTTAGCCTTCTTCCATCCCTAAACTTAAAACTTCGACTGCTTTCGCCCTTAGGATCATAGTAAATTACTCTATTGTCTTCCGCGTTGATGACCACCGAAACAATATGGTTTCCAAACCGAGAACCCGTTCGATTGAATACTAAGGGAATAATTGTGACCGTTCTATCAGCGGTGTACGTTCCAAATTTATTACGACTTGGGTCAACAAACTTTTGTAAATCATCAATTATTCTGTCTAAATCATCCGGATCAGTATACAGCGTTTGAAGGGTTAAGTTGAGAACGTTGAATTGGTTAAATTCATTCTCCAAAACATGACAAATGTCCGATGAGTTTAAATATTCTCCACTTTTTAAAATCATTCGATCACCGATGCCCTTAGAATCTGCGGCGTAACCCACTCCTAACATCCCTTTGAATCGAGCCCATGCGGTGGTTGCCCCATGTGAAAATCGATCAAACAGATCAATCTCTCTATTTTGTGTCGCGCGCCCTTGTAATTCAGGGTGTATCAAATCATAGTCTTCTTCTTCTTTCTGAAGAATATTCTTCTCACCCAGGCTGGCTAATCTATTATCTGTTGATGATTCAGCTAAATTATTCTGATCCGACAAAATTTCTCTAACACGAATACCTTCATCACTTGAATAATCGGGCCTTATATGTAATGACATTATTACCTCACTTAATTACATATTAATTATATCATTTTTGCATTTAATATATAAAACAAGGTTTATAGAAAGAATGGGGTCCGGCTTTGGCCCGAAAGGAATTGTGTGTTTTTGATAAAAATCAGCTGCTTTTTTACCCTCTAAAACCTGTCGCATTTCGGTCGTATGATATTAGACGATTTAACGCAAAGACAGAGAGTTAGAGAGTCGTAAAGTTAATCTTGGAATTTGTTGCGCAGCCAGTCGTTATAGTAGAAGGTTAGCGGAAAGACCACGGCCCATACGCAACCAATGACTGTCAATGCAACCCAAAGAGGAATAGAAAGTGAAGCGGCGCCTAACTTAAAAGCTACGGAATAGCTGGCAGCGCCACCAAGACCACCAAGAATGACCATCATCCAAAAGCTTCTTCCGGCCCACGCTAAAGAATGGTTGATGGTGGTAGCGTAAAATGCCCACAAGCTGGTCATCCAGAGGGGGACGATCCCATGAAAGTGTTCATATCCACCTTTGTATTCTACCCATCCTAAATGAATGTACACAGAATCCAAGATTGTTCCAAAAAGCGCCACGGAAGCGATTAACACAATTTCCAAAGATTTTTCTTTGCTTAAATAAAGATGAAGAATGAGTAAAAATCCAATTAAAGCAGGTCCAACAAGTGGAAAGGGACCTTTTGCTTGATCGATACATACAAGCCAAGCAATATAGAATAGGGCGCTGTTAAACAGCCGTCCTACTATCAAGTTTTTCATGCTGGGAGCCTCTTCTATAGCCATAAATACGCCTAATGCAAAGTTTTAACATCCAGAAAATAGAGGAAAATAACACCATCCCGGCAAAGGCATATGCCGCGCCTTCTAACGAAAAAGGAATGCCGGGGGTAAAACTGTGGTAAGTCTGTTCGACAATATCCAAGTAGCAGTGTCTGATAAATAACAACGGTCGAGTTAAGATTGACGAGTCTTGCAAAGCTGAAAGTGAATCGCCCATGGATTGAAATCTATCAAGCAGACCACCAATCCATTTTCCCTGAGCTTGGAAATCTGGATCAGCGCTCTCTGTAAATTTAGCGATGTATTCCGGCAGTGATTTTCCCGTGGCCGTAGAAACCGTACGCAGAGATTGAATCTGAATACTTAACTCCGAAACATGCCCTGAAAGGTTCTGAATGTATTGATGGATGAACATCGGAGCTTGCGAGAAAAGTAACGCTCCCGACAACGCAATAAGCCGATCGATCATACCGAAAATAAATCTAATCATGCATTCATAATATCCTATTTGAGATAAAAAAGAAACCTATCAAACAAAAAAGGTTGCTAAACACTTAAAAATTTAGATATATAGAGATCAAGAAATTAAAATGAAGAGGCCTATGCCACAATCCATCGCCGAATCTTTTAAGGTTGAAGCTCTAAAAGCTGTAGAGGAAAACACTCTACATTTCTGGTCGAATTTAGATGTAGAAACACATTTTACTGCTCATTCCACGCTGAGCGTTTCCGGAATCCCACATCCATTACTTAACGGGGTTTTACGAACACAGTTTCCTCCAGACAAAAGCGATCAGTTTATCGCTGAAACGATCTCTCACTTCAAATGGAAAAACCTCCCTTTCAGTTGGTGCTTAGACCACCGAACATTACCCCAAGATCTGGGTAAAAAGTTGGAGCTCTCGGGGTTTTCATTTTTGGGCCCTATTCAAGGAATGGCCCTTAATCTGCAAGACTATTGCCGTCCGATCCCTTTTCCATCCCCGATAAAAATTAAGCCTGTGAATACTAAAGAAATGCTCTGGCAAATGGGACAAGTCCTGGAAAAAACCTATACCACGAACGCTCAAGTTATCAATGAATACACAAAATTGTTGGAAAATAAGGGATTAACATCCCTCCGTCCCTTCCGTCATTTTATCGCAGAGTACCAGAACGAGACTGTAGGATGCGCAACTTTGTTCATCGAGGATGAAGTTGCCGGAATCTATAACCTCGGAGTCCTGCAGGAATCCCGTCATATAGGGGTGGCTAAAGAACTTGTCTACGAAATGATACAAACAGCCATCGACATGAATTGCCGCTTTATCGTTCTTGATACAGCGCTTAGCGGTGCCGCTCTCTTTAAAAAAATCGGATTCGTTAAAGTCTGCGATTTCAATTTTTATACCTGGCCTTCCAATGACCAGGAACTTAAAGAATCACTGAAAGTTTTTTTAACACCAAAGGAATAGGTAAATTTTATGAATACATCTAACTGCAGCGGAAGCTGTGATAGCTCTAGTTTTTTTGCCCATAAGCTGCACAGGATAGGGGAGTTCTTACAACCTTTTTTTCTTTTGGCCATTCGCCTTTATTTTGGATATTTATTATTTATTGGAGGAAGCGGGAAAATTGCCGATATTGCCGGTACCACTGCTTTTTTCGAAAAATTACACATTGCCTATCCGAATATTCTAAGCTATGTCGTGGGATATACGGAAATGATCGGGGGCGCTTGCTTAATTGCTGGATTTCTATCACGTCTGGTGTCTATTCCTTTAATCATCGTGATGCTAACAGCGATTTTCACCGCTCACCATGCTGAAGTATTTCATAATTCTCCGCCATTCCCGTTTCTTTTCGCCTGCTTGGTGATTTTCACCTTCGGCGCTGGACAAATCTCCATCGACTACTTCATTAATCGGATATTCTGCAAAAAATAACCGAAATCTGATATACTCAGCCCTTTATGTATTGAGGCTGCTCAGTGAAAGTACTCTTTAAGCTCCCCAAAGTTTGGGGAGCTTTTCTTGGCAATTTTTTTGAACATTATGATACGGCGCTTTTCACTGCGCTCGCGCCATTTATCGCCGTCCTGTTTTTCCCCCATGAATCTCCGCTGACCTCGCTAATTTACACTTACGCGCTCATCCCCATAGGAATGGTCGCTCGACCGATTGGAGCGATCATTTTTGGGAGAATTGGAGACCGTATCAGCCGCGAAACTGCCTTATTCTACTCGATGGCCGGAATGGCGATCGTGTCTTTGCTGATCGCTCTTTGCCCCACCTACGAAACCGCGGGAATCTGGGGCGCGGTACTGCTGGGGTGTGGAAGGTTTCTTCAAAATTTGTTTGCGTCCGGGGAGAGTATGGGGGGCGCGATTTACATTTTAGAGCAAAGTCCCAAAGATCGTCATGACTTGCTGAGCAGTTTGTTTAGCATGACGACCGTCGCTGGAATTTTGTGCGCGTCATTGGCCGTGACTTGGCTGTATCATACAACCGGAGTTGTGGAAGGGTGGAGATCCCTCTATTTCATCGGATGTGCCACCGGCTTTTGCGGACTGATACTACGTAGGAAGAGGGATTCGCAAAAATTTACGGGTAGGGGAGTCAGTGGTTGGTTCAGCGGTATCCGTCTTGATCTAGTTTTGATCATTGCAGTAGCCTCCGGGTTTACTTATTCTACTTTTAGCGTGGGGCTGGTTTTCATGAATGGATTTATTCCCCTGGCAACCGAGTTTTCAAAAGGGGAGATGGTGCAATTGAATGTTTTCTTGCTTGCATACATGATGGGTGTTCTTCCATTTTTCGGAAAATTGGCTCATAAAATATCCAGGGAAATCCTGATGTTTGTGACTCTCCTTTTAGTGGTGTGTATGGCTCCCACGTTATTTTATTCATTAGAAACGGCAGATTATACACAGATTGTAATGATTCGGGTGTTACTAGTGACTTTGGGAGTGGCTTTTTCCAGTTCTTTTCACGCCTGGGTGCAGCATTTGGTTCCCAAAGAACAGCGGTACATGACAATTTCTGTCGGTTATGCCGTTGGAACGCAGTTTTTCGGGGGCCCTTGCTCGGCACTTTCACTGTGGCTCTATGATTACACGGGTAACGCCTGGTGCGCTTCATTGTATTGGGTGGGGCTTGCTGTGCTAAATGCGGCGACCCTTTGGAGCTTGCGTCCCGCAAGGAGCAAAATCGGGTCTTTACGGGATAGTTGACCCAAGTGATTCCATCCCTAATTCCATCAATGCCCCCGTGGCACATGCTTTAGCTTGTGTGGATCAATCTGCCTAGCCGACCATACCCAAATGCTATCATTGCCCTCGTGGCACATGCTTTAGCTTGTGTAGACCTCTGTGCTTATGCCACTCTATCCCAAACTCCATCAATGCAATTAAATCGAAAACCAACTAAATAATTAAATTGATTTATTTATATTTTTATGTTAAACTATTTTTTAAATTTAATTTATTACGTTAAGGATTCTAATGACTGCAAACACAGGTTCGTTAGGGGAACAAACAACACCCAACTTTTTAAGCGAGCTTTTAAAGTTTAATAAAACACAACAAAAAGAACACGTTGCAACAGCCGGTTCAGTTACTGTATTCGAACTGTTTTCCCAGGTTTTGGGTTCAGACATTGGAAATACATCTGAGTTAAATCAGTTGAAAGAAGACGCACTACATCGAATTAATGAGTTGAAAGACGAGTTAGATTCCACACAAATTAAAACGATACAAACTCTCTGTGTGGAAAAATTATCCTCAGTGGATGCTAAAACGGCGCCAACGTTACAAAAAGAGGTAATGGACTTTCTGAATACAACCGCAGCGATCGACCAAAACAACGTGTTTGAAATGATTCGTTATGCTCATGAAAATCAATCCACACTTCTTTTTCAAAAATGCTTAGATTTTATCGAAACGGCGACAAATACCACCCTATCAAGCACAGATTTTGGCGCTATTTCAATAAAAATAAGCGAACAAAATAACGACGCGGATATCAACGAATTAAACAGCTACATTTCTCACCTAATAGCAGTTGTTGGTCAAGATAACGTTCAGATAGAGCTTATCCCCGGAAGCTCCGTAAGTATAGAAACTCTCACTTCGTTTGTTAATGAAAACTGCAAATACATACACACACTGGATCTAACAATAAAAGAAGTTAACGATGAGCAGATAAAAGAATTATTGAGAAATTGCACCAACCTTAATCACTTATTTATAACATCGAATACAATTACGGGAGAAGGCCTGCATGAAATAAATCACCTCACAAGCCTGCGAACGCTTGCCCTTCTTCGCTGTCCAGCTCTCACTTCCCTGGAACTTACAGGACTCACAAACTTACAAACGCTTAACTTTGTTGACCTCGAAGCTTTTACCACCCTGAATCTTACGGGACTTACAGGCTTGCAAGAGCTTTCCCTTGACGTCTGCTGGAAGCTCACCACGCTGACTCTTGTGGGACTTACAGGCTTGCACGAGCTTGACTTTGGCAGCTCTAAAGATCTCAAATTTCTGACGCTTGTGGGACTCACAGGCTTGCAAGAGCTTAGCCTTGACGGCTGCTGGGTTCTTACCACCCTGAATCTAGCCGGACTCACAAGCCTGCGAACGCTTGACTTTGAACCCGACAGATACTTCCTCCCTCTCACCTCTCTGTTTCTTACTGCACTCACGAGCTTGCAAACGCTTAACCTTGAAAACTGCACAAACCTCACCTTTCTGCCAAACTTTGATCAGTTTGGAGTGGGGATGAAATGTTTAAGGGAAATTCGTTTACCTAGAGCTTATCAAAACCCAAAGAATCTGTTTTTATTGCGGTTGTGGAAATTTCATGCCATGTCCAAAACTAAAAAATATTTTAGTGGTGATTTAACCCAAGCTGAAAAAGACTACACGATTCAATACTGGAGGAATGAGTTTGTTTCAACATCGGGAGCGTCAAGCTCTAGTTCCGCATCTCAAAGCTCCCCGGATAATCTAAATAAATTGTTTGAAATCTATGATGAATTGAAATATACGAACCCAACGAATCCACCACCTGCATTAGCTTGGATGCAGTTTGCTCTATTAAGGCTTGCCACTTTGGATGAAAGCGCGCGCCAGTGGGTGCTTGATAAAATAGTACATGACAAAGTAATTTTGGATGTGGTTCTTGACTTCCACAATCCCACGGTAAGGTATCCTATTGCCGAAGTCATTTTTAGGGTCGCAGAAGATTCAAGCTTGAGGACAAATCTTGATACCAAAGAAAAGACGATTACTGAAGGTATTTCAGGAAGGCATCAGAATTTAAAAGGCATATTTCCTTATCTTATCATTGCTTTAGAGGGAAGGGGAGTGGATGTTACCCTACTTGAAAAACTTTTAAAAAATCTCCCTAAAACTCTATTAGGAAATAGAATGAAACTTGGGGTCGTTTTCACGTTGTTCACAAACTTATATTTTTTAGAGGAATTGAACGGAAAACAGATCGACGCCCTAATAAAAGCCATTTACACTCAATCCTTATCACAAGTCAAAGTTGACGGTGGCAATTTCCTAAAAAGATGCTCAGATATTTCAACCCTGATAGGCTTTGAAGCTTTTGACAAGTTAAAACGAGAAAATCTGGAAATAGAAGAAGCAGTCGAAGAGGCCTTTAGTGAAGCCGTTCCTGTCAACGTAGAGAATTTAGCAAAAAAAATCAACGAGACCTACGCAGTCTGGAGAAATCCATTTGCCATTATGGCATACGCTTCCCAAGTTAAGTCGTTAGATGATTCGGTTCTAAACGGTTATCTACGAGATCTAGTGACAGCCACTGTTGAGAATAAATTTCCTGAATTTCGATATGATTTAGAAAGAGTTCCTGACCTTAAAGCAATTGATCTAATTGATCCTAATTTTATAAAAGAATGGAAAGATGCATCAAAGTTCCCTTGTCAAGAATGGAACCCGTCTAATTCGATCCAAAAAGTGAAGTTCAACTCTAAAGCTTGGTTGACAGAGAAATTAGTACATTTCAAACATGTCGTGAACCCGGAATCAACTAAATACATTTTTCAATTTTTGGAAGGGGATGCTGACCAACAAAAAAAAATTGCTCAGGAGCTTACTGAAGAAATAAGGCTAAATGAGAATGATCAAGCACTGCGTATACAACAACACTGCATCCAACTCTATCGCGCTGACAGTGATGATGAGAAAACAAAATGTTTGAAGTCGCTTTCAGTTCAGTTAAAGAGAAGGGAAGGGTACGAGGATTTCTTAAATGACATCACAGCGGCATTGACTAGTAAAGTTGAAAATAAGGGGGGATATGTGATTTATGCCACCGACCACCCGAGTGATTTATTAAATATCGGAGAAATGGGCGGCAGTTGCCAAAACGTTTTTAATGCAAGCGCGGGAAAGAATCAAGGGGTTTTAGGATCATCTTCAACAGGAACATTTCAACTAATCGTGATGAAGTCCGCTCATGGCCCTTCAGAAAAGAGCGTATCCCGAATACTCATTCATGCACATCCTCATGGCGATGAGATCGCCATCTATGCCGAAAGGTTATACGATGACACAAAGTTGCAAGGGGTTGAAATGGCGTTATTGGACTACGCTAAAAAGTATGTCGAGTCGCTTGGGACAAAGAGTGTATTAGTGTATGATGGAGAGTTTGGTGGAAGCTACTACGGGTATTTGAAGAGTAAGCATTCCGGGCCACCGGTGTATGTAGATTCCGCAGAGGAAAGGGGTATACAGCGTGGAGATTATACAATTCCTGACACCTACCGATATTCTTCATAAAAAAATGGTGAGTAGCACGGGTTTTAACCGAATGTCGCTTGAATAACCGTGTATATTTGATTCCGTCCTAAATTCAACTAATGCTTTTGCCTGCGACTCTTCCGGCACCCTCTTCGAGGGTGCGACCGTTGGGTTGGTATAGTACCCAGAGCTGCGCCCCTCAAACCTCGCTAGGCGCTCGGAAGAGGGTCTTGCACTGGGCTATAGTCCGACACCGCCCTTCGGGAGTGGTTGTAAAATATCGTAAAAACACGATATACATTCGAGCTTAAAAGTCTCTCATGAAATGAATTGCCCTAAGTCCTCCGGGGCCCGAACGGAACGCCCTACGGGCCTTTAGAAAGTAAGCATTCCGGGCCTCCAGTGTATATAGATTCCGCACGTGGTATAAAGCATGGAGATTATACAATTCCTAATTCTTACCGATATTCCCAATAAAAGAGTTGTTCGTAGTTAATAATTAAAATTGAATTAAATATTATTTTAATATTAAACTAAATTATAAATGTTTAGTATGGGGCATGGGAGTTTTTATGGCAGCAAGTACAGGTTTGCTAGGGGAGAATGCAGACCCCAATTTTTTGTGCGAACTTTTAAAGCTTAAAGAAGAACAGCAAAAAGAACAAATTGCAAATGCTGATTCAGTTGCTATAGTTGAGTTATTTTCACAATTTTTAGACTTAGACAATGGAAATACTTCTGGTTTGAATCAGTTAGAGGAATACGCATTTGGTCGAATTAAACAGTTTCAAGAGAAACTAGATTCCACACAAATTAAAACGATACAAACTCTCTGTGTGGAAAAATTATCCTCAGTGGATGCTAATGTAACCCCAATGCTAAAAGATGCGGTTATGAATTTTCTCAATACAACCGCAACGATCGACCAAAATAACGTGATTGAAATGCTTCGTTATGCTCATGAAAATCAATCCAGGCCTCTTCTTCAAAAGTGCTTTAGTTTTATCGAAAAAGCAACAAATACCACCCTCTCAAGCAAAGATTCTGGCCCTATTACAATAAAAATAGGCAAACAAAATAACGATGCCGATATCAACAAATTAAACAGTTACATTCCCCTTCTAGCAGAAGCTGTTGGCCAAGATAATGTCCAGATAGAGCTTACCCCAGGAAACTCCCTGAGTATAGAAACTCTGACTTCGTTCGTAAATGAAAATAGCAAATACATACACACATTGGATCTAACGAAAAAAAAAGTTAACGATAGTCAGCTAAAAGGATTATTAAAAAATTGCACCAATCTTAATCACTTATTTATAAAATCGTCTAAAATTAAGGGAGGAGGACTGCAAGAAATAAATCACCTCACGAGCTTACAAACACTTTCCCTTGGTGGCTGCAAAGCTCTCACCACGCTGAATCTTGCAGAACTCACAAACTTAAAAAAGCTTAACCTTAGTGACTGCGAAGCTCTCACCTCCCTGAAACTTGAGGGACTCTCAAACTTGAAAAAGCTTAACCTTAGCGACTGCGATGCCCTCATCTCCGTTAAACTTGCGGGACTCACAAGCTTGCAAGAGCTTTCCCTTAGTGGCTGCAAAGATCTCACCACCCTTGAGCTTGCAGGACTTACAAGCTTGCAAACGCTTAACCTTAGAGACTGCGAA